>JASEHJ010000009.1 GCA_030018905.1 bacterium | reverse complement strand
GCGCGCGCCGCCGCCAGGCGGCGCGCTGCCTCACCCAGCCCCCCTACCTCAGGAGAAGCAAGATCGGGGTCGTCGCGCAAGAGCGCCTCAGCCCCCCTCCGGGCTTCCTCCAGCAGGGGGAGATCTCCTATCAGGTCCGCCACCCGCAACCCGCCCAGACCGTGCTGGCGGACGCCCATAACCTCCCCAGGCCCGCGCAGCTTGAGGTCCTCCTGGGCGATCCGGAACCCATCGTTGGTGGAGCGCATGACCTCAAGGCGGCGCTGGCCCACCTCCGTCGCCGGGTCTGCGATCAGTACGCAGTAGGAGCGCTCAGGACCGCGGCCCACCCTACCGCGCAGCTGGTGGAGTTGAGCCAGCCCGTAGCGGTCCGCGTCCTCGATGATCATGATCGAGGCGTTGGGAATGTCAATCCCCACCTCGATCACCGTGGTGGCCACCAGTACGTCAATCGCGCCGGCACGGAGCGCCTCCATCCGCTCCTCCCGCTGGGAGGGAGAAAGGCGGCCGTGCAACACGTCCAGCCGAATGCCGGCGAGCGGCCCCGCCGACAGCTCGCGCGCCAGCTCGATGGCCGATCGCACCTGCACGGCCTCCGACTCCTCGATCAGCGGGCACACCACAAAGGCCTGCCGACCCGCCGCCACCTGATCGCGAACGAAGGCGTATGCCGCGGGCCTGGATGCGATGGGCCGAACCAGGGTCTTCACCGGGTGGCGGCCGGGGGGCAACTCGTCCAGCACCGAGACGTCGAGGTCACCGTAGACAGTGAGCGTCAGGGTGCGGGGGATGGGCGTCGCGGTCATGACCAGGACGTCCGGAGCCGGACCCTTCTGCCGCAACCGCGATCGTTGCATTACCCCGAACCGGTGCTGCTCGTCTACAACCGCCAGGCCCAACCGATCGAAGATCACCTCTTCCTCCAGCAGCGCGTGCGTGCCCACTATCACGCAACGTTCGCCGCGCCGCAACGCACCCAGCGCCGCCGCCCGCTCCGAGGCATCCACGCTGCCGGTCAGCAGGTGCACACCCACCTCCAGGGGCGCCAGCAGGTGCGATATCGTCAGGAAGTGCTGTCCGGCCAGGATCTCGGTCGGAGCCATGAGCGCCCCCTGGCAGCCGCCCTCAACGCAGGCCAGCAGCGCCGCGGCGGCAACGACGGTCTTCCCGGACCCCACGTCGCCGTGCAGGAGCCGATTCATCGGCACCTGTTTCCGCATATCGGCCAGTACCTCGCCGATGACGCGCTGCTGGGCACTGGTAAGCGCGTACGGCAGCGATGCCAGGAGATGGGAAACCGCGCTCTCGAACGGCCCGTACGTGGCGCGCCTGGGTGTCAGGTGCAGGGCGCGGCGCTGTGTCAGGATTCCGAGTTGCAGGACCAGCAGCTCCTCAAAAACCAGCCGGCGTCGGCCCGCGGCCTGCGCCTGCTCATCATCGGGAAAGTGTGCCGCCCACAGCGCCTGGCGCAAGTCGGGCAGGTGCATGCGGCGGCGCAACTCCTCGGGCAGAAGCTCCGGCAGTTCGGCCGCGCATCCGTCAAGCGCCGCGCGCACGATCGATCGCAGCGCCCGCTGCGGCAACCCCTCGGTCGAGGGGTAAACGGGCACCAGCCGTCCGACCTGCCAGGGATCCGCGTCCGCCTCCAGCACCTCAACCTCCGGCGACACGAACTGGAGCCCCCTGCCGAGCCGCTCGACCCGCCCGTATAGGCTGATCTGCCGGCCGCGGTAGAGCCTCTGCCCGAGGTAGGGCTGATTGAACCAGACCGCGTGCGCGGCGCCGGTAGCATCCACCACGCCTGCCCTGACCAGCGTGGTACCGCGCCGAGTCCGGATCGTCTGCACGCGCTCGACCCGCACGATGGCCACCTGATAGGCGCCCTCGGTCAGCCGGCCAAGCGGCGTTGGGTTCCGCCGGTCCTCATGGCGTCGGGGAAGGTGCAGGAGCAGGTCATGCACCGTATTGATGCCCAGCCTGGAGAGCAGGGCTGCCCGGGAGGGCCCGACACCCCGCAGGTACTGCACGGGGTTGTGCGGACCCAGCCGGCGGTCTGATGCGGCGGCGGTTGGTGGGCGGGGGGAAGCAACGTGGCGCCTGGTCATCACTCACCGACCCGAACTCGCGGCGGGTCTGGCTTCATGTTCGTCGCCCCGAAGGGCTCTCCTTGCACGGTTGCGGACCTGATGGACCTGTGCTAGAATCCGGCCGTCATCCAGACGCCGAAATGCGGCATGCGAACCAGAGAGGTGTGTAATGGCGCGACGTTGCGCGGTTTGCGGAAAGGGGCCGGTAGCCGGAGGCAGCTTCAGCCACTCGCATGTGCGAACGCGGCGCCGGTTCCTGCCGAATCTCCAGAAGGTGCGGATCAAGGTGGAAGGGGTCGACAAGCGGGCTCAGGTGTGCACGGCCTGCCTCAGGTCGCGGCGTGCCAGCCGTGTGAGGTAACCACCCCGTCCTCGCCCGCGGGCTGCGCGGGCGAGGCAAACACCTCCGCGATCTGATCCGCGCCAAGCTCGTAACGCTCCCCGCAAAACCGACAGCGCACTTCCACCATTCCCTGCTCGCGCAGCAGCCGATCGCTCTCCGAGCGGCCGAGCGCGGTCAGGACCCGCGCCACCTTCTCTGGACCGCGGCGTCGCGCCTGAGCTGATCATCTGCGTTACCGGCTGCAGCGCGCGCACGCGTTCCTCCAGGAAGGCAGGAATCGTCGCGGGCGCGCCAGGCAGCACCTGGAGCATCCACCCTCCGGCCGCCGGCACCTCACCGCTCGGCGCAACCATGACCCCCACCGCAACCGCCGAGGGAACCTGCTCGCTGGCGACCAGATAGGCGGCCAGGTCCTCCCCCACCTCGCCTGAGACCAACGGCACGCTGCCCCGATACGTATCGCGCAGCCCCAGGTCCCGCGTCACGTGGATCGTGCCCGATCTCCCCACGGCGGCTCCCACGTCAAGCTTGTTCGAGGCCGTAGGCGGCAGGTGCACAATGGGATTCGTAACGTAGCCTCGCACCGCGCCATCGGCGGTGCCGTCGGCAACCACCGGCCCTAGCGGTCCGTCGCCCAAGATACGGAGCATCACGCTCTGGCGGGGCTTCAGCCCGGAACTCAGCATCGCAACCGCGGACAGCGCCCGTCCGAGCGCGGCCGTCGCGGTGGGAAGCGTCCCGTGTCTCCGCCGCGCCTCCTCGACAACCCCGGTGACAATCACAGCGCAGCCGAGAATCGCGCCCTCGGCGCCGATGGCGCGAAGCAGCGCGTCCGTCACGGGGTTACGGCGCTTCCAGGATACGCCAAAGCTCGTCGCGGTCGAGAGGCGCCAGCGTCAGGCTCCTGCCCGCGCGGATGATCGTGCGATCGCTCTGCTCCAGGTGCCCGACGACCACCGCGGCGATGCCCGCCTGCGCCAGCTCCGACAGAAGCCGGCCGGGGTCGGCAATGGCAATCAGCATGGCACCGCTTCCGATCAGGCCCAACGGGTCGGCGCCGAGAACCTCGCAGATCTGGCGGGTCTCGGGGAGCACCGTAACCGCATCGGCTTCCAGCCGGACCCCACATCCAGATGCCTCGGCCAGCTCCCAAACCCCGTTCAGCACCCCGCCCTCGGTCACATCATGCATGGCTGTCGCTCCGCACCTGGCACCCACGCGTCCCTCGGGCACGACGCTTATCAGGTCGAGAAACCTCCGGGCGCGATCAAGCGTCGCCTCTCCTACAAGCGGTCTTAGGCGGTCGGCCAGATCGGCGGCCAGGACCGCCGTACCCTCGATACCCGCCCCCTTGGTTAGGATCACCGCGTCGCCGGGACGGCCGCCGCCCGCGGTCACGAATCCGCCGGACGGGGCCCGGCCGATGGCCGCGCTCACGACCAGCGGCCGGGTCAATCCCGGCGTCACCTCCGTATGCCCACCCATGATCTCAACCCCAACGGTCTGGGCCGCGGCGCCGGCTTCGCGCATGATCCTGTCAAGATCCTCCTCCGCGCTGGCCCCTGCCAGCAGCAGGGTCAGCAGCAGGCCCACGGGCTCCGCGCCGGCGGCGGCCAGGTCGTTGCACGCGACGTGCACGGCGAGTCGCCCGAGATGCTCACTCGCGCCTGTGATGGGATCGCTCGTGGCAACACAGACCTCGGCGCCGAAGTCAATGACCGCGCAGTCGCGCCCGATCCCGGCGTGCTCAAGGATGTCGCGCCGATACCCCAGAAACGGAAAGACCCGGTTCCGCAGCTCGGCCGGAGAGAGCTTCCCAACCCTCACAGGGGTCGAGCCGGCAGGGCGCGGTCGAAGGCCACCGAAGCCGCCAAACCGGCGACGGTTCCGACCGAGACCTGGACAAGGTTGTAGGACACCTCGGCGAGGGCGGGCAGCACCCCCAGGCCGAGCAGGTAGGCCTGCGTCACGAAGTAGCCTACGACCATTATCAACCCGCCGGCCATCATGCCGAACACCCTGGCCGCAACCCGGCTCCCGCCCTCAGAGCGCAGAAGCAGCAGCCCTCCAGCCGCAACCCCCAGAAGCACCGCCGCCGCCACGCGCACGGCAAGGGCTTCTGCCGCCAGCAGAACCACCGCGGCGATCGCGCCGGCACCCAGGCCGAACCGCCAGACCCCTGGGCTGACCGTCCGCGCCACCAGGCCCACGACCGCGCCTTCAAGTCCTTTGATGACAAGCGTGAACGGCGCGTATTGAGCGTAGCCCAACGAGAGATCGGCCAGCGCCGAGCCGACCCCGCCCGCCAGCGCGCCTACCAATGGGCCGAACAACAGCGCCGAAGCATAGACGCCGGCCTCGCCCAGATTGAAGAACCCCTTCGTCTGCGGTATGGGGAGAGCGAAGGCCCTCGTGACGACGAAGACAAGCGCCGTCATGACGCCTGATAGGGCGATCTCCCGCGCCTTCACGGTTGTGCTCCCTTGCGAACTATGCGTGGACCCTGGGGACTATGCTGACCAGGCTGTTGAGCAGCCGATGACTGACCTGGACTGCGTGGCAGCCGTCCTCTGCGCTCACCCGCGGGCGGGCCTCCCCACGCACGCAAGCGATGAAGTGCGCGATCTCAGTCCGCAGGGGCTCCTCACCGTCCAGCGAGATCCGCTGGTGTTCGCCGTTGAAGCGCCGGATGCTTATGGTCTCTCGAAGGTAGTCGAGGTGGACCGTGCGGTCGGACATCGTGACCTCGGTATCCACGGCCTTGACCGCTGCCACGCGGCTGGCAGTCAGCGTGATCCGGCAGCCGCTCTCCATCGTCAGGTGGCCCACCGCCAGGTCCTCGTGGCTGTTGTGCACGCACACCCCCACGCCGCCCACCTCAGCGACGCGGCCGGGCGCGAGCGAGAGCACGATGTCAATGTCGTGAATCATCAGATCGAGCACGACGCCAACGTCCATGACCCTGTGCGGATCGAAGGGCCGGACGCGTCGCGCCTGTATGAAGAGCGGCTCGGACACAATCTCGTGCATGCGATGGACTATCGGCTTGAACCGCTCGACGTGCCCCACCAGCATCACGGTACCGCGGCGTTCGTTGAGGGTAACCAAGCGCTCTGCTTCCTCAACCGTTGCGGTCATCGGCTTTTCCAGAAGCACGTGCACGCCGGCATCAAGGAAGTCACGGGCCACGCGGTAGTGGTGTATCGTCGGGACAACGACGCTGACGGCGTCTACCCGTCCGATCATCTCGCGGTAGTCCGAAAACCCCCTGACCTCGAAGCGATCAACCGCGGCGCGCACTTCCCTGGGGTCGAGGTCGGCGACACCAGCAAGTGCTACGCCGGGCAGAGAAGCCAGGATGCGGGCGTGGTGCCGCCCCCACTGTCCCAGGCCGACTACGCCGATGCGGATCGGGAGAGCGCTCACCGCTGACCCCCGGAGAACTCGCGCACCGCGGACACTATCCTGGCCAGATCGTCTTCACCCAGTGAGGGATGGACCGGAAGCGAGAGCACCTCGCCCGTGAGACGCAAGGCATTGGGGTAGATCCCGTCCAGGCTCAACCGGCGGTACGCCGGGGTTTGCGTGACCAGCGATGGATAGTACACCCGAGCACCAATCCCGGCGCTGGCCAGGTGGGCAATCAGGGCGTCCCGGCCCTGCCGCACGCGCACCGTGTACTGATGGTAGACATGGTGCAGGCCGTCGGGCTCCACCGGCAGGCTCAGCCACGAGAGACCGCGCAGGCCTTCCGTGAGCCGGCGCGCGTGTTCCCGCCGCTGCCGGTTGCGCCCTTCCAGGGCCGCGAGCTGCACCGTGCCCATGGCCCCAGCCATCTCGGTCATGCGGAAGTTGAACCCAACGACCTCGTAGGCGTACTCCGCCTCACCCCGTGGGTCCACCAGAAGGCGTGCCCGCCGGGCCACAGCCGGGTCTGCGGTGGTCAGCATCCCGCCCTCCCCGGTGGTCATGTTCTTCGTCGGGTAGAAGCTGAAGATCGCCGCCTCCCCGAACGATCCCACACGCCGTCCGCTGGATGCGGCGCCGTGCGCCTGCGCGCAGTCCTCGATCAACAGGACACCGTAGCGGTCGGCAAGCGAGCGAAGGGTCACGATGTCGGCGGGCAACCCGTAGAGGTGCACCGCCAGGATGGCACGGACCCCGCCCCGGCGCAGTTGATCCTCAACTGCGCCGGGATCGAGGTTGCAGGTCTCTGGGTCCACATCCACGAAAACCGGAATCGCGCCCGCGTGGATCACGGCGTTGCTGCTGGCCGCGAACGTAAAAGGGGTCGTTACAACGCGATCACCGGGACCGATCCCCAACGCGAGCATCGCGACTTGCAGCGCGGAACTGCCCGATGAGGTGGCCACGGCGTGGGGGACGCCGATGTAGGCGGCGAAGGCCGCCTCGAACTCCGCGACCCGGCGGCCAGCGATAAGAACGCCGGAGTCGAGAACCTCAAGGACCTGCCGTTTCTCTTCCTCGCCGATAATCGGTCGGGCGATCGAGATCGCCGCCGCGGTGCGTGGGGTCATGCATCACTCCCGGTCGCTTCCTGTGGGCCACGCCCCATCTTATAGTGTCCGGTGGGCAGGCGCAATCTTCTCGCACCTGGACCGCGGGACCACTGCCTCAGGAAGCTGTCTCTTCCAGTTGGCCCTTGAGCGCCGCCAGCATGCTCTCGCAGTTCTTGCGCATCAGGACCTTCACCAGCGAACTAAGCAGGGCTCCCGCCAGCGGGATGTCCAGCTCGAACTCAACCTCCAGGCTCGTTCGGATCCCCTCGGGCGCCGCCTCGAAGCGCCATGCCCCCTCGTACTTGTTGAAATCCCCCGACCGCTGCCTGAAGGTGCAGACGCGCCGCTCGTCATCCCACTCGTCCTCTTCAACCCACCGTATCCGGCGGCCCTGAACGCGGCCCACCCATTCGGTCACGGTACCGGTCGGCAGGCGTTCGAGCACTACGACGCTCACCAGATCCGGCATGAACTGCGGAAAGCGCTCGACGTCTTTGGCGAGCGCGTAGACCTTCTCCATGGTCGCTTTTATTACCGTAGACGCCTCGACGCTGGCCACGTTTCCGTCCCCCCAGGGCGCCAGGAAGGCGCCTCTTGTGCTACTTAGGCTTCCCGTACTTGGTCGCGAACTCCTCGTCGGACATTGAGAAGAACTCCTTGTTCATGTCAACAAAATGCTTCCACTGCTCCGGAACATCTGCCTCGACGAAGATTGCAGCCACGGGGCATGCTGGGACGCACGCCCCGCAGTCGATGCACTCGTCCGGATGGATGTAGAGCATATCGGTGCCTTCGTGGATGCAGTCCACCGGGCAGACCTCGACGCACGCCCTGTCCATTACGGTGATGCACGGCTCAGCGATGGTATAGGTCATGTACACGCCTCCTTGCAGGGTAGTGGTGTGGAACAGTTTGACTCGACTCGCCTGGCGCATACAAGGAATCCGGTATGGGCGACCATCCGGTGGGCCGGACGCACGCTCAGCCCCTCCACGTTCCAGGGCCGGAGCAGCGACTCCACGGTCTCGATCAGCGCGAAGGCCCGGCTTGAGCCGAGCGCCTCCACGGTCCGCTGGACCTGCACGGTCGTGGGGAGATAGGCCAAGAAGATCCCTCCGGGTCGCAGCCCGGCTATGGCCGGCCCCACTACCCGCCATGGCTCGGGTAGGTCCAGCACCAGGCGGTCCACGGGCTCATCGGGGATTCCGGTGGTCACATCGTGCAGCCGCATAACGAGCGCGGGCGTCTCGCCCATGTACCGCGCGATGTTCCTTGCAGCAGTCCGCTGGAACTCCTCACGCACCTCATACGAGTACACGCGGCCACCGGAACCAACCGCCCGCACAAGCGCCATCGTCAGCGCGCCCGACCCCGTGCCGGCCTCGGCAACCACGGCCCCCGGGTAGATGTCCGCCATCATGAGAATCAGCGCCAGATCCTTCGGGTAGATCACCTGTGCTCCACGGGGCATGTGCAGGACATAGTCGGCAAGGGTCGCGCGAACCACGACCAGCCGCTCGCCGCGCGAGCTCTCGATGTTCACGCCATCCGGCCTGCCTATCAGGTCGGCGTGGGCAATCCGGCCTCCTCTTAGGTCGCTGGTGGCCCCATCTGCCAGCCAGATCAAGTAGGACCGCCGCTTGCGGTCCACGAGCAGGACCGGATCCCCTGCTGACAGCGTGCCGGCCGTCCTCATGGGAGGGAGGACGCCCGCGCGCTCTGACGCGCGGCTGCGCGCGCCGTCATGCGACAGAACGCGCAGACCTCCTCGGTTGTCGGCTGGTCGCATTGCCCACAGGGACGGAGCACCGGCGGAGGCCCGCCGGCGCGCAGCACCGGCGCCAGGCGATCAAGAAAGCCCCAGTAGAACGCCTGCTTGGTGCCGGCTGATGCGGCCTCCAGTCTGTTAAGCACATCCTTGTGCAACAGCGACCGTGCGCCACGGCTGTGGGGGCACTCCTCGATCACGTAGTCAATCCCCCTAAGAAGGGCGTATGCCGCGCTCTCCCGTTCTGAGGTACGGTACAGCGGCTTCACCCGGCGCACCAGATGAGGGTGCGTCTGTTCCAGGACCGGCGCCTGGCGCGCAAGCTGATCCATGTTCCAGTGCAAGAGATTACCCAACAGCACGGCGGCCTCATCGTCGAGGTTGTGCCCGGTGGCCACGGCGGTGAAGTCGCCGTCGCGGGCCAGCTTGTTGAAAAGGTAGCGCTTCGAAAGCCCGCATGCAGAGCAGGGCGCCCGGCCGCTCCCCTCCGCCAGCGTGCCGATGTCCATCCCGTACTCCGCACGCAGCTCGACCACGATCAGCCGCGCCCCGCGTGCCCGGGCAAACTCCTCGGTTCGTTCGCGCGATTCCTGTGAGTAGTCGTCGATCCCCAGGTCAACGTGCAACCCTGTGGCGTCGTCGCCACGGCGCAGCAGGATCTCCCACAGCGCCAGGCTGTCCTTGCCGCCGGAGACGGCCACCAGGATGCGTTCCCCCGGCCTGAACATCCTTTGCGTGGTGATCGCGCGATGGACCTGGGCCTCAAAGAACTCAAGAAAGTGCGGCGCGCAGTAGGCGGCGCGATGTCGGCGCACCTCAACCGCCGCAGCCCCACGGCACTTCAGGCAGCGCAAGGCGCCTCGTCCGTGGTCCCGCCGGAGATCACCGGGCGGATCTCGATCTCGTCCAGATCGCCCACCTCGGAATCCGAGGTCAGCAGCGCATCGCCCCGGATTACCAGGAACGCCTCGTGGTCTAACCCCAGCTCGGTAAGGATCCCCGAAACCCTCCGCCGGCCCGAGATCTCCAGATCGCGGCGCGGATGGTGCAGCCGGATCTTCACGCCGCAACTCCCCTCGGCCGGACGTGCTCGCCTACCCACCGGACGATCTCCTCCAGGGAGGTGCCTGGGTTGAAGATCCGACCAATGCCCGCGGCCGCCAATGCCGGCATGTCCTCCTCGGGAATGATTCCTCCGCCGAACACGGCGATGTCCCCTGCCCCTCGCTCCCGCAGCAGAGCCGTGATACGGGGGAAGAGCACGTTGTGCGCCCCGGATAGAATGGACAGGCCGATTGCATCCACGTCCTCCTGGATCGCCGCGGCGACGATCATCTCGGGCGTCTGGTGAAGTCCCGTGTAGATCACCTCGTATCCGGCGTCGCGCAACGCGCGCGCCACGACCTTGATTCCCCGGTCGTGGCCGTCCAGTCCGGGCTTGGCCAGCAGGATGCGAACGGCGCGTGCCATTGAGGCTCTCCTCTCTTCCGCACCACTCTTCCGCACCACGCGATGATAGCGCGGGACCGGCACCCGGGTCAAACGACCGCCGGCTCGCGGTACTCGCCGTAGACGCCCCGGAATACGTCGCAGATCTCGCCCAGCGTGGCGTAGGCCTTCACGCACTCGAGGACGTGCTCCATCGTGTTGTCGTGCCCTTCCGCAGCCTTCCGCAGCGCGCTCAGGCAGCGATCCGCCCTGGCCCCGTCTCGTCCGGAGCGCACTTCCCTTGTGCGGGAAGCCTGCCGGGGCTCCACCTCGGGATCTATGCGCAGGGTCGGTATCGCGGGCTCTTCTGCGGCCGCGAACTCATTCACGCCCACGATGATCCGCTCCCGCCGCTCGACCTGTAACTGGAACCGGTATGAGGCTTCGGCGATCTCGCGCTGCGGATACCCCGCCTCCACGGCTGCCACCATCCCGCCCAGATCATCGATCTTGCGAATGTACTCCCAGGCCGCCTCCTCCACCTGGCCGGTCAGCGTCTCAACAAAGTACGATCCCCCCAGCGGATCTGCCGTGGCGGTCACGCCGCTCTCGTGCGCCAATATCTGCTGGGTGCGCAGGGCAACGGTCACCGCCTCCTCGGTCGGCAGCGAATAGGTCTCGTCCATCGAGTTCGTGTGGAGTGACTGCGCGCCGCCAAGCACGGCTGCCAGCGCCTGGAGCGCCACGCGGGCGATGTTGTTCAGCGGCTGCTGCGCGGTCAGGGAGACGCCCGCGGTCTGCGCGTGCGTGCGCAGCCACCACGACCGGGGCTCCTTTGAGCCGAACCTCTCGCGCATGATCCGCGCCCACATCCGGCGCGCCGCCCGGAACTTGGCGATCTCCTCGAAGAAGTCGTTGTGAACATCGAAGAAGAACGACAGCCGGGGTGCGAAGGCGTCCAGTTCAAGGCCCGCGGCCAAGCCGGCCTCAACGTAGGCGATTCCGTCGGCTAGGGTGAAGGCCAGTTCCTGCACCGCGGTGCTCCCGGCCTCGCGGATGTGGTACCCGCTGATGCTGATGACGTTCCATCGAGGCAACTCCCGCGTCCCGAAGACGAGCATGTCCTGAATCAGCCGCAGGCTCGGGCGTGGTGGGACGATCCACTCCTTCTGCGCGATGAACTCCTTAAGCATGTCGGTCTGCGTCGTCCCGCCTAGCCTGTCGCGAGGGATGCCCTGCCTGTCTGCCATGGCAACGTACATCGCCAGCAGGACGTTGGCCGGGGCGTTGATCGTCATCGAGGTCGTCGCCTGGTCGAGGGGGATGCCCTCAAACAGCACCTCCATGTCCGCCAGCGAATCAACGGCTACCCCTTCGCGACCCACCTCGCCCAGCGCCCGGGGGTGGTCCGAGTCATACCCCATCAAGGTCGGCATGTCGAACGCGACCGAGAGGCCGGTCTGCCCGTGCTCCAGGAGGTAGTGAAACCGTCGGTTGGTGTCCTCGGCCGCGCCGAACCCAGCGAACTGCCGCATCGTCCACAGCCGACCCCGGTACATCGTGGGGTGAATGCCGCGGGTATAGGGATACTCACCGGGTCTGCCCACTCTCGCCGCCTCGGGCAATCCACCAAGATCGTCCGCGGTGTACACTGCCTTGACCGGGATCCCGGAGGACGTCTCCATCAGCGGCTCCCGCCGATGCTCCGGTCCAGCAGTTCAGCGACGTCCAACGGCCGGACGACCGTCTCCCGCGCAGCGACCCCGTCCTCGATCATCAGCATGCAGAATGGGCAGGCGGTGGCAACAATCTGCGCCCCCGAGGCCACGGCCTGGTCGGTGCGCGCGTGGTTGATCCGCTGGCCGGTTCGGTCCTCGGACCAGTAGAGCCCTCCGCCGGCGCCGCAGCAGAATCCGTTCTCGCGACAGCGGGACATCTCCACGGCCCGCACACCGGGGATCGCGCGGAGAACGCGGCGCGGGGCGGCATACTCGCCGTTGTGCCGCCCCAGATAGCAGGGATCGTGAAAAGCGACGATGGAGTCCATCGGCTCCGTGGGCGCGATGCGCCCGGTCTCCACCAGGTGCGCGAGCAGTTGTGCGTGGTGCCAGACCTCGTACCGCCCGCCCATCTGCGGGTAGGTGTGCTTGAAAGTATTGTAACAGTGGGGGCAGGCGGTGACGATCTTCTTCACCGCGTACCGGTCCAGTGTCTCTATGGTCTGCCGCGCAAGCGTCTGGAAGAGGTACTCGTTGCCCATCGCCCGCGCGGGATCCCCGGTGCAGGTCTCCTCGTCGCCCAGGATGGCCAGATCCACGCCGGCGGCGTGCAGCACCCGCACCAGCGCCCGCAGCGTCGAGTGGTTCCGTTCGTTCAAGGCCGCCGCACAGCCAACCCACAGCAGCCACTCGGCGGCCTCACCGCGAGGCAGCGATTTCACATCAATACCGGCCGTCCACGCCGTGCGCGCGATTCCGGCTCCGCGGAAGGGATGTCCCCTGGCTTCCAGGCTGCGCAGCGCCTCCCCCATCAGGTCAGGGACGACGGCCTCCTCCATGGCCAGGTACCGCCGCATCTCAACTATCTTGGGGACATGTTCGATGAATACGGGGCACGCCTCCATGCAGGCCAGGCAGGTGGTACATCCCCACAGCGCCTCTGCCTGCACGACCCCACCGGCCAGGACCGGACCTGAGACCCCGCCGGTGCGCGCCATCTCATCCCGCAGATCCAGAACCACCTCCATCGGCGAAAGCAGCTTGCCGGTGGTGTTGGCAGGGCAGGCGGCGGTGCACCGACCGCACTCCGTGCAGACGTCCAGGTCGAAGAGGTCCTTCCATGTGAGCTCCGAGAACGCGAACGCGCCGAAGCGCTCAACCTTCTCGAAGTCCACGAGGCGCGGGCTGCCAACGTCCGACAACGGGCGCAGGTAGACGTTCACCGGAGCCAGCAGCAGGTGGAATAGCTTGGAACGCGGGATGTAGGCGACAAAGACCATTGACAGCACGAAGTGGACCCACCACAGGACCGCGTGGCTGCCCCGTATCGCGGTTGAGCTCATCTCCACCACGCCGGAGAGGACCGAGATCTGGTACCCCACCGGTGACCAGGGACCCCACGGATCGCGAGTTCCGGCGATCCGCAATCCCTCAACCAGGAAACCGGTGAGAAGAATCGCCCCCAGGAACCAGAGGATGACACCGTCGGAGA
Source organism: bacterium (assembly GCA_030018905.1). GTDB lineage: Bacteria > Sysuimicrobiota > Sysuimicrobiia > Sysuimicrobiales > Humicultoraceae > VGFA01. The sequence continues at coordinate 20,925 of JASEHJ010000009.1, read as the reverse complement.
GGATCCCGCGCCGCAGGCGCGGGGACTTGAAGACGTAGCGCATCACCATCGCCGCGGCCACGCCGGCGGTCGCTGCTGCGCCCATCAGGTCCAGGGCCAGCGACTGGAAGTACAGGTAGAACGACCCACGCATGATCGGCAGCCGCAAGTCCGCCTGGACAAAAACCACCATCGTCCCAACCAGCAAGAACGCAAATCCCCAGAACAGCGCCAGATGGTAGATCCCGGGCACGCGTTCGGCGAGCAGCCTGCCGTGGGCGGCCACGTGGAGCAGGACCGAGCGCAGGCGCGGCCAGATGGGCGTGAGACGGTCCACCGGCTGGCCCCTCCGCCACATCCGGAAGTGCTGGTAGACGCCGTGGCCGAAGACGGCCACGGATGCGGCGGCCAGCAGGTACATGATGACCACGCCGAATGCAGGGATGTTCCAGTAGATCTCGCGCGTTGGGACCAACGGGTCCATTGCTCCAGCCCGACTCAGGCGTAGCCCTTGCGGGCTACAGGCCCTTGAGCTCCTTGATCTTGGCGATCAGGGGCGGGACGATCTCCCGGAAGTCGGCGACGATACCAAGGTGGGCAACCGAGAAGATCGGCGCCTCCGGGTCCCGGTTGATCGCGACGATCATGCGCGAACCGGACACACCGGCCACGTGCTGCGTGGCCCCTGAGATGCCCACGGCCACGTACAGGGCCGGACGGATGGTCTTGCCGGTCTGTCCCACCTGCCAGCTCAGCGGCACCCACCCGGAATCCGCGGGCGGCCGGGACGCTCCCACAGCCCCTCCCAGCGCTGACGCCAGCTCGCCGAGTTGGGCAAAGCCCTCGGGCCCTCCCATACCGCGCCCGCCGCCAATGACAACCTGCGCGTCCTCCAACCCCACGTCCGATTGCTCGCGCAGTACCTGGCGCACGCGCGTCGGCAGGTCACCGGGGTCCATCTCCACTGCCAGGTCCTCCACGGTTCCCGATACCGGAGATGGGGCCGGAACGTCGAGCGACCTGGGCTTCATCGAAAACACCGCGGGCCTGCGGGTCACGGCCATGGTCGCCACGGCCCGCCCACCGTAGACCTGCCGGCGCGCTACCACGGCACCGTCGCCGGAGGCGAGCTCAAAGCACTCGGTTACCAGGGCCGCCCCGAGCCTCCAGGCGAGCCGGGCGGCGAGATCGCGGCCCATTGTGTCGGCGCTGATGAGCACGACCTCTGGGCGCTCGATCCGCGCCACCTGTTCGATCGCCCGCAGGTAGGCATCGGACTCCCCTGCGGTCAGGAGCGGGTGGTCCACCCGGAGCACCCGGGCCACACCGTGCTGGTGCAAAGCCTGGGGCGCATCGGCCAGCCCAGGCCCGGTTCCCAGCAGCACGGCTGTCACGCCCAGGCCGAGCGGTCCACTAATCGCGTGCGCGCCGGCGATCAGTTCGAGGCTGGACCGGCTCAGCGTACCATCAGGCGCAGTGGCAACTACCAGGATGTCAGGCATCTCTCCGCTCCTCTGATTACAACAGTTTCTGGTCGCGCAACCGCTGCGCCAGGGCCGTCACCTGCTCGGCCGGCTCGCCGGTCAGAAACTCGCAGCGCGACGTGCGCTCGGGCACGACCACCCCGCGCACCTCGACTCCTGCGCCGGGATCGCGTGCAGACGAGCGGGTGAGGTCTGCGGGCGACCAGGTCTGAACCGGTTTGCGCTTGGCCGCCATTATGTCCTTGACCTTGGGCAGGCGGGGGCGGTTGGACTCGTCGCTCGTAACCGACAGCACGGCGGGCAGGCGCACCTCGACAAGATGGTACCCGTCTTCCACCAGGCGCCTTACCACCGGCGCGCCGTCTCCTGCCTCGACGCGGGATACGAAGGTCACGCAGGCGGCGCCCAGGTCCTCGGCCAGCAGGGGAGCCACCACGCGCTCCGCCCAGTCCGCGGACTCGCACCCGGTCAGGATCAGGTCGGCCGATCCAATCCGCCGGATTGCCGCGGCGAGCGTGCAGGCCTTCTCGGCCCCGGAGAGCTCCGGCGCCCGGGGATCGTCCACCACGATCGCCTCGTCTGCGCCCATGGCCAGCGCCAGGCGTATCGCCTCGCTGACCGCGGCCGCCGGGCCCAGGGTGAGCACCTTCACCTTGGCTCCCGAGGCGTCCTTGAGCTGGAGGGCGACCTCCAGCGCGTTCTCGTCGTAGGTGGAGATCACCAGCGGGCGCCCCTCGCGCACCTGCCTCTGCGTGCCCGGATCTACAGCGAAGTCCCTTACCGGCAGTTCAGGGTCCACAACCTGCTTCAAGCAGACGACGACGTCCATCACGCCTCCCTGTTCAGGATCTGGCCAGCAGATGCCGTGAGATGACCAGCCTCTGGATCTCGGAAGTGCCCTCGTAGATCTCGGTGATCTTGGCGTCGCGGAAGTAGCGCTCGACCGGGTAGTCCTGGGTGTACCCGTACCCGCCGAAGAGCTGTACGGCCTTGTGGGCGGCCCACATCGCGGTCTCTGAGGCGAACAGTTTGGCCATCGCCGCCTCCCCAGTGCATGGAAGCCCCTGGCCGCGCAGGGCAGCGGCGCGATATGTGAGCAACCGCGCGGCCTCCAGCCGCGTCGCCATGTCGGCCAGCGCCCACCGGACGGCCTGGAACTCGCCGATGGGCCTGCCGAACTGCTGGCGCTGCTGGACGTACGCCGCCGTCTCTTCCAGGCAGGCCCGCGCGATGCCCAGCGCCTGGGCCGCGATGCCGATGCGGCCGCCATCCAGCGTGGCCAGGGCAATCCGCCCGCCCTGCCCCCGCTCCCCGAGCAGGTTTCCCTCCGGCACGCGGCAGTCGTCAAGAACGATCTCGGTGGTGGACGAGCACCGAATGCCGAGCTTCTTCTCGATCTTTCCCACGGATGCGCCCGGGAAGGGCTTCTCGACCAGAAACGCGGATAGGCCACGGGCGCCGGCTTCGGGCTCCGATCGCGCGTAGACCAGGCAGAGGTCCGCCTCTGCGCCGTTGGTTACAAAGATCTTGGTTCCGGATAGCCGCCACTCGCCGTCGCGCAGCACCGCCGTGGTGCGCAGCGACATGGCGTCCGAGCCGGAGGATGGTTCGGTCAGGCAGTAGCAGCCCAGCTTGCGCCCAGAGGCGAGTTCAGGGAGATACCGCTGCTTCTGCGCTTCGCTGCCCCAGCGCAGAATAGGCTCGCACACCAGCGAGTTGTTCACGGTTACGATCGTCTGGAAGCCCGCGCATGCCCTGGCGAGTTCCTCTTGGGCTACGACGTAGGCGAGCGGTTCCATGCCTGCGCCGCCGTAGTCCTCGGGCACGGTCATGCCCATCAGACCCAGCTCCGCGGCCCGCTCCACCGCCTCCCGTGGGAACCGGGAGTGCTGATCGAGGTCGGCCGCGATCGGCAGCAACTCTCGGGTGGCGAACTCCCGGACCATCGCTTGGATCATCCGGTGTTCGTCGGAAAGCTGAACAGCCATCCAGCCCTCTCAATCCCCCATTTGACTGTTCTGCGTGGTGCCCGGCCCCTTCCTGCCGTGCAGGTGCGCGGCGCGCGAAGAACTCTCGGTTACTGGTACTCGTAGAAGCCGCGCTTGCTCTTCCGCCCCAACCATCCGGCCAGCACCATCTGCCTCAGCAACGGCGGGGACGCGTAGCGGGTGTCCTTGAACTCGGCGAACATCGCCTCGGCTATGTAGTACGTCGTGTCCAGGCCGACGAAATCCAGCAGCGTGAGGGGCCCCATAGGATGGCCCAGCCCGAGCGTGATCGCGGAGTCAATGTCCTCCCGCGAGGCAACGCCCAGTTCGAGGGCGCGGATCGCGTCCAGCAGGTAGGGTACCAGCAGCCGGTTCACGATGAAGCCCGGCGTGTCCCTGGCTACCACCACGGTCTTGCCCAACGACTGGGCGAAACCGCGCATAGCCGCCACCACCTCGTCGGAGGTGCGAAGCCCCTTAACTATCTCCACGAGCGGCATCACCGGCACCGGGTTGAAGAAGTGCAGCCCCACCACGCGCTCCGCTCGGCCGGTCGCCGCCGCCATCTCGGTGATCGAGAGCGACGATGTGTTGCTGGCCAGGACGACCCCCGGCGCCACCAACCGGTCCAGTTCCCGGAGGAGCGCCTTCTTGTCGTCCATCTGCTCCAAGATCGCCTCAACCACCAGATCTACGCCGGCCAGGTCTGCCAGGACCGTGGTCCCCTGGATCCGGCTCAGGGCTGCGTCGCGGCCGGCCTCATCCAGCTTGCCGCGCTCGACCCCGCGCTGCAGCGAGCCGCGCAGCCGCCCCATCCCCTTGGCCAGCAGTTCGTCGTTGATCTCGCGCACGACCACCTCGTACCCGGATCGCGCCGCCACCTCCACAATACCGACCCCCATCAACCCGCACCCTACGACGCCCACGCGACGAATCATCGGCTCCTCCTCCGTCGGCCACCGCCGTCAACCGGCGATCACCCTCTGATGACGCCTCGAATCACCGGCGCCTCCGCCGGTGCGCTCTCCGCTATCTCGAACGCCGCGGCCACCTCACGGGCCGCGGCAAGTCCGGCCTCCTCGGACCTGGCATGGATCGTCGCCAGGGACTCTCCGACCTTAACGGCAGCGCCCGCGGGCCGCTCGATCACCACGCCGACCGCCGGGTCAACGACCTCGCCCTTGCGGGTTCGCCCGGCGCCCAATTGCATCGCTGCAAGCCCGACCGCCTCGGCATCAATGCCGGCTACGACGCCGGCGGCAGGTGCTGGTACCGGCAGACGAAGGGGCGCCGAAGGCAGCCGTCCCGGATCCCCGACGACCCGTGCGTCACCACCCTGCGCACTAACGAGCGCCTCGAACTTTCGCAGCGCGTCGCCGCTGCGCAGGCGCCGCAGCAGCTCTTCACTGCCTTCTTCGGGCGAGACCGCCCGGCCTCCCAGCACAAGCATCCACCCGCCCAGGACCAGGCAGAGCGCCTCGAGGTCGCCGGGGCCCTCGCCGCGGAGCGTCGCGATCGCCTCTGCGACCTCGAGCGCGTTGCCGACCGCCCGGCCCAGCGGGTAGTCCATCGCGCTAATCACCGCAGCGGTGCGCCGGCCGGCCTCCCGACCAATGGCCACCATGGCCTCGGCCAGGACCCGGGCGTCGGATGCCGTCTTCATGAAAGCCCCGCGCCCGCACTTCACGTCCAGCAGGATCGCGGACGCCCCGGCGGCCAGCTTCTTGGACATGATGCTGGAGGCGATCAGCGGCACGCTGTCAACGGTGGCCGTCACGTCACGCAGCGCGTAGAGCTGGGCATCCGCCGGCACCATCGCGGCGCTCTGCCCGGCTATGGCACACCCTATGCGCTCGACCTGCTCCACGAACGCCGCTTCGGAGAGCGCCGTGTTGAACCCGGGGATCGCCTCCAGCTTGTCCAGCGTTCCTCCGGTGTGACCTAGGCCGCGCCCGGACAGCTTCGGTACCGGCACCCCGGCCGATGCCACAAGGGGAACCAACACCAACGAGGTGTTGTCGCCCACGCCGCCGCTGCTGTGCTTGTCCACGGCGCATCCGGCGAGCGATCCCAGGTCGAGCGTCTCGCCCGACCGCACCATCGCATCCGTGAGCGCGGCCGTCTCTTCGAACGTCATCCCGCGGAAGTAGACCGCCATCAGGAACGCGGCCATCTGGTAGTCGGGGACCGACCCCAGAACGAAGCCGTCCACGAGCCAGGCGATCTCGCCCGCGGAGAGGGCCGCGCCATCGCGTTTCTTCTGGATCAGGTCGTAGGCACGCACGGAAGCCGGCGCCGTACTCTACGCGCTCAGGGTCGCGATGATGCGCCGGGTCAGCCGAACGAACCTGGGCTCCAGCTCGCGCGCGACGGCGAGTACCTCCTCGTGCGAGACCTGGCCAACGACCTCACCGGTGGCCATGTCGGTGATCGCCGTCAGCCCCAGTACGCGCATCCCGGCATGCCGCGCCACGATCACCTCGTGTACCGTGGACATTCCCACGGCATCCGCCCCCCACCGGGCCAGCATGCGCAGCTCCGCCGGAGTTTCATAGGATGGTCCGGAGACGCCGACATAGATCCCCTTGCGCAGCAGTATGCCTAGGTCGAGGGCCGCGGCCTCGGCCACCGCGATGAGCTCCTTATCGTACGCGGCGGACATGTCGGGAAACCGCGGGCCCAACTCGGCCTCGTAGGGCCCGATCAGCGGGTTGGTGCCCATGAAGTTGATGTGATCGGAGATCAGCATCAGGTCCCCGGTGTACCACTGCCGATTGAGCCCGCCGGCGGCGTTGCTCACCACCAGGATCCGGGCGCCCAGCGCGTGCAGCACGCGCACAGGGAAGGTGACCTCGGCCATCGTGTGGCCCTCGTAGAAGTGCGCCCGGCCCTGCATAACCGCAACCGAGCGGCCCTCCAGGGTCCCCACGACCAGCCGCCCGGCGTGCCCTTCGACGCCGGTACGGGGAAAGTGCGGGATCTCGCCGTAGGCTATGGCGGCGTCGGCGGAGACCTCGTCTGCCAACGCCCCCAAACCCGAACCCAGGATCACCGCCACCTCCGGGGTCCTTGCACCGATGCGTCCTATCGCCTGCGCCGCCTCTCGCGCGCGCGCCGCCCAGTTCATCCGCGTCCCACCTCCAATGCCGCCCAGAAGCTCCTCCCCGACCCAATCCAGGGCACCGCAAAGGCCTCGGCCACTGTGGCGGCCAGATCGGCGAAGCTATCCCGTACCCCCAACCGCCGGCCCGGAGGCAGGCCGGGCCGCCACGCCAGCAGCGGGACCTGCTCGCGTGAATGATCGGTGCTGGGCGTGGTCGGGTCGTTCCCGTGGTCGGCGGTGATCACGACCAGGTCGCCCGGGGCGCAAACCCCCAGGATCTCGGGCAGGCGCGCGTCAATCGCCTCGAGGTGCCGCGCGAATCCCTCGACGTTGTTGCGGTGGCCGTAGACGGTGTCCAGCTCCACCAGGTTCGCAAACACCAGCCCGTGCTCCAGCTCTCTGGCCGCGGAGACGGTCTGCGTGATGCCGTCCGCGTCGTCGTGCGTGTGCACGGAACGTGCCAGTCCGCATCCGGCAAAGAGGTCCTCGATCTTCCCAACGCCCACCACCGGAATACCCCGGTCCGCCAGCGCGTCGAGCACAGTAGGACCCACCGGCGGCAGGGAGAAGTCATGGCGGCGGTCGGTGCGCACGAACGCGCCCGGCTCACCCACGAACGGCCGAGCGATTACCCGGCTGACGGCGTGATCGCCCGTAAGCAGCCCACGCGCGGTTCGGCACCACTGGTAGAGCTGCTCGACCGGCACGACCGCTTCGTGAGCCGCGATCTGGAACACGCTGTCGGCCGATGTGTATACGATCGGCGCGCCGCTGCGCAGGTGCAGAGGTCCCAGGGTCTCGATGATCTCGGTGCCCGAAGCCGCCACGTTGCCCAGCGTCTCCCGACCGATCTGCCGCTCTAATGCCCGTATCAGGTCCGCGGGAAAGCCCTCCGGATAGGTGGGAAACGGCCGCCGGACCACCAGCCCGGCCAGTTCCCAGTGCCCTGTGGTCGAATCCTTGCCGGCGGAGAGCGCGCGCAGAACACCAACGGCCGCCTCGTGGTCGCCAACAGGTTTCACACCTGGGATCGCGTCCAGCACCCCCAGCCCAAGGCGCTCCAGCGCTGGAAGGCGCAACCCGCCGGAGGCCCGCGCCGTGTTGACCAGCGTGTTGCTGCCCTCGTCGCCGTAGGCGGCCGCATCGGGTAGGGCCCCGATCCCGCACCCATCGAGCACTAGGACGACCGCCCTCATGGCGCTGTGCGCCCGATCGTCATCTGGTCGCGTGGATGCGCACGGCGGTAAACCTCGCGCAGACGCGATCGGGTCAGGTGCGTGTAGATCTGGGTCGTGACGATGCTGGCGTGACCCAGCATCTCCTGCACCGCGCGCAGGTCCGCGCCGCCGTCGAGCAGGTGCGTGGCGAACGAGTGGCGCAGGGTGTGCGGGCTCAACGGCTTCCGGATTCCGGCCTGCGCGGCATGGCCCTTCAGCACCGCCCAAACGCTCTGCCGCGTCAGCCGGCCTCCCCGCCTGTTCAGGAACAAGGCCGTCCTGGCGCGGCGTCCGGCAAGCGCGGGACGCGCCAGGATCAGGTAGCTCCTTATCGCGTTGACCGCCTGCGATCCTATGGGCACGATGCGTTCCTTTGATCCCTTGCCCACGCACCGGACGTACTCCATGGACAGGTGCACGTCGCCCGCGTCCAGGGCCACGAGTTCGCTGACCCGCAGCCCGGCCGCGTAGAGAAGCTCCAGGATGGCACGGTCGCGCAGCGACGCCGGGTCCTCTCCGCGCGGCTGGCTCAGGATCCTCTCGACCTCGTCCACGGCCAGGACCGTGGGCAGCCGGTGCGCGCGTTTGGCCGGGGACAGATCGAGCGCCGGATCGTCCGCGATCTGCCCTTCCCTCAACAGGAATGCGGTCAAGCCACGGATCGCGGCCAGGCGACGCGCCACCGTGCTCGGCGCGAGTCCCCGCCGGCGCAGGGAGAGCAGATACAGGGTGAGCGTCGAGCGACGCACGGCGGCGGGCTCGGTCACACCGCGCCGCGCCGCGAAGTCCGAGAAGTCCACGAGGTCGCGGGCGTAGGCCTCGACCGTGTTCCGGGCGAGGCCGCGCTCGGCCAGCGCGTAGCTCAGGTAGGCGTCGGCAGCGGCTTCCATGGCCGGCGGCCGGCCCTCATCCACGCTCATCCTTCACCACGCCCTGGGTGAACACCGGTGTCCCGGTCCGGCGCGTTAACTCACGGAACGCGGCGTTGAGGCGATGGGTGATCGGCCCGGGCCGGCCATCTCCGATCCGGCGGCCGTCCACCTCTACGACGGGCGCGACCTCGGCGCCTGTGCCCGTTAGGAAACACTCGCCGGCGGTGTACAGATCGTGCAGCGTAAAGACGCGTTCTTCCGCAGCCAGACCCTGTTCGCCGGCGAGCAAGAGCACCGCATCGCGCGTGATGCCCCGGAGCAGCCCCAGGTGGGCGGCCGGTGTCCAAAGGGCGCCTCCGGTGACAAGAAAAACATTGTCGGCGCTGCACTCGCACACGTAGCCTTCCCGGGTCAGCATGAGCGCCTCGTCGGCGCCTGCCTGGTTGGCCTCGATCCGCGCGAGAACGTTGTTTAGGTAGTTCAGGGATTTGATCCGGCCGTTCAGGGTGTCGGGAGCAGGCCGGCGCACGGTCGCGGTGACAATTCGCAGGCCCCTCTCGTAGGCCTCCTGGGGGTAGAGCCGGACGGCGTCCACGATGATCACCACGGTCGCGGTGCGGCACCTGCGCGGATCCAGCCCCAGGTCGCCTGGGCCGCGGCTGACCACCGGCCTTATGTAGGCGTCGCGGAGCCCGCTCGCCCGAACGGTCTCGATGATCGCGTCTTTCATTGCCGCGGGGGGCAGCGGGACCTCAAGCAGTATGTGGTGGGCCGACTCATACAACCGCGCGATGTGCTCTTCGAGCTTGAAGATCCGGCCGTCGTACACGCGGATTCCCTCGAACACCCCATCGCCGTAGAGGAACCCGTGATCGTAGACCGAGACGGTTGCCTCCTCCTTCTTGCAGATCCGTCCATTGACGTAGACCGCGCCGCTCATCGTGCCTCCTCCCGCTGGAGCGCAGACCGGGATGCCGCCGCGGTGCTCCGTTCCAGCGCGGCGCGAACAAACGCGCTGTAGAGCGGGTGCGGGCGGTTGGGCCGGGATCGGTACTCGCCGTGGAACTGCGTCCCCACGAACCAGGGGTGATCGGGCAACTCGACTATCTCCACCAGATCCTGTTCCGGGAAGATGCCGGCAACCCGCATCCCGCGCTCTTCCAGAATCTGCCGGTAGGCGTTGTTCACCTCGTACCTGTGGCGGTGACGCTCCCCCACAACCGAGACGCCGTATGCCTCGAAGGCGCGGGAGCCAGGAGTGATGTGGCAGGGATACCGCCCCAGCCGCATTGTGCCGCCCTTGTCGGCGATTCCCCGTTGCTCGGCCAGCAGGGAGATGACCGGGTGAGGCGTTTGCGGATCCACCTCGGTGGTGTTGGCTCCTTCCAACCCGCAGACGTGCCGGGCAAACTCGACCACGGCCCACTGGAGGCCGAAGCAGATGCCCAGGAACGGGACTCCTTCCTCGCGCGCATACCGGATGGCCCGCACCTTGCCCTCAACCCCCCGTGCCCCGAAGCCGGGACACACCAGCAGCCCGTTCAGGGGGGCGAGTTGGGCAGCCAGGTCGGCATCTCCCCAGCCCTCGATCTGCTCCGAGTCCAGCTTCGTTATCTCCACGCCGCAGTCGTTGGCCACGCCGCCGTGCCGAAGCGCCTCGACGATGCTGACATAGGAGTCCTCAACCCCCATGTACTTGCCCACGAGACCTATGCGCACGTTGCGCTGCGGATGCAGTACCCGGCCGACAATCGCGCGCCACTCCGCCAGATCGGGCTCGGGCAGGTCGAGCCCCAGCCGCCGAAGGATAATCCGGGCCAACCCCTCTTCCTCCAGGATCAGAGGCACCTCGTAGATGCTGCGCGCGTCGATTGCCTGGATGACCGCTTCGAGCTCGACGTCGCAGAAGAGCGCGATCTTCTCCTTGAGTGCCTGGCCCAGCGGGCGCTCGGTCCGGCAGACTATCACGTCGGGCTGGATGCCGATGCTGCGCAGCTCCTTCACGCTGTGCTGGGTCGGCTTGGTCTTCAACTCGCCGGCGGCGCGCAGGTACGGCACCAACGAAACGTGTATGTACATCACGTTCTGCTCGCCCGCGGTGCGGCGGAACTGCCGGATCGCCTCCAGGAACGGCAGGCTTTCTATGTCGCCGACGGTCCCGCCTACCTCGGTGATGAGAATGTCGGCCTCTGTGGCGGCGGCCAACGAACGGATCTCGTCTTTGATTTCGTTGGTCACGTGTGGGATCACCTGGACAGTACCTCCCAGGTATTCCCCGCGGCGCTCGCGCGCGATGACCGCGTTGTAGATCTTCCCGGTGGTCGTGTTGTTGGCGCGGCCCAGGTTCTCATCTATGAAGCGTTCGTAGTGGCCCAGGTCCATGTCGGTCTCGGCGCCGTCGTCGGTCACGAATACCTCACCGTGCTGGTGTGGATTCATGGTGCCCGCGTCCACGTTGACGTAGGGGTCGAACTTGAGCATCGTCACCCGCAGCCCGCGGCTCTTCATCAGCCTCCCAATCGAGGCCGCGGTTATCCCCTTGCCCAGCGCGGAGGATACGCCTCCGGTAACGAAAATGTACCTGGTCACGACCGGCCTCCCCGTCTCAGTAGTTCCAGAGCGTGCTCGCGCGCAATCTGCGTGGGGCGCCGCCCTCCCAGCATCCTGGCGACCTCCTCCACGCGCTCCTGCGGTCCCAGCGCCCGTACTCGCACCCTAGTACGTCCGCCGCTCATCTCCTTGCTCACCCAGTAGTGACGGTCGGCCAGGCTGGCCACCTGGGGCAAGTGCGTCACGCACAGGACCTGGCGCTTGCGACCAACCGCGGCCAGCAGCCCCGCTACCGAACCCGCGGCCCTGCTGCCAACGCCCGCATCCACTTCGTCGCAGATGAAGACCGGCACGCCACCGGCCTCGGCCAGCACATGGCGCAGCGCCAGCATGATCCGGGATAGCTCCCCGCCCGAGGCTATGCGCGCCAGCGGCCTAGGTGCCTCGCCCGGGTTGGCCGCCAGGAGGAACTCCACGCGGTCGGCACCGTCCGAACCAACCGCCACGCGGCGATCGCCCAGCAGGAGGCCGGCCGGATCCGAATCGTAGCCAAGCCCGACGATCAGCCGAGTACTTGCCATCTCCAGCGACCGTAGCACCTGCTCCACACCGTCTTCCAGCCGGGAGGCGGCCTCGCGCCGGAGCTCCGAGAGGCGGGCGCACCGTCCGGTCAGGTCTTGCTCCAGCTCTTCCAGCGTTGCGGCGATCTCGGAGGCGCGGGCATCACCGGCATCCAGGCGAGCCAGCGCAGATGCGGCCTCGTCGCGGTAGTCAAGCACGGCCTCCACGGTCTCGCCGTACTTGCGCCGCAGCCGGCGCAGCAGGTCCAGCCGCTCCTCAACCCGGACCAGCTCCTCGGGATCGGCCTCGATGCCACGGGAGTAGCGCGCCAGATCGTGCGCGACGTCGGCGAGCTCTCCGGCAATCGCCCCGATCCGTCCGGCCAGCGCTCCCAGCGCGGGATCCAGCCCTGCGGCTTCCCGCAGTGCGCCCCGCGCCTGCCCTATCCTGTCCACCGCGGCCTGCCCGTCGGCCTCGTAGAGGCCGGCGTAGGCCGCCGCCGCTGCGCCGGAGAGGCGTTCCGCGTTGGACAGCCGCACCCGGCGGGAGGACAGCTCCTCCTCCTCACCGGGCTGCAGCCGGGCCGCCTCGATCTCGTCCACCTGGTAACGCAGCATCTCGACCTGCCGGAGGCGGTCACGCTCGCCATCAACCAGCGCCTTCTGCTCGGCGCGCAGCTCCGACCGCAGGCGCACCAGCTCGCCCACACCGGCGCACTGCGTCTCCACGGTATCGCCGCCGAAGGCATCCAGCAGTCCCAGGTGGGCTTGGGGCCGCAGCAGCCGCTGGCCTTCGTGCTGGCCGGCGACCTCGACCAGCAGATCTCCCAGCTCCCGCAGCATCCCCACGGTGGCTGAGCGGCCGTTGATCCAGGCGCGCGAGCGTCCTTCCGGCATGATCTCGCGCGCGACCACCAGCTCGCAGCGATCGTCGCCGCCTCGCGTGCCGCCCTCTTCCGCGAGCCCGTGCTCCTCCAGCCACCGGCCTATCGGCCCCCTAGATTCAACCCCGAACCGCGCCTCTGCCCGCGCCGCAGGGGCGCCGGTCCGAATCAAGTCTGCGGTAACACGCGCGCCCAGCGCAGCGGTCAGTGCGTCCACGATGATGGACTTGCCGGCGCCCGTTTCCCCGGTCAAGACGTTCAGACCTGGACCGAACTCGATAGCCGCGGACTCGATCACGGCGAACTCCTGGATCCGCAGCTCCAGCAGCACTAGCGCTCTCCCCACCCCAGCTTTGTCCGCAGGACGCCGTAGAAGCTCCGGGTGCCCAGCCGGACGAGCCGAGTCCGCAAGGCCGCACGCCGGATCACAACCCGCTCCCCCACAGACAACGGGTGGCTCTCCTGACCATCCACGTTCAGCCGCACGTCCTCGGTGGCGCCCGCGGTCTCGACGGCAATGGTCGCATCACCCGAGACCACCACCGGGCGTGCGGTAAAGGTGTGGGGACAGATCGGCGTTATTACGATCACGTCCACCTGGGGATGGACGATAGGCCCGCCCGCCGACAGCGAGTAGGCCGTGGAACCTGTCGGCGTGGCCACGATGATCCCGTCGGCCGGATAGGTCGAGAGGTGCTCGCCGTTCACCCATGTGGTCACGCGCACCACGCGGGTCAGGCCGGCCTTCGAAACCACCATGTCGTTTAGCGCGAGGGCGCGCTCGCGCACGCCGGATTCGCCCACGATCTCCGCTTCCAGCATCGTGCGCTCATCAATCGCAAAGCGTGCCGAGGTAATCTCGGCCACGGCTTCCGGCAGCTCACCCAAAGGCAGCTCTGCCAGGAAGCCAAACCCGCCCGTGTTCACAGCCAGCATGGGCACGCGCCCGCCGGCCAGGCGCGCCGAGGAGAGAATCGTACCGTCCCCGCCCAGGACGATGAGCAGGTCGCTGTCCTCGACCAGTGCCGGATCTGCTGCCGCCAGGTCGGGCCAGCCGGCGCCGGATGCGACTGAGGCACTCACCTTGACGGCAACGCCCCGGGCGAGCAGACGCTCGACGGCCTCGTGCAGTAAGGCGGCCGCCTGCGGATGACCGCCAAACCGGGCTGGATTGACCAGGATTCCAATCCGCATCAGGCCCCTCCCCCTACCGGGCTACGCACCACGCCGAGGATCTCCTGTTCAAGATCATCGGCGCTCCCCTGGTCCGAGTTGCACAGTGCCACGAAGAACTCCCGGTTGCCCTGCGGGCCGAGGATCGGGGATGCGACCATGCCTACGACGGCGAGCCCCATCTCGCGGGCACCGCTCGTGAACCGGCGCAGGACCGCCTCGTGCACCGCGGGATCACGCACCACCCCTCCCGGCGCCGCACGCGGCCCGGCCTCGAACTGCGGCTTCACCAGCACCAGAATCCGCCCGAGGGGCCGCACCAGCCTCGACACCGCCGGCAACACCTTCAGCGCCGAGATGAAGGAACAGTCCACGGTGGCCAGATCGGCGGCCTCGGGCAGATCCCCCGGCTCCAGCCGCGCGGCGTGGCGGCCTTCCAGGACGGCCACGCGGGCGTCCTGCCTGAGCCTCCAGTGAAGCTGCCCCCGGCCCACGTCCACTGCATGCACGCGCGCCGCCCCACGCTGCAGGACACAGTCGGTGAACCCGCCGGTGGACGCGCCCACATCCAGAACTACCAAGCCCGCAGGATCGATTCCAAACGCGTCCAGGGCCGCTGCCAGCTTGATGCCCCCGCGGCTCACGTACGCCGGCGTGCGCGACCGGCGCTCCAGCCCGGCATCCTCTGCCACCCGGGTTCCGGGCTTGTCGAACCGCCGCCCCTCCACGAAGATCTCCCCGGCGCGGATGGCAGCCTCGGCCTGGTGCCGGCTGGGCGCCAGCCCTCGCGAGGTTACCAGCAGGTCCAACCGCATCCGCGCCGTGCCCACGCTAACCCTCCCGGACCAGCAGCGTATGCGCCAGGCCTCGCAGCACATCCGCCGAGGCCCCCCATCCGGCCAGGGCCGCTATCGCCAGACCAGTCTCCTCCTGGGCGATGGCACGTGACCGCTCGATGCCGAAGGCATACGGGAAGGTGAGCTTGTCCGGCACCCCGCTGTCGCCCGTCTCGTCCAGTATGTCGTCCACGATCTGAAAGGCCAAGCCCAGGTGCTCGCCGCACGCGGTAAGGTCGGCAATCTGCGCAGCGGCGGCCCCTGAGAGGATCGCGCCCGAGCGCACGCAGGCGCGTATCAGCGCGGCGGTCTTCCACCGGTGAACTAGGTACACTCCCTGCCGGCGGTCCGCCGGCCACGACCCAAACCGCCCCAGGGACGGCCGGCCCTCGGCCAGCAGGTCCAACACCTGCCCGCCCACCATCCCCTGAGTTCCGATGGCGGCGGCGATCTCCTGGATGGCGCGCAGCGTTGCCGCGGCTCCGGCGCGCTCGGCCGTTTGCGCGGCCAGCTCAAAGGCCAGCGCGTGGAGCGCGTCGCCCGCCAGAATGGCAAGCGCCTCGCCAAACACTACGTGGCAGGTCGGTCTCCCGCGGCGAAGGGCTGAGTCGTCCATGGAGGGCAGGTCGTCGTGGATGAGTGAGTAGGTGTGTATGAGCTCCGCCGCGCAGGCCACGGGCAGGACCGACTCAGGGTCCCCGCCCACAGCCTCGGCGGAGGCCAGTACCAGTAGCGGCCGGATGCGCTTGCCCCCGGCGAAGAGGCTGTACCGCATGGCCTCGTGCAGGGGGCCTGGAAGAACGCCGGCAGGAGGCATTGCCGCCTCCAGCGCCTCCTCGATGCGCGGCCCTCGGGCCGCGATGTAGGCCGTGGAATCACCCGGCACGGCTCGCCTCGCGGACTATCGCACCGAGCACACCGTTGACGAACCGGCCGGAGGAGCCGGTGCCGTACTGCTTGGCAAGTTCTACCGCCTCGCTGATGGCCACAGCAGGAGGGGTCCCCAGGTACCTGAGTTCATAGAGGGCCATTCGGAGAACCACGCGGTCCGCGCTGGCCAGCCGGTCGAGCGTCCAGTCCGAAAGGTGGCGCTCAATGACCCGGTCGAGCTCCTCGATGTGTAGGGCGGTGCCGGTGCACAGCGCCTCTACCAGGGGCCACTCTGCCCCTGTGCTGCCGCCGCGCGCGACCGCCAGCGCCTCATCCACCGGTAGGCGGCCGACGTCGTGCTGAAACAGCACCTGAAGGGCAATCTCGCGGGACCGCCGCCGCATCTTCATGAGAAACGGCCACCCGCCGGGGGCCGGTGGCCGCGGCCCTGGCCGGGTGACCGGTACGTGGGCTGCGACACGGCTTGCGTCCGTGGGTGGTCCGCCACAACAGTATTCTACCAGCCGCCGGAGTAGAGGGGAACCAGCCGGAACTACCTCGCGCGCTCGATGTACTCCCCTGTGCGCGTGTCTACCCTCACAACCTCGCCTACTTCGACGAAGAACGGCACCTGGATCATTGCCCCGGTCTCCAGGCGTGCCGGCTTTGATCCCCCGGAGGCGGTGTCTCCGCGAAACCCAGGAGCAGTCTCTGCGACCGCAAGGTCAACCGAGTTGGGAAGGTCCACGGCGATAGGCCGGTCCTCGAAATGAACCACCGTCACCACGGTGTTGTCCCTCAAGTAGAGGGTAGCGTCCCCGAGGAGGTCCGTCCCCAGTATCACCTGTTCGTAGGACTGCTGGTCCATGAAGATGTATTGCTCGTCCTGGTGATAGAGGAACTGCATCTCGCGCCGATCGAGATACGCGTGGGGCACGCGCTCGCCGGCGTTGAACGTGCGCTCGGTTATCGCGCCGGTCTTGAGGTTCCGCACCTTGGCCCGCACGTACGCGCTGCCGCGCCCGCGCTTGACGTGTTGTGATTGCACGATCGCGTACAGATCGCCATCGAGCGTTACGACCACGCCCGGCCGGAAGTCGTTGGTCGAGATCACGCCGCCACCTCATGCAGGTTCTTGGGAAGCCGGGTGAGATTCTCGCACCCGCCGTCGGTCAACACCACCAGATCCTCAATACGCACCCCGCCCCAGCCGGGCAGGTAGATCCCGGGCTCCACGGTCACCACTGCGCCCGGCGCCAGCACCGCCGCCTCGCGCGGCGAGAGCGTGGGTCCCTCGTGCACGGCCAGCCCGACGCCGTGGCCCAGACCGTGACCGAACGCATCGCCGTAACCGGCGGATGCGATAACCGATCGGGCCAACGCGTCGGCCTCGCGCCCGGTCATCCCCGGTCGCAACCCGGACAACGCCGCCCGCTGCGCGGCCAGCACGATGGCGTAGATCTCCCGGTGCCGGTCGGAGACCGGCGCAGTCACGACGGTGCGGGTGCAGTCCGAGTGATAGCCGTCTACAACCGCGCCGAAGTCCACGGTAACGAACTCGCCCACGCCGATGACCCGATCCGAGGCAACGCCGTGCGGCAGCGCCGACCGCGGACCCGACGCCACGATCAAGTCGAATGGCATCCGCTGGGAGCCCCGAACGCGCAGGCGGTGCTCCAGGGCGACCGCTACCTCGTGCTCGGTGACGCCGGGACGTATCGCCGGCAGCACCTCATAGAACGCCGCCTCCGCCACCTGTGACGCCCGGCGGATCGCCTCGACCTCTTCGGGCGACTTCTGCCAGCGGATCCGGTCCAGCCCCTCGACCGCGACTATCTCGATGGGTCCCGCTATTGCCTGCAGGCGCCGGAACGAACCCACCGGCAGGTGCTCCTCCTCGACGCCGGCCCGCCGCGCGCCCAGCCGTCCGAGTGTCCCGGCCGCCGCGTCTGCCAGCGGGCCGGTTGCCCGTTCAATGGCAAACCCAGGCGCCTGGGTCGCTGCCTGCTCCACATATCGGAAGTCTACCACCAGGTGCGCCTCGGCCATCGAGACAACGGCGATCCCGGCGGACCCGGCGAACCCCGAGACATAGGTCACGCTCTGGGGCCTGGTCAGGACGGCCGAGTCAAGGCCGGCGGACTCGAGCCGGGCCCGCAGGCGCGTCAGACGTGCGAGGTGGAGATCATCAAGAGCGGACAACACAAGCCGTAGCATACCGCAGGCGCGGGCTCCTTTCAATCAACGCCGCAGCAGAGCAAGCGAAGGGCGGACCAGCAGGCCCGCCCTTCACGTCCTTTTCAACCCCGCGGATGCGGGCTCGCCCTACGGCGGCGGCACGGGCAGGATCGTGAACGTCCAATAGGCGCTCCAGGCCGTGGGGGAGCTGGTAAATGTCGCGCCGACCCGCCAGCGGTAGCTGGCCCCGCAGTGCGGCAGCGTGTAGGTCCACGAAGCCGTGGTCGCGGTCACTGTCTGACTCACTACCGGCAAAGGCGGGGTGCCGGTCGTCACCACCTCCAGTACGTACCCGGTGGCGTTAGGCACAGCGAGCCATGTGAACACCAATGGAACGGCCGGCGCGCACGTTATCTCGGCCGCGTCGGGCGGCGCTATCAGGGCAGGCCCGCCACCGAGCGTCAGCCCGCAACCTGCCACAGCGGCGACGAGGAGGACAACAAGCGCAGCACGGAGAGAAACCGACCTCACGATGTGATCACCGCCTCCTGACCGAATCCCGTCCAGATGCACTGCGCCGTGCCTGCTTCCCTACGGCTTGGGCGCCGCTCCAAACCACCCCGGCCGGGTCTGCTTGAGCAACCGCTGCGTTACCTCTTCGGCCTTGCCCAGTTCTCCCATCATCCAGTAGGCATCCGCCAGAGCGAGGTAGGCCGCCAAAAGGCCTGGGTCGAGCTTGATCGCCTCCTGCAGCGGCGGGACCGCCTTGGCCAGGTACCCCGAGGCAAACGGGGCCGTGCCCGTCTGATGGAGCCGGTAGCCGTACAGGTAGGCGTACCCCAGCCAGTAGTGCGCCCGGGCGTTGCGGGGGTTCGCGGTGATCGCCTGCTGGTAGGGCTGGATCGCCCGCGCGAACGCCGCTTCGTCCGCGTACAGCCTGGAGGTATCTAGTGCCGGCAGCGACTGCGCCTGGGCCGGCACCCCCGTCATCAGCAGCGCAACGACTGCGAAAACCGTGGCGATCAGGCGCATCGTCATCTCACTACGGCCGCGGGGTAACCGCCGGGGCCGGCGCTCCCTGGGGCGCGATGATATGCGGGGTCACCACGAAGATGACCTCGGTTTCGCGCCGGTCCGTGAGCGTCGCCCGAAAGAGCGCGCCCAGCACCGGGATGTCCCCTAGCAGGGGCACCTTCAGCACGCGCTTGCGCTCCTCCGCGCTGATCAGACCGGCCAGAATAATGGAGTCACCGCTCCGGACCGTCACGGTGGTCGTGGCCTTGCGGGTGGCAAGTCGCGGGACCGGACCCGACGCCGTCTGGAGGAACTCGGTCACCGAGGAGACCTCGGGCTCCACCTTGGTGGTCACCAACCCGTCCCTGTTGACCTTGGGGAGGATCTTGAGGATCACCCCGATCGGCTTGAAGGTGAAGGTCAGGCGTCCGGCAGAGTCAATCGAGGGGATGGGAACTTCCTCACCCAGGTTGACCTGGGCCTCGTTTCCGTCCACCACCATGATGCGCGGAGCGGTAATTACGCGGGCCTTGCGCTCGGTCACCAGCGCGTCCAGCGCTGCGTTGATCGTGAAGGTGCCTATCCCGAGGACGATTTGATTGGGGAACGTGCCCACGATCTGGACTATCGGTACGCCGGTCAGCCCCCAGTCGAGCCCCAGGCTGCGCAGGTCGGAGGTGCTGACGTCCACGACCCGCGTTTCTACCATCACCTGTGACAACTGAATGTCGAGACTGGCCAGCACCTTGCGGACCTCCTCGTGCTGGGCAACGGTCCCAACCACGATCATCGCGTTGGAGCGGGCGTCGAATGTAACCAAAATCCCCTTGATGGCGTCCCTGATGGCCTTGGCCACGTCCTCGGCCTTCCCGAACCCCACAGGGTAGGTGATTGCCTCGGGCGCTTCGGGCGGCGGCGCAAGTTTCTCCGCGGCCATGATTATCAGGTTCCGGCCGATCCGGCGGAAGCCCAGGTTGTTGGCCTCCAGAATGAAGCGCAGTGACTCCTCACAGGTTAGGTCCACCAGGCGCACGGTTACCTGTCCCTTTACCGAGGCGTCGGTCACAATGTTGGTGTTGCAGACCCTGGACAGCGCGGTCAGCACGTCGGCCAGCTCGGTGTTGCGGAACTCGAGCGTGATCCGCCCTGGCGTGGCCGCAGGCGCGCCAGGAACCGCGGGTGGGGCAGCGGGCGCCGGTGGCGGCACAACAGGCGGCGGCGGTGGAGGCGGCGCCTGGGCCACCCGTGCCGGCGCCATCGCCGGAGCTGCCGGTCGCATCGCCGCGGGGGCGGTCGTTGAGGCAACGCCACCTCCTCCGGCGAACTTCGCCAGCAGCACCCCGGGGCTGCTGGTTGCCAGCGTGAAGGACACGGCGGCCTTCAGATCCACGGCGACCCGCGTCACAGGCGGCCGCTCCTGGAACTGGCCGACCCGAACGCGCACGACCGCGCCGCGGTCCACGTCCAGAATTGGCGGTACGGCCTGGTCGAGCACGGCGCCCGGCAGGTCAATCACGAGCCTCGGGGGCGAGGACAGTTGCAGCGTCCGGTAGGTCAGCGCGCCGGTGCCGACGACGGCAAGCTGGACCGTGTCGCCGAACACCTTGACCGTGACCTGAGTAATGCGCACGGGAGGTGCCTGCGGCGCCGCGGGCGCGGATGGAACCAGTGCGAGCGCCAGGACTATGGCAAGCCCCGTAAGGATCCTAGGAGATGCTCGACGGTGCAGTCGCGGCGACATGCCGGTGGCTCACTCCCCCCATCTTGAGTTCAAAGCGTTCCCCGTCCTGCTCGAGGATGACCAGCCGTTTGGCGATATCAACCGCCGTAACCCGGATCTTGTCCAGGATCACGTCACCCAGAGAAACGATGTAAGTCTTGTCGCCGATCTTGATGATGGCCGCGCCCACGCCGTCGCCAAGTATGCCGACGAGCTCGGCGGTACTGGCCTCCTTGGGCGGTGGTGCTGGGCTGGGTGCGGGCCCAGGCTGCCCTGGAGTCTGACCTGGGAACAGCGGAGGTGGCAGCGGCGCCGGAGGAGGCACTGGGCCAGGTCTCTCACCCGCTGCGCCCGTCTCGGAGCGCACCAGAGGCGCAAATGGATCCGGGCGGCCTGCATCCACGGGCCCGGCCACCACGCGCGGCGATGGCGTCGGCGGCGCGCGCGTGCAGGGCGACCCGTTGCCCAGGTTCGATCTTTTCGTAAACCGCTGTGCG
>JASEHJ010000099.1 GCA_030018905.1 bacterium | reverse complement strand
CAGGGCACGATCCTCGGCCTGATCAGCCCCTCAGCTAATCCTTGCGGAATCCCTGACTCGTTCGTGTAATAGGTCAATGATTCTGTCACGGCCCCTGGGGAGCGGTAGCCTGAAACCAAGTACCGAGAGAGCCAGGGGCTCTTCTGCTGGCGCAAGCCGGGCACTCGCAGGTGGAGGATGTGCGCGAAATATGCACCAGTCCGTGAATGATGTCGTCCTTCTGGTCGAATCGATTGATGGTGGGACCAATGAGCGTCGCATCTCTTCTCTCGTAGAGCAAGTAGATGGCATGCGATACAAAGTCCGCGAGTTGAAGCAGACGTGTCTCCGCTGCACTGGCGAAATAGGGGATATCACTGAGGTTCACGAGGACTCCCCACTGTGTCCCGAGTTCCCGGAACCCTTTGACCCACACTCTTGTACGCTGGCGGAATCGTCCCTCGGCGAAGACAAGCAGCCCACGCTGAGGGTCGTTGGACTCGTTCTTGCGCCGCATCAAGAAGATATCGAAGCGGCGACAAACCTCCGCAGTGGCGCGTTCGACTGCGACTTCGCCGTATAGAGCGTCAGTCTTTTCGATGGCTGCTCCGAACAGAACCAGGCCTGGCCGATTCGCTCCTGCGATGACGTTGCCGATGTCTTGAAGCACGGCCTGCCTTGTGGTCTGGGGCACCGTCCGCCAGAACCCGCTCCCTGCGCGAATATCGGTCGCATGGAACACCACGGGCTGGAGACCGGGGAAATGACGCCTCTGCACCTCGTCCAGATCCTGAGCGAGGAAGAAGGTCTGACGCTCGAAAACGGCGGCACCTCCAAGGACGAAGTGCCTGTCTTGGGGGTTGTCAGGGTTCCCTGACTCGTCCATGTAGAGGAGGTACATGGCCTTTCACCCCACTTGGAGAACCCCTTGGAGACCCGCGGGAGGTACCGTCCGAATGAGGAAGGCGACCGACGGCTCTTCGCACACGGGTCCCGGAAAAGGGGACCCTATCGGTCGCTTGCTTAGGTTAGCACACTCGCGAAGGTTGTCAAGACAGTGTACTGGTCCACCGCACCCGGTTCCATTGGACACCCGAAGACCCAGAGCGCTCTGCGCTGGACGGTAGTCGAGATGGCACGGGAGGCCTGCGCGAGCGTCGGGCAGGCTTTCGTGGCATGACCAGTGAAGCAAAGTACGTGTCCAGGCAGCCGCGACCATCCGCAATCAGAATCCTTGACGCTTCGGAGTAGATCGCCCTGGAACAAATCGCCGCATACATAGTCGTCGGGTTCATCGCACAGATGATCGATGGGACCCTGGGGATGGCCTATGGCGTGACCGCGACCTCTTTCCTGCTTACCCTTGGCATGCCGCCGGCAATTGCAAGCGCAAGCGTTCACGCGGCCGAGGTGGTCACCACCTGGCTCTCCGGACTCTCCCACGCAAGATTCGGGAACGTTGATGGCCACCTTGTCAAGCGGCTTGTGATCCCCGGCGTCATTGGAGCAGTCTCTGGCGCGTACATACTCGCCTCGGTCCCGGGAATGACCATCAAGCCTTTCGTGGCTGCCTACTTGCTCGTGATGGGCCTCGTCATCCTCCTGAAGGCCCTGAGGAAAGCCGCTCAAGGCGAGGTGCGGACTCGTCTCGTCCCTCTGGGCTTGATCGGGGGATTCCTGGACGCGGTTGGCGGAGGGGGCTGGGGGCCGATCGTCACGTCCACACTCGTCGCACGGGGCAATGACCCGCGATTCACAATCGGGTCGGTCAACTTCGCGGAGTTCTTCGTGACGCTGTCGGCATCCGCGACCTTCGTCCTCACCATTGGCCTGTCGTACTGGCATGCCATCATAGGACTCGCCATCGGAGGGGCCATAGCCGCGCCATTCGCCGCTTACACCTGCAAGAAAGCACCGACCAGGGTTCTGATGCTGCTGGTTGGGGTCCTGATCATTGGCCTTAGCATCAGGACGCTCAGTCAGGTCTTCAGGTAATCCTCACAGTCGGCGGCGCGCTCTGCCGCCGGCCCGCGTGAGCCGCACGCGCAGCAGCCCCTTGACATCCTCCCAGGCCGTGCGCGCGATCCGGACCCGGCTGTCCCGGCCTTCGATCCAGACAACCGGCACCTCGTGGATGCGATAGCCGAACTGCTCCGCGCGCAGCAGCAGCTCGGTGTCGAAGAACCAGGCGTTGTCCCGGACCAGGGGCACCAGGTGCTGCGCCGCCTGCCTGGACAGCGCCTTAAACCCGCACTGCGCATCGGAGAACCGGCGCCGGGGGAACAGCAGGCGGATGAACAAGTTGTAGCCGCGGGAGAGCACCTCGCGGAGCAGGCTCCGCTCAATGCTGCTCCCGGGATGCAGCCGCGTCCCGGTGGCCACGTGGGCGCGGCCCTCCAGCAGCGGCTCGACCAGGGGAGGGAGCGCGGCCAGGTCGGTGGACAGGTCCACATCCATGTAGGCTACTACCCGCGCGCCGGATGCCAGCCAGGCCGCGCGCAACGCACGGCCGCGCCCTTTCTGGGGAATGCGCAGGCAGAGCACCTGGGGCCACCGAGCAGAGAGGCCCTCGGCGACCTCGGCGGTCCGGTCGGTCGAGCCGTTGTCGGCCACCACCACGCGGTACGCGCCGGGATAGTGGGCGTCGAGAAATGGCACCAGCGCCGCCAGGCAGGCCTCGATCTTGGCCTCCTCGTTGTAGACGGGGATGACGACGTCGAGGCGAACCGTGCTCTCGGAAGGCAATGCTACCCCCTCACACGCCCGCTCTGAGCGTTCGCGTCAATCCGGGCGCTCGGCCAGCAGCAGCCCTCGCTCCATCGCGCGCCTGGCCACGGGATTCGCCTCGGCCTCTTCCACCGTGTAGCAGAGCAACTCAACCGGCAGCCCCAGGCCCTCGAAGTACGACGAGTAGTCGAGCGGACGGTCCAGCCACCGCCGGTCGGATCGGTTGAGCAGGATCAGGAGGTCGGCGTCGCTTCCGGGCACGGCCCGGCCCTCGGCAAGGGAGCCGAACAGGTGGATCGCCAGCACCTCGGGATGAGCGGTGATGACCTTGCCGGCCGCCTCGCGCAGCCGCCGCAGCGCCTCGGCCCTATCCAGCCAGAAGACCGTGACAGAACCGTAGGATCGCTTCTCCACAATGGAGCGCATGCTCCGCGTCCTCCCGGGTGATGTGGTCCTTCGGGCCGCCGGCGCCCCAGCTATTGGGATACCGCGCCGGGATGTAGAACCGGTCCAACACCCTGGCGTACGCGACGAGACCCTCGACTACGCTGGCTCGCTCCTGCAACCCAGCCAGCAAGGCCACCAGCGAGTGTCCCCACGCCTCGCCGCCGAGTTTCTGGTAGACGGCCTTGAGGGCCTTCCCAGACGCCTGATGGCAGATGAAGCAGGTCCACTCGAAGAACCCCCCGTCGGCCTGCCAGCGGGCGCTCTGAAGGTCGCGTTCGGCCTGGCCCAGCCAGTCCTCATGCCGGGACGCCATGTCCCGATCCCCTCCCGGTGGAGCGACAGATCGAGGTGCACGGAATACGATACCAGATACCCGGCGCAGCCGCCACACGACCAGTACCGGCAGATGCCGCGGGAAGTACCAACCAGGGTGCAGGTTGACCGTTCAGCCGTGGCACTGGGACGCCGACCGTTCCCCCATGCACCCTATGGGATCTGGGCATTCAAGCTGCCGTGGGGCCGGTGGTGTCGGCGCCAAGCCGATCTCCCCCATGCAATCACTCATCTCTGCTGCGCAGCTCCTCCGCGAATATTACGATGAACCCGGCCGAAAGCAGAAGCTGGAACCCGAAGATCACCAGGAACGACACGAGCTCGGCTTCCTGCGTACGGACGAAGTCGCCGAAGCCGCCCTGCACCCAGTCCATGACCAGCCGGAACCCGTAGGCGATGCCGGCACCAACCGAGAGCAGCCCCGACGCCGCCAGCGCCTTCCGCACTCCGGGACGCATGGCCAGATCGGTCACCAGATCGCCCATCGTGAACTTGTGCGTCAGAGCATACAACTTCACGACCACCCCAAAAACGATCGCCTGGGAACCAACCAGCCCGAGCATGACCGCGATCAGGGTCGTGTGCATACCGAAGGCGATCCGGCCGAGCTCCACCGGCCCCAGGAGGAGCACCCCCATCAGCCCCACGCCCAACACGAGACATGCCAGGCCCGGAAGGATGAACGTCACGGTTGGGTTGTAGAGCATAATGAAGCTGAGGATCGTCCTCAGGATTCGGTACCCGTCGCGCAGGGGGTGGAGCTTGGCCCTGCCGATGCGCCCGCGGTACTCTATGGGCAGGTCGAGAATCCTAAGTCCCATGCGGGCTGCCTTGATGGAGATCTCGGACTCGACGCCAAACCCGGTCTCGCCGAGCCGCATCCGTTCCATGGGGCCCTTTCTGATTCCGTAGAGTCCAGTTAGCGGATCGTGCCCCTTGAAGCCGTAGAGCAGGCGGATCGCCGCCCGGAACAGGAAGCCGCCGATCCGGTTGAGCATCGGGATGTGCTGCTGGCCCAGGCTTCGCGAGCCAACTACCAGATCGTACGCATCCAGCGCCTGAGCAATGGCGGGAACCGCTTCCGGCGGGTAGGTCCCGTCCGCATCAATGAGAACGATCTTCTCACCCCTGGCATGGGCAACGCCGGTGCGTATGGCAGCGCCCTTGCCCCGGTTCCGGGCGTGCGCGACCAGGCGGCATCGGAACCCGCGCGCCACCTCGGCCGTTCTGTCGGTGGACCCGTCGTCTACGACGACGATCTCGAATGCGTCGGCCGGGAGTGCCTGCAGCCCCTCCAGCACGACGGGTAGGCCATCTTCCTCGTTGTAGGCGGGGATGATGATCGTGGTCGTTGGACCCAGCTCAGGTGCCATCTGTCAGGGACCCCGCACAGGGAGGATGTGCGAAGGCCGAGCCACCGTCACCAGCGACAGCCCAAACGGCGGGGGCAGGATGCGCTCGATGATCTTCAAAACGGGCACGATCCGATCGAACACCCCCAGCGGCCCCGGGCGGTGCACGCGGCGCCGCAGTACCTTCCCTTCCCACCACCAGCCGATCAGTCCCAGCATGTTCATGTACCGCATCTCCATGATTTCGTAACCTGCGGTCTTCAGCGCCGCTGCCAGCCTGGGGCGCGAGTAACGCCGGAAATGACCGTCCGCCTCATCCAGAGACCCGAATGCGGCCTCGCCCGCCGGCACGATGAGGAGCAGCCGGCCGGCCTCATCGAGCATCCGCCGTGCGTTCTGGAGGGCACCGATGTCGTCCTGAATGTGCTCCAGTACATTGACACAGACGACGGCATCGAACCGCTCGGCCATGCTCGCACGGGCGAGATCGTCCACGACGGTCCGCACGCCCGGCACCCTCGCCGCGAGTTCACTAAGGTTGCCTTCGTTGACGTCCGTGCACGTGACGTCATACCCGCCCCGGAGGAGGTGCACCGTGAGGTTCCCAACACCCGCTCCCACATCGAGGACCCGGTGGCCCCGAAGGTGCGGCCTGAGCTGCTCATAGATCCACGCGTGGTACCGGTGCGCCCTCGACATCAGGCGAAGGTTGTGCTCCTCATCGCTGCAACCCGAAGAGTCCATCACGTCTCGCGCGCGGCTCGTGCGGTTCACCGCAGCACATAGAACTGCACGTTGCTGAACTCTACCTCGCCTCCCTGGTCTGCGATCAACCAGACCTGGGCGCTGCGTGCGGTGCGCGGAGCCGTGCAGGCCATGGCACGGCGCTTCGTGTTAGGCCCCACGCGGATCCGTCGCCAGGTGGAGTGGTCCAGCACACGCCCGCCGTCGTCCAACCACTGAATGAATAGCCGGGCGGTGGCCGAGCGGTCGGCCGACCGGATCCCGGATTCAAGAGCATACAGCGTGTCCGGGGCGACGGCGACTCGCTGCACCACATAGGCGCCAGGGAAAAGTCGCACGCGTGTGCCCGCTCGTCCCAGACCGCCAGCGGCCTGACCTAGGCTCACCGTGCCGTGACGCTCCCATCCCGACGGCATGCCGGCGGGATCAGGTGTCATCTCGGGATTCCGAAGCAGGTTCTGGCCGCGGTGCACCGCGGTGCCGGCCGAAGACGACAACTGGAAGAGGTAGTACTCACCGTAGGCATACTCGAGCCGCGGGCCCTCTTCCCACAACGCCTCTCGGGCCAGCCACCCCTCGGCGCGGCGCCACCGGGCGATCACAGGGTGGTCCCGGTTCAGCACGGTGTGGCTGAACCCTGCCTGCCTCAGGATGGCCTGAACCTCGGAGCCTGTGCGGGCACCGAGTACCGCGTCCGGAAGCGCGGGGTCGAAGAGCCGCCCAAGCCACGAGATGGGTACGAAGAAGCGGTCGTAGTAGAAGGCCATAACCTCACCCGCCCCGTAGATGCGTGCCGATTGTGGGAGCGAGCGCCTGACGTACTCGGCAACACGGAAGCCCCGGACATACGCCGCTGTGTAGTCAGCCCGGGCGACCTCGCCTCGAACAGCGGGGAGTGGGAAGTTGGGAGGCCCGGGGACGACCCAGGTGAAGGTGGTCACCATGATGGCCATGGACAGGATGAAGCCGAGGCGCATCTCAACTTTGCCGGGCACCGCCCTGCCCAGCAGCCCGGCCGTTCCAATGACCGCCGCGAGGGGAAGCAGAGGTAGCAAGTACCGGAGATACTGCGCGCCGAAGAACCAAAGCAGTCCAGCAGCCAGAAGCACCCCGCATGCCCATGGAGCGACCCGCCTGCGGGCGATCGCCCACAGCGCGAACGGGAGCAGGAGCACATAGATCAGCCCGATGCTTCCATCTTCGACGAAGCGGTGTGGATGCAGACTGAGGTTCCACGGCAGGCGCACGAGATCCAACACCGATGTGCCCATGCCAAAGAGGTGCATGTTGAACCTGGTGTTCACTGCGGGCCAGTAGGGGCTCTTGAAGACTGCGTTAAGCATCGGGAACACCGGGTTTCCGGTGAGCACCCAGGCCCGGCCGTACCAGAAAGAGCCGGCCATCACCGCCCCGAAGGAGAGCGCACAGAGCAGGCCCAAACGCGCCTTCAGTCGCGCGGACGACAGGCCACCGATAAGGGGCACCGCCACCGCGACTGGGAGGGCGACGACCAGGCTGATCAGCTTGAACCCAAGAGCAGTCCCAATCAACACCCCCGTTGCAAGGGCCCGCCTGTGGCTTGGACGCTCGGCGAAC
The DNA here is from genome assembly GCA_030018905.1 of bacterium. Lineage (GTDB taxonomy): Bacteria > Sysuimicrobiota > Sysuimicrobiia > Sysuimicrobiales > Humicultoraceae > VGFA01. The sequence continues at coordinate 1,378 of JASEHJ010000099.1, read as the reverse complement.
CAGGCCAGACTGGCCAGTGCGGCTGTGGCGAAGAGAACCGACCATAGGTCATTGTAGGCGGTCCCCCCGGTCCAGTAGACGAGAGGGGTACTCGCGAAGATCGCCGCGGACGCCAAGCCGACCCAGGGTGTTGACAGCCTGGCCCCGAGACCGTATGCCAGCAGGCTGGCGTGCACGCCCGCTGCGTAGTGCGTGAGTTTGGGCACCTCCTCGCCCGGGACGAAGACCATCCCAGCGGCATACAGGATGTGCGCGTTCAAGGGGAAGTAGCTCTGGATCTGATGCCGCATCTCCACGATCGCCCGATGTGTGGCGAACTCGCGCGCGATGGGGAGGTGCATCGCCAGGGCATCATGGCGCACCTCGGGTGCCACGGCGCCGACCATGCCGACCAGCATCAGCGCCGCCACGCCCCACCACCAGACTGCCGCAGGCGAACCCGCGGTGTCTCTCGTCACGTGCCTGCGACGTGCAGGCGGCCTCTGCGCGTAGAAGACGGCCAGGGCAACTCCGACCAGGGAGATGGCCGCAATTACGGGCCGATTCAGCGCGCCTGCCACTCCGGAGAGGGTCACAAGCAGGACGAGGACCGCCAGTCCCACGGCGGCGACAAGTGGAACGCCCTCCCACGAACTGCGCGCGTCCTCGAGATCAAGCCACCCAGCTGCCAGCGCACCGTACCCAAATGCCGCGGCCCACAGCAGGCCCGTGGCGACCAGCGCGCCAAGGACACCCGCCAGGGTGGCAAGGAACACCGTACAGGCCGCGACCAGCAGCACAAGACCGACCAGAGCGGCGCCGGGCCCGCGGCTGCGCTGCAGACTCCAGAGTACTGCCCCAGGAATCAGAAACGCGGCTGAGACAATCAGGATCTGCGCCACACAGCTCCTCAGGCCCGGACCGTCAGCGCGTAATCGGCCGCCATCTTCGCAGACGCTGCATCATTCGGGAGAGCCAGCCACTGGCCTGCCGGTGCTCCTCCTGGGACTGCCGCGCCCGGGGATTGGGCCACGATGGGGCAGCCCAGATGTCCTGCGCCTCCGCTTCGAGGAGGTCCAGATCGTCCAGACGAGGGGGCATGGGCTCCCAGGTCCGGCCGCAGCTACGGCACTCCCAGCCAGGGCCGGCCTCGCCCGCCGGAAACTCCTCCACCCCGCCGCTGCCACAGTAAGTGCAGACCCTGGCGACGGTCCGGTAGCCGATCCCATCCATCTTGCGGAACGCCATCATGAAGTTCGATCGGAGCGCCAGGTCGGCCCTGCCCGACCGGCGTAGTGCCGCCACAAGGGCCAGCGTGAACTGGCGTAGGCCTTCCCGGCCCTCGAAGAAAGTGAAACCCGCCGGCCAGTCGGCAAACGCCATCAGCTTAAGCCCGGTG
>JASEHJ010000098.1 GCA_030018905.1 bacterium | reverse complement strand
GGTTCAGTACCCGCCTTCCAGGTCCTCGCGCAGGATGCGCAGGACCGTTGAGGCGCGGTCCGTGAGGATGGTGTCGATGGGGGTCCGTCCGGCGAGCAGCGGCAGCGGCGCGTGCAGCCATTCCTTGGCGGTCTTCTCGCCCATCAACCTCGTGGCCAGATTGCGGATCTCGGTGATGTCAGCAGCCACCTTGCCCTCCGCGGTGTACCGCTCAGGACCGCTGCCCGCGGCCTCCCAGCGGGCCACAGTGCGCCGGCCCACGCCGACCGCAGTGGCGAACTGCTCCTGCGTCTGGCCGAACCATTCCCGCAGGGGCTTGGCCTTGATGCGCTCCATCCTTGCGGAGCGCGTAATGGTAGCAGATGTGGATGCCATGATTCTCTCCGCGATCTGTTGACCCAGCCGGGCTGTCCGTTTCCAGTGTGCCAAATGGCACGCCCAATGCCAACAAAAGTAGGCGTTCGTTCGCCTCGGGGCCGCCGGCATCGCTCCCACGCTCCCGGGGAACCGGATCCCGCCTATTCCCGCGAACACCCACGCATCCGCAAAGGAGTACTCTGCCATTTGTGCAGAATGTACATTTTGTGCTATCATGCCTGCGAGGTGATCGCATGTGCTAGTTCCCACGAGGTTCTCAGAAGCCCGGAGCCGCTTCAGCCAGTTGTTCGATGAGGCCGTGGAAGAACTGCGGCCGGTCTTGGTCCGCCGAGGAGCCCGACAGGAAGCGGTTCTCGTGAGCCGCGAGGATCTCGACGCGCTCTTGCAGACGTTCACCATGCGGCCCCAGGTCCTGCACGAGGACGATGGCTCGGTGACGATAACGGTGGACGAATTGGACTGGGCCGTCAACGCCGCGTCCGTTGAGGAGGCAGCGAGCGCCCTCGTCGCCGACCTGCGCCAGTACGCGGAGGACTATCTTGAGCGGGCACCGCTGTTCCTGCGCGCGTCCAACCGCCGTTCTCACTTCCCCCATGTGCTCAAGATTGCGCTCGCTCGCGATGAGGAAGAGATCCGCCACGGGCTGCTGGGTCTGTAGTGCCTCCCACGTTTCGCGACCTCAAGCGTTTCTGCGAGCGCGATCGTTGGGCGCTCATACGGTCAACGGACCACTGGTACTACGAGAAAGTGCTCCCGGACGGTCGCGTACTTCGCACCAGGGTGAGCCGCGCACTCCATCGGGAGATCCCCGGGCACCTGTGGAAGAGCATCCTCAAGCATCAGCTCCAGATCCTCGAAGAGGAGTTCTGGAAGAAGATCAGGTAGCCTATGAAATCGAGTACTAAGCGAAGCTGCGCAGACCGAGGCGCAGGACGCGGCGTCGCTCGGCGCTCGCCGACCACTGGAGGAGGATCGGACTCTGGTAGCGCCCCTGGACGAGGGCCCCGCGCCCGGGCTCGGCGTGGTCGGAGACCAGAAAGGTCGCCGAGCGCTTGAGGCGGAGGAAGCGCGCCGCGGGCACCGCCATGACCCTGGCGAGGAGGCGCTCGACCGCCGACTCGCTGATGCGCAGCGCGTCCATGAGCTGGTTGACAATGTGGACCACGTCGTACATGGCGTACCCAAGGCTCTTGGCCGGGATGGCGCGGGGGTCGGCGAGGGCGCGCTTGCCGGCGCGCATCGCGAACTTGAGCGGGTCGCGCAGGACCTCGGCCAGGTCGTGCCGCATCAGGAGCGTCTCGTGCTCGTTGACCGTGAGCCCCGCGTTGTGCTCCTCAGGGTCGAGGGTGATGTCCACCCGCCCCTTGGCGACCCCGTGGCGGGCGACGAGATCCTCGATGAACGGGACCAGCCCGACCCGGGGGTCGGCGAGGTTGATCGAGTCGATGGGATGGCGGGAAACCGGTACCGCGAAGCGGGTCTCCGTGACGGTCTCCTCGTCGTCGTAGGCCAGGACCGTGGTGTGCCGGGTGCGCGCGGTGTCGCCGTTGACCCCGTCCAGATCCATGAAGTAGACGGGCTCGCCGGGGCGGTTGATGTAGGTCACGCAGTTGAGCAGCCCGGAGCCGATGAAGGCGAGGTGGGAGTCGGCGTTCCTGGGCTCCACGCGGCGCTGCTCCTCGGAGAGTTCGGTGCGCAGGTCGAGCCGGTCGTGGCGGTAGTCGGCGTCGGGCGGGAACAGCGCCCGGAACGCCGCGATGAACGGGTCGAGTTGCTCGCGGCGGTGCTGCAGTCGCCTCGACAGGCTCTGCTCCAGGTAGCCCGCGGTGGTGTGATAGGAGCAGTACAGGGCCCGGCGGTAGGGCGTGAGGGCATCGCCGTGCGCCTGGCGCACCCTCTCGGTGACGTCGATGGCATCGTAGCGAGTGCGCGGCCGCAGCGTGAGGTCGAGCTGGAGCGGGGCCGTGCGGCCCCGCCCACGCCGGAGGCGCACCTCACCGGTCTGACTCACCGCACCGACGGCTGCAGACATCCCTCGACCTCCCCTCGTCGGGCCGAAAGTCAAAGGCGTGCGGGTCCGAGCCACATTCCCCGCCCGGCCTGGCGGCCGACGGGGCGCAAGAAGCATCTCTAAGCGCCAATGCCGCTAAGATAACTTGCGACCTCCAGGGATATGGGCGAAAGAGATTTGGTTCATCAAGAGCTGCCCTTCGTCATACGACCCGTGCGCGAACAGCGACAGGGACACCGCGTGGGGGGATCATGGCCACAAGCCCAGCGTCGCTGTCGTTCCGTTCATGATCACCGATCTGAGTGATCACGACAAAGCGATCTGGGCGTTCACGACGGCCGGAATGCGCACCGTGACAACCCATGTGCCGATCTACTCGCCATAGAACTCCCTTCGCAGCTCGTCCTCCGCAATGAACCGGCACGCTTGCCGGAAGATGGCCTGCGAGGTCCCCACATCCAGCTCCTGATGCCTGGGAACCGTTAGAACCTGAGCCCTTCCCGTGGTGGTTACCCGTCGCAGCTTTACATGACTGCCGCGCTGGGAGTGAACCATGAAGCCAAACCTGGCCAGGATAGCGACGACCTGGTCGCCCGATAGCCGCCTAAGCCTGGGCACTGGCGGGCTCAAGCTCCATGGTCAACAGGATAGTGGGATGGGGAACCAGGCCAAAGTCAGCGGTGTCCTCACCCTCCAGATGCAGGGTGACAGCCTCCTGAAGGTTCGCAAGGGTTTCATCCAGCGTTTTCCCCTGAGTCACCACGGCAATCTCCACGCACTCGGCTACATAGTAGTGCTCGCCTTTTCGCACTACAGCCTTCACATTCTGTTGGAGCCTCATACGTTCCCCTCCTGACAGCCGGTTGAGAAGTCCTTCACCTTCATGGCGGCCTTCGTGCGGACAAGCCTTCTCCTTGTGAAGCGGTATCATTATCCCACAACCCTGCCGTCTCGTCTCACATAAGCGGCTGACACCGCGCCCTTGGCCGCCGTAGATCAGAAAGGCGATCTCCTGCGTGATCGAGGCCGGCACCAGCCAGGCCCAGGCTGATGCCCAGGTGGAGTTGACCCGGTTTCGAGGACACCGGCGCGGACGTATAGGGGCACCTTCACCTCGCGGTCGGCGTCGGTGGAGGTCTCGGCTACCTCAACGACCAGCAGGACATCCTGAGGGCCCGGATGGCCGGATGCGTAGAAGTCGCCGCGCGGGCGCAGCAGCGCCAGGTCGGGCTGAGGCTCGGAATGCTCTCCATTCACCCGGTCTGCACGGCGGAAGAGAGGGCCGTGAGTCGCCCGACGCACGCAGCATGTCTACTCCCGATCGCAGCCATCTCGATGATCGCTCCCTCGATCAGCTCGACCCGATCGTCCTCGGAGAGAATCCCGGCCTGGGCCATGCGGTAGTACTCCTCCACCGTGAAGCGGCGCGTCAGCTGCTGGACGGGCATGGCAGCACACCTCCTGGCCTTTTCCCAATCATCCCGCCCTTCCGCGGGGTAGTCCTGCTCACCCCGGTACTCGACGTTCTCGGAGACAATCGCCCTGAGGACCCGCTTGTCGTACCCGGCGCGCCCCACGAGGCGGTGTGCATGGGGCCCACGCGGCTCGCCCACGTACTCCGGGGAGAACACGATCTGCTTGCCCGTCTTCGCCTTCAGCTCGTCGGTCGTCCCGGCTGCCGTGCCCACTCGGTGGGTCGTAGATGGTCACCCGCCTGCCCGACGCGTCCGTAGCCTACGATGCCGATGCGAGCCATGCCGATCCGAGACATATTCCCACCGCAGTCAGGAGTCCCTGGACACTTTCCCGGCTTCGCTGATCATGCTGCCACAACCCGCGTTGCGATCGCGTGTCGGGGCTTTCGATGAAGGTCTGGACCGCCGTAAGGAAGCCGATAGCGGCGGAGCGGCGCCGTGCATTACAATGGGGGCAAGACGGGAGTTATGCGGAGAACGGAGAGGAGAAGATCAAGGCAGGCCTCATAAGCATTGTCGGCATGCTTACCGGTGCCATCGGGATCCTTCAGACAACCTCGGGCAAGACCGCCCCGACGACCATTACGACCATCCAGGCCGCCGTGGCCACCCCCCACCAAAAGGTCCGCGTTGAGCGCAGATGCACTGCTTTGGGCTTGCTCACTTGGGACTCAGCATTCTCGTGTTCCTAGTGGGTGGAGGGTGTTAGTTGCGCCGGCGCGGATGGGGCGGGCCCTGGTCACCTTCAACCTGCGGGATCTTGTCCCGCTGTCCCAACAGTGGGCCGAAGCTGGCCGGGAGCACGCAGGCATCATCCTGGTCCCCGCCAGGGCGGTTCAGCCCCATGAAATCGGCGTGCTGGTCCGCAGGCTAGCTGCGCTGCTCGACGCCACTCAGGGTGATCAGGGGCTGGAGAACCGCGTCGTCTTCCTGCGTTAGGAGCCCCGCAGGCGAAATGTGCTACAATGTAGCGTAGAGGTGACAAGAATGCCTGTGGTTAGGCCGATTTCGGTGAGGCTAGAGCGGGAAGTCGACGCCGAGGTGCGCGATATTGCCCGCCGGGACGACAGGCCCCTCGGCCGGGTCATCAACGAGCTCCTTGACCGTGCGCTGCGGATGCGGCGGTTTCCGGGCATCGTCTTCGTAGAGGGGCCGAGCGGCGCCAGAGCGCACCTCAGCGGCAGCGGGCTCGACATCTGGGAGATTGCGGCGCTGGCGCGCGCGTTCGGATCGCCCGAGAAGGCCCGCGAGGCGCTGCCCACGTTGTCGGAAGCCGACATGCGGCTGGCCTTGGCATATGGGGGCACCTATCCGGACGAGATCGAAGAGCGCATCCGCCGCAACGAGCGGCCCATGGAGGACTTGATGCGCGAGTACCCGTTCGTTCGGAAGATCCCCGCGTAGGTGCCGCCTCGGCTGCTGCTCGATGTTCACTTCTCACGAGCCGTCGCCGACGCGCTCCGTACCCGAGGATTTGACGTCGTGGCTGCTCAGGACGATGCCTGGCTCCGCAGCCGAAGCGACGAGCACCTGTTGGCAGCGGCAGCCGAGCAACGGCGCGCGGTGGTCACGTACAACATCGACGATTTCGTCACCTTGGCGCGCGCGTGGGCCATGGGTGAGCGCGGGCACTTTGGGATTGTACTGGTGCACCCAGGAACGATCGCCCAGGCAGACATCGGAGGGCAGGTACGAGCCCTTGAGCGCCTCCTGGCGCCACTTCCCACAGAGGACGCGCTCAGGACCGTAACGGTGTTTCTCGGGAAGGCCGATCTCTAGGAACGGCCATCCTGATCCGAACTCCCCCGCCCCTCAACCTCGTCCGCCTGGTCTCGAGTGGGCGGCACGATATCTCCGAGCGGCACAACGCCTACCTGGGCGAGGATGCGCGCGAGCACCTCCGGAGAGTTGCGCTTCGCCTTCGGCTATCCCGATTGGGTGGCCTTGTAGATCTCGCTCCGGGGTAAGACTCTCGGAATGTTCGGCCAGCCACTTCAGCTTCCAGAGGATGCGCTGCGCAGCAGTCTTGTCGAGGCCGGCGAGTTCATCAGCAGCGGCAGGGAGAAACTCTACCCGACAATCCCTCACCAGGCCAGCCCGGCCCTCTTCGCCACTTCCTGTGCGGCAACGCCGCGTTCCCCTCGCCGGGCACGCTCAAGAGATTCTCTCAGGCGTGCATGCAGGTCTTCTCGCACATTGAGCCCATGGTCGGGATCGCCCAGAAGGTCAAGCAGTACCTGCTCCACCGCCTCCTGAATCAGCGCTCTCAGCTCCCTGCTAGAGAGGTCCTTCACTCTCGTGACATCCTCATTGTCCATGGACCGCCTCCTTCCAGTCTTGCTCTCATTATCTGACAGGCCGCCGGGAACGGCAAACCCCTAACCATGCCAGCTTCATGTCGTGACCACCGACCTAATCGCGGCCGAGACCTGGACGTTCCTGCGCGCACACCTGGGCCGTGCCACGGTGGCCCCCCGCCGGAGCGTCCTCATCGCGCTCTCATCGGATTCCGCTGCGGGCGTCAGCCCAGAGTCTCGTCCGCGGCCAGTGTCACGTCGGGGAAGGCTTCAGGGGACAGCGCCTCGCGGTAGCCGTCTGCCGATGGCTGCCGGTCATCCCGCCCTTCCGCACCACTGTCCAGACCCCGCACCGCCAGCCGGCCCCCGATAGGGATACCGGCTCGGCGGGGCCTGGCTTCCGGAGCTCTTCGGCGAACTCCCTGGCGAGTGCCTCAAGGCCGCCGTGGCCACCTGGAAATCCATCGCAATCGCCGTGGCTCCGATGATCAGATCGTGCGCTCCCACAGTTTCACCGCGGCCGAGCAGTTCTGCCCAGAGCCGCGCGTGAACGCGGGCTGCCTCCAGGCCAAACTCCACGACTGGGAACCGGGCCAGGATTCCTTCCACAAAGCGGTCCCGCTGAGTCCTTCGCTCAGGGTCGGCAGCCCTATGGACCCTGTGTAGCAGTTCGGCCTGACTCCAGATCGACGGCGAAGCGATCGGCGTCCTCGGGTTCCAGATGGGGCAGGTCCTCAAGGACCGCCGGCAAATCGCCGAGGCGCACCGGAGCCGCCGCATCCGCCGGAACCAGCTCCGCGACGGGTTTGCCGCCCTTGAGGAGAACGAATCTCTCGCCTTTGAAGCGCACTCGCCCGACTATCTCGGAGAAATTCCTGACCGCTTCGGTGACCGTGAGTCTTGTTGCCATAAACTTCTCCCCCGATGTCTTATCGGATTCTATGATTAGCATATAGTAGAATATCGCAGGAATAGAGCCGCAACACCGTCTATCATTGGCAGACTGGAGGAAATATGGTAGCCTCACCATAGGAGGTCATAAGATCCCCATGAAGACATCAGTCGGCCAAGGTGGCAGAATTGTCATTCCCGCCCCATATCGCAAAGCTCTGGGGCTGAGAACAGGGGTAGAGGTCATCGTGCGCCTCGAGATGGGTGAGCTGCGGATATGCACGCCTGCGCAGGCCCTCCAGTACGCGCAGGGCCTGGTGCGCAGGTATGTCCCGCAGGAGCGCTCCCTCGCCCGCGAGCTGATCGCCGAGCGCCGCCAGGAGGCCCACCGTGAGTAGCGTCGTGCTCGATGCCTCCGCGCTCCTCGCCCTCCTGAACCAGGAGCCCGGAACGGAGGTATGGAGCGCGGTGATCGGTGGGTCGGTGATCAGCGCCGTGAACCTCTCTGAGGTCGTCGCCAAGCTCGCAGATGCCGGGATGCCCGAGACCGAGATCAGAGACGCGCTCGATCCGTTGGGACTTGAGGTGGCGGACTTCGACGCCGAGGACGCCTACCGAGCCGGCATGCTGCGCCCCCAGACCAGAGGGCTTGGACTCTCCCTCGGCGACCGTGCCTGCCTCGCGCTCGCCCGCCAGGCGAATCTCCCTGCTCTCACCGCGGACCAGGCTTGGGTGGAGTTGCGGATCGGCGTCGAGATACGAGCGCTCCGGTGAGATAGCGACTCCGGGGAGCCTTACACTACCTGGCAAGGCTACAAGTCGAGATCCGCGGGGTAGTCCTGCTCACCCCGGTACTCGATAGATCGCAGCATGGACAGCGCGTCCTTCGGGAGGTACTTCCCAGAGAACCCACGGCTGTCGCCCCACGAGGCGGTGTGCATGGGACCCACGCGGCGCACGCCTCCCGCATCTCGTTGGCGAACAGAGCGATCACCCGCTCACAGTCCGCCGGATCGCTGCCGAAGATGTAGAAGGGACACTCGATCTCGTCCCGCATGAAGCCGTACGGAACCCAGTACTGCGGCTCGCCCACGTACTCCGGGGAGAACACGATCGGTTTGCCCGTCTTCGCCTTCAGCTCGTCGGTCGTACCGACCGGGACGGTGGAGCGGAGCAGTGTCGTGCCGGCCTCGATCCATCCGGGCGCATGGGCGTGGGCACGCAGACCGCAACTAGCTCGCTCCCGCTAATTTCGTCCCGACTGCTATGCTCATTCGGTGGGTCGTAGACGGTCACTTCAGACCGGCGTCCGAAGAACGCTTCCATCGCCTACCCGACGCGTCCGTAGCCTACGATTCCGATGCGAGCCATGCCGATCCGAGACATATTCCCACCTCAGTCAGGAGTCCCTGGACACTTTCTCGGCTTCGCTGATGCTGCTGCTACCACGCAGGACTCATGAGCATTGTTGGCATGCTTACCGGTGCTGTCGGGATCCTTCAGACAACCCGCAGACGTCTCTTGCGGTAGTGACGGTTACTACCCTCGGCATAGTGGGTGTCTCAGCTTTCGCGCGTCACGTGATCTTCCACAAATCCGATGCCAAGCGGCTGGGGTGGGAGACCGACAGACCGGACTGGGTGTTCGAAGTGGGGAACGAATGCACAGGCCCTTGTGCTTCTAGGTTACGCGCTGTACCTGTTCCGGGCAGCCATGCTGCACGGATACAGGTACTTCACGGACGAGAAGAGATCACCAGCCAGACTTTGGCGGAGCTTCCTCGCCACGCTCCTCTATGCGGGTGTAATGGCCTTCTTTGCATTCAACGCGCTTCTGGCGCAGACGATCCGACCGGCGTCTCCATGCCAGGACCATAACCCATGCGGCCAAGACACCTATCGCATTCATGAGGAGATCTACGAGTTCAGCGCTCCGG
>JASEHJ010000097.1 GCA_030018905.1 bacterium | reverse complement strand
CCCGCAAACGGAGGGGCGATCCACTCCTCCCCTTCCACCGGCTGCACATCGTACATCCCATAGAGCAACAGGGTGCGGGGCGCCCCGACGGCCACCTCGCCAAAGACCACCGGCCAGCCGGGGGTGGGGACGATCTCCGCGGTCCCACCCAACCTCTGGATGGAGTCGCGCACCAGCTCCGCCATCTCGGCCATGCCGGTGCCCTCGCCGCTGATGCTGGGCTGGCTGACGAACGACCTCACGCGTGAGATGTGGTTCTCGAACCGGGCGTCCATATGGGCGAAGATGTCATCCATGTGCGGGCTCCTGGCTGCGACCGGGCAAAGGGCTTCCCCGTCCCGGGCCGGTGATCAGGAGAAGGGGGCGGTAACCCCGCCCCCTCTTCCTGTCGATCACTGCCTTTCTGACTCTGCGCTAACTACTGCGTTCCCGCGACCCAACGGTAGGTCTGGAAGTCGAACAAGCCCGAAGCATCGAACAGGACGTTGACCATGCGCTTCGTTACGGCCGTCCGGGCATTCGCGTAGTACAGTGTGACCATCGGCAACTCGTCCGCGAAGACCTCCTGGAATCGATCGTACACGGCGCGTCGCTTGGTGGGATCCGCGGTCTTCGCGCCCTCGTCGAGAATCTGATCCATCAGCGCGATCGAGTGACCGCTGAAGTTGTACTGGCCGCCGGTGCGATACTGCGAGGAGACGTCAGGATCGGTAGGACCTGCCCATCCCACCAGGCCCAGATCGTAGGTGCCCGATCGCAGCGCGGCTATGTGCGTCGGGAAGTCGGACTTCTGAATCTCCACCCTGACACCCGCCGCGATCAGGTTCTCGCGGATTATGTCGGCCGAACGCTCACGGATGATGTTGCCGGTCGGCACCCGCAGGATGACGGTCCTGTTGAAGTCCCACCCGGCCTCCGTCAGCAAGGCCCGGGCCCGGGCGGTGTCGAAGGGCCATGGCCTCACCCTCTTGTTGAAGTAGGGGTTGGCCGGCGGGATCGGCCCCTCGGCCAGCTCTCCCTCGCCCTTGAGCAACTGGCTGACCATCAGTGGCCGGTTGACGGCGTGGGCGAACGCGCGACGCACGCGCTTGTCCTGCAGGTACGGCCTCTGGAAGTTGAACAGCATGTACTGGTAGCCCGGGGCCGGGAAGGAGACGGCGCGGACATGAGCCATACCCTTCACGCGGTCCCAGTCCTCGATCAAGACCTCGCCGATGCCGAACCCGGCGCTGACGTCGAGGTCGCCCCGCTCAATCTGCGCGAGCATCGTGGCGGGCGGGATGATGCGCACGAAAACGCGGCGCACGTTTGGAGCGCCCAGGTGGTAGTTCTCGTTCAGCAGGAACTCCACGAACTGGTCGGTCTTGTACTGCACGAACTTGTAGGGGCCGTTTCCCACGGTCGGATTGTGGAAGAACGGATGCCGGGCGAGCTGGTCGGGCGGCACGTCGCCCAGGACGTGCTTGGGCAGAATGTAGACGTTGGCGCCGAACATCTCCAGGAACATGGTCGGGTCCACCGGCGTGGTGGTCTTGATCTCAAACTTCTTGGGCTCCAAGATCCGGAAGCCTAGCTGCGCGCCTGCCGCTCGCTTCCCCCGTGCGTCCAGGCCGGCGATGGAGGCGATCTGGGCGCCCCTGTTGGTCTCGGTCCTGGGATCGCTGATGGTCATGAGGGTGAACAGTACGTCCTCGGCGGTGACGGGCTTGCCGTCGTGCCAGGCGGCCCGCGGGTGAATCGTGAAGGTGTAGGTCTGGTTGTCTGCTCCGACCTCCCACTTGCTGGCGAGGGCCTGGAAGAACTTCATCTGGTTGTTCTCGACCCGCGCCTCAACCATGCCCATGAACATGAAGCGGACGCAGTAGAACCCGTAGGAGCTGTCGGTATTGATGGGGTTGAAGTTGTTGGGCGGGCTCCACATACCTGCCACGGCAACGAACTCCGACTTGGGACCGCCCCAGACCCCCGCGGGCAGCAACAGGCCGACAATGAGAACGGCCGCAATAGCACCGGTCAACCTGGCGCGCAAACCTTTCATCCTTTTCCCTCCCTGGTGAGCGTGTTGCGGAATTCCACCAATCCTATCCCAATCTACCTATAGTTTCAAGCTCGGGTCGAGCGCGTCGCGCAGACCGTCGCCCACGAAGTTGATCGTCAGCACCGAGATGAGGATCATGAATCCCGGCGGCACCCAAAGCCAGGGCATCTGCTCCAGAACCGTGAGCGACTGCGCGTCGGTGAGCATGTTGCCCCAGGAGGGCGTGGGCGGCTGCACCCCCATCCCTAGGAAGGACAGCGCCGCCTCCACCAGGATGGCGTTGGCCGTCCCGAACGTTGCGGCCACCAGCACCGGCGCCATCGCGTTGGGAAGCAGGTGGCGCATCACGACCGCGGGATCCGACGCGCCGATTGCGCGGGCCGCCTGCACGAACTCCTGATGGCGTAGCGCCATCACCTGGCCGCGTACCAGGCGGGCCACAGCAGGCCACCCCAGCAGACCCAGCACGATGATGACGTTCCACAGACTCGGCCTGCCGAAGACGCTTACCGCGAACAGAATGATGATGAGCGGCGGAAATGAGAGCATGATGTCCATGATCCGGCTCAGCACCAGATCCACGGTTCCCCCGTAGTATCCGGCAATCGCGCCCACCGAAGTACCAATGAGGACGTACATCGTGACGGCCAAGATCCCTACGCTCAGCGAGACGCGCGCGGCATAGATCAGGCGGCTCAGGACGTCGCGGCCGACGCTGTCGGTGCCCAGGAGATGCACGGAGGAAGGCCGCCCCTGGAAGGTGGTGGGATCAATCGTTGTCGGGCTGTGCGGCGCCAGCAACGGCGCGGCCAGCGCCATGATGGCGAGCATTCCCAGCGCGACGATCCCGACAACCGCAAGCCGGTGGCGCATAAATCGCCGGAAGGCAAGCGACCAGAAGGAAGCGGTCCGGGAGGGAGCCCACTCACTCATAGCGGATGCGGGGGTCAACCAAAGAGTATGTGATGTCAGCCAGTAGGTTGCCCAACGTCACCAGTAGCGCGGTGATCAAGGTTATGCCCATCAGCACCGGGTAGTCGCGCTGGTTGATCGCCTCGATGGTGAGACGTCCCATGCCCGGCCATTCGAAGATCTGCTCGGTGATCACGGCGCCGCCCAGCAGCGCCGGGATCTGCAGCCCGGCGAGCGTGACAACCGGGATCAGGGCGTTGCGCAGCGCGTGCCGCCGCAGGACGGTGGCCTCGGCGAGCCCCTTGGCGCGGGCGGTTCGAACGAAGTCCTGCCCCAACACCTCCAGCATGCTCGACCGCACGTACCGGGTAAGGGCGCCTGCCCCGGCAACTGCCAGGACCGAAGCAGGCAGGATCAGGTGCAGGAGCAGATCGAGCAGTCCTCCGTCGCCGCCTAGGGTCATCGTTCCGCCCACGGGCAGCCACCGGAGCCGCAGCGCAAACACGTAGATGCCGGCCAGCCCCAGGAAGAAAGTCGGCAGACTGATGCCCAGGAAGGCGAGGAAGGTGGCCGCGTAGTCAATCCACGTGTACCGCCGCGTGGCGACCACCACCCCAATGGGAATCGCGATCATGTAGGAAAGGACCAGCGCGGTGACGGTCAGCGTTAGCGTAGGTGCCACCCGTTCGCCAACCCTCTTCGTGACCGGCGCGCCTGTGCTGTAGGAGTACCCGAGGTTGCCGTGGACCAGCTCGTTGAGCCACTTCGCGTAGCGCACGTGAACCGGCCGGTCCAGGCCCAAGGCGCGCCGCTTGATCTCGACGTCGGCCTGGCTCATGCCGGGGTTGATCAGCATCTGCACCGGGTCGCCGGGCGTCAGCGACATGATGAAGTAGCTCATCACCGTGATGCCGAACAGGATGGGGATGGTGACAAGCGCGCGGCGGACCAGGTAACGCTGCATGATCAGCGATATTTCTTGCGCCGCGAGGCAAACCCCTCCCCGGGCTTTTCAGATTTCTGCGCCCTACAGATCCCCGGGCGCCTCAGAGGGGTCATCGGGTGGGCCGCCGAACTCCGCCGCATGGATATCTCGCGGACCGATGCGGCAGGCGGGTCGGAGACGAGGCTCTCGTTCCACGGCGACGGCGGAACCCTCTTCGGGATTCACATCATTAACCTGCTCTTAGGCATCTTCACCCTGGGGATCTACTACTTCTGGGGCAAGGTCAGGGTGCAGCGTTTCCTTCACAGCCAGATGGAGTTCAACGGAGACCGGTTCGCCTACCACGGCACCGGCGTCGAACTGCTGCTTGGATTCCTCAAGACGCTGGGGCTGGTCGTGCTGGGCGTGATCGGCCTGGCCCTGCTCCAGCTCCTTGGAGCCCGCCCCGAGGTCATCGCTGCAGCCACGCTCCTGATCTACACGGTCCTGCTCGTGGTGATCCCGGTGGCCATCGCCGGGTCGCGCCGGTACCGCCTGAGCCGCGCCTCGTGGAGGGGCATCCGGTTCTCGTTCCGCGGACAAACAGGAGCGTTCGTCAGGATGTTCGTTTCTGGGGCGCTGCTGACCGTGATCACCCTCGGCCTGTACTACCCGTTCTTCTACAACAACATGTGGCGGTTTCTTATAGGCAACACCTACTACGGGACTGCGCGGTTCGAGTGCGACGGGACCGGGGCAGACCTGTTCGGCCGGTTCCTCCTGGCAGTGGTGCTGACGCCGCTGACCCTCGGCCTCTACTGGTTCTGGTTTGCCGCACATCGGCAGCGGTACATGTGGGCACACACCTCGTTTGCGGCCGCGCGGTTCCGCTGCACCGTGACAGGGGGCCGCTTGTTCCGGCTCAACCTCGGCAACGGGCTGCTCCTGATCATCACCCTGGGGCTGGCGCTCCCCTGGGTGCAGGCACGCAACATCCGGTTCCTGTGCGACACGCTCGCCGTCGAGGGCCTGTTGGGGATGGACGCGATCCGGCAGGAAGCCCAGGCGGCTTCGCCGACGGGTGAGGCGATCGCTGACTTCCTGGGTCTGGACTTCCCCGGCCTGGCCCCGGGCTGGTAGGATCCCCGGCACCACCGCCGATGCGGACGCGCCCGAGCACGATGTGGCCGGGCTCCTACTACGACGGTAGAACTGCCCTTCGCAGGCCGGTCACCATCACGGTTATGGCCACCGGCCTGCGCCTGGCCACCGAGGAGGGCACGTTCCTCTGGTGGCCGTACGAGCAGCTCCAGCTGGCGCAGGGCGCGCTGCCCGGGGAGCAGATCAGGATCGAACGGAGACCAGAGCCCTCCGAGACGCTCGTGGTCTCCGATGAAGCGTTCCTTTCCGCGATCCGCGAGGGAGCGCCGGAGGCAGGCCGGCACCTCCTCCCCGTGTTCAGACGGCGGCACTGGGCCGGCGTGGTCCTACTGGCCGGAGCCGGAGCCGTCGTCGCCGGGCTCGCCGTCTACGTGTGGGGCATCCCTGCGCTGGCCGACCTGGCCGCCGGGCAGATGCCACCGGCCTGGGAGGAACGGCTGGGCCAGGCGGCGCTGGAGTCCCTGGCGCCTCCACAGCGCCGGTGCGCAGATCAGGAGCGCGACGCAGCCCTCAGCGAGATCGTGGCCAGGCTGGCCGCGGCGGGTCCTCGGAGCGCCTACACCTTCAGGATTACCGTGGTGGACCATCCAGCGGTCAACGCCTTCGCGGCGCCCGGAGGATACCTGATTATCCACCTGGGGTTGTTGGCGGCGACGCAGACACCCGCGGAGATGGCCGGGGTGCTGGCCCACGAGATGCAGCACGTCCTCCACCGCCACGGCACGAAGGCGCTGTTTCGGGAGATCTCGATGAGGGCGCTGCTGAGCCTGTTGGTGGGCGACGCCGGTGGGTTGGGCCAGGCCCTGGAAACGGCCGGGACACTGGGCCAACTGCGCTACCGGCGCCAGGACGAAGAGACCGCGGACCTTGACGGCATGAACCTGATCCAGGCGGCGCGCGTTGATCCCAATGGGATGGTCAGTTTCCTGCGCCGGCTCAGCCGGGAGGGAGCCGACGCGCCCCACGGCCGGGCCTACCTG
This sequence comes from bacterium, assembly GCA_030018905.1. Classification (GTDB taxonomy): domain Bacteria; phylum Sysuimicrobiota; class Sysuimicrobiia; order Sysuimicrobiales; family Humicultoraceae; genus VGFA01. Next base: position 3,110 of record JASEHJ010000097.1, on the reverse strand, counting down.
TCAACGCACCCGCTGACCGTCGAGCGAATCAAGCAGATGGAACGAATGGCCGCGGGGGCGCATTACACCCCGGTCCCCTTGCTGCCGGAGTATCCCTGGCGCGAGGTTGGAAGGAGCTGCGTCGCCGCCCCTTAGGCGGGCGCTACTCCCTGACCTTCAGGATCTCCTCCAACGGTCGGCCGAGCAGCAGCCGGCCGAGCTTCTTGTGGCCGAGGGCTAGGTAGTGCTTCCTCCAGACCTCGATGACCTCGGCCTTGGTTTCGCAGCGGTCGAGTTCGGCTTTGACGTTCGTCACATATTCGCGCTCCTCGTCGGGCGAAGCGAACGAAGTCCTGCCTGCTGGCATCGGTTACCCTCCCTTCGGTTGACCGGCTCTTCTCACGAAGAACACGTACATCAGCGCAATCGCCGTGACGTAGAAACCCGTCATCAATCCAAACACCGTGTCGAACCCCGCCTCGAATCCAACCAGTCCGCGCCACCACCCGCTGAAGGCCGAGCCAAGGGCCCATCCCAGGCTCCAGGCTATCGTGGACAGGCTGCTGTAAGTTGCGCGCTCACCGGGCGCGATCTGCTCCTGCGCGAAAGCCTGGTAGACCGGGTTGCCCATGTTCATCAGCGCGGTGCGCACCACGAACGAGACGGCAACGAGCCAGAACACGGGTACGAAGCCCAAAATCAGCAGAAAGGGAATCGAGGCCGCCTGCACGATCAGCACCGACTCGACCTTGCCCACCCGGGCAGCCAGCCGCGGTTGCGCCAGGGTGGCCAGGGTCGTCCCGAACGCGCCTATGGCAAAGAAGACCCCAAGCGAACGGAAGTCCGCGCCAAACTTGCCTGAAACATAGATGTTGAGAAACGGCATCGTCTGTCCGGCCCCAAGACTGATCAGGAACGCGGGCAGGAGCAGCCTGCCCACCGTCCCAGGATTGGACAGCATGCGCCTGCGGGGTGCCTTCTCTGTACCGTCCGGTTGCGGCCCAGCGGGCAGGGCTCCTGGCGAGCCCGGTGCGCCCGGGCCGGTGTGTACGCTGGGGCCGGTGAACGCGATCGGCAGCGCCGCAAGCGCCCAAAGCGCGGCGACGACCAACATCGTCAACCGCAGGGGGAGCAGCGTCTCGGCCGGCATGCCGACCAGTCCACCGAATACTGCCGGCAGGCGGCTGCCAACCAGGTTGCCCAAAAAGGCGGTGCCGGTTATCAGGGCGGCCTGCGCGCTGAAGAGCGCAACACGTTCGCGCTCGGTGCTGTTGGCCATCTGGAACGGCGCCGTGCTTATGAACCCGAAGGCCGCGCCCACTCCCTGTATCACCGTGAAGGCAAGTAGCGCTGCGGGCACGCCGGTGAGCGCGAACCCGAGCGCAGCGGCGGCCGCGGACACGGTGCCGACCAGGAGCCCCCATCTCGGACCATACCGGTCTATGAGCCGGCCGGCCGGCAGCCCGACTGCAACGAGAACAAAGGAAGGCAGCGCGTTGGCGAGCCCGATGAACTGCTGCGAGAGACCCAGACTCTGCAGGTAGAAGTTCAGGAACAGCCCGCCCACGGCCATGCTTAATCCGACAAAGAAGGCGGTCGTGAGCAACAGGCGCGCGTTGCGGGTGAAGCCGCGGAATTCCTGCAGGAAGGCCATCGTAGTGTTCGGGAGGAGGCCGGGCATCGACGGCAGCAGCCTCGACCTCGGACAGCGTACCGGCCTGCGCGGGGAGTGTCAAACGCAGCCCGCGGTGCTATGATTACCCCAAACCCGATACCCTCCCCGGGGGCGGGGGGGTACCGCGGCAACAGGAGAACGAGGCGACACCATGAGCAAGCGCACAAGCAAGGCTCACGGATCGGCGGTCGGGCAGCAGAATACGGGTAGCCGAAAGAAAGTGCGCGGAATCGGCCTGGTGATGCTCGCGGCCGCGGCGGTCCTCGTGCTGACCGGCCTCTTCCTGGCAGCGCGCTGGCAGTACCTGCCCGGCACGTCCGGCCGGACTCCACTGCTGCGCGTTTCTCCGAGCACCTACGAACTCGGCCAGGTGAGCCAGGCCAAGGGCATCGTGACCGTGGAGTTATCGGCGGCCAATGGCGGCGAAGCGGATCTGACAATCAACGAGATGGAGACCTCGTGCGGTTGCACCAGGGCGGCCCTGATCGTGAACGGCAAGGAGGGTCCGTGGTTTGGAATGCGGGGACACGGCGAGTGGCCGGTCGGGTGGTCGGCCCGCCTGCGTCCGGGAGAGCGGGCGGTCCTGCGCGTGCAGTACGATCCGGACGCGCACGGCATCTTCCGAGGCCCGATTGACCGGATCGTGGTCATCCACTCAAACGACCCTCGACAGCCTCAGGCCCGGGTCCGCATTTCCGGCACACAGGTGCCGTAGCGCCGTACCGATGGGGCAGATGCGGCGCGTGGCGGTCCTCTTGGTCGCGGCCGGGCTGGTCGTAGCCGGCGGTGCCGCCTGGGCGGTCTGGAACTACGCGGCGCGGCCTGCGATAGCGCTGGATCCTACCGCGCTAGACTTCGGTCCCCTGTCCGCACCGATGGTGAAGACAAGAACAGTGGTGGTGCGCAATAGCGGACGTGCACCGCTGCGCATAGAGGCCATAAGTTCCTCCTGCGGGTGTACAACCGGGAAGATGGACGCGACCGGGATCTCTCCAGGCGGAGCCGCGCAGATGCGCGTGACCTTCGACACGATTGCCCACGGGCCGCAGACAGGTCCAGCGCGCCACGCCGTGTACCTGCGCACTAACGACCCGCGCAACCCCGAGGTGGAGATCGAGGTGCGCGCCATAGTCTTGAAGGGAGGCTCGCCTTGAACCGCGTACTACCGCTTGCCCTGCTGGTGCTCCTCGCGACCGCCATCCTGGTTCCTGCGACCGCGGCGCCCGGCGCGCCCGCCGCACCCGAGGGAGGCGCCGCACCAGCAGTTACTATCTACTTCAACGGCTCCTGCCACGATTGCGTCCCGTATCTCAACCACGAGCTGGTTCCCCTGCTGCAAAGCCTGGGCGCCGGCGAGATCGTCCGGCGCGACTACATCCTCGAGCGCCGCTACCGAAAGGAACTGGTCGAGCGCAGCGAGGCGCTGGGAATCCCACCGCAGATGCAAGGGCACATG
>JASEHJ010000096.1 GCA_030018905.1 bacterium | reverse complement strand
AGGTCCGGGTTGCCGCGGTGCAGATGAGGCTGCGGCTTATCGGCGACACTGCCGAGTACGCGCAGATGATTGCGGCGCGCGCGCGCGACGCCGCGGCCCTGGGCGCGCAGTTGATCGTCTTCCCAGAGGACAGCGGCACGCACCTGGTAGGGCTCCTGCCCGGGCTCGACAGTCTGCCCGATGATGTCTCGCTCGCGCAGGCCACCGGCGCGGTAGCCGGGCCTAGCGTCAGGCCGGCGGAGATCCTGCGCTTCATTGGCCCGGCGGTCCGGACCGCCTACATGGCGACCTTCTCGGAAGTGGCGCGCCGGCTGGGTGTCTACATCGCCAGCGGAAGCGCGATGCTGCCGGACGAGCACGGGGCCGTGCTCAATGTCGGCTACCTCTTTGGTCCGGACGGAGCGTTGCTTGGACACCAGGAGAAGTGCCACCTGCTGCCGCTCGAAGCATCGTGGGGTCTGGAGGCAGGGGACGATCTGCGCGTTGTGCGCACACCGGCGGGCGCCCTGGGGTTCCCAATCTGCATGGACGCCACCTACTTCGAGACCACGCGCATCCTGGCAGGCTTGGGAGCAGAGGTGATCCTGATCCCGGCGTGCGACGTGCAGGAGGACCGGGCAGTGGGTGCGGCCGGCTGCGCCGCCGGCGCCGCCGGCACAGCCCCGGACCCCTACAACGCCTGGAAGGCGCTGCGCGGGCTGTGGCCGCGCGTGCAGGAGAGTCTCACCTACGGGATACACGCCGCGATGGTGGGTCGCTTCCTGGGAATGACGATCACCGGCCGGAGCGCGATCCTGGCTCCGGTCGAGTTGACCCCGGACGGGTCCGGCATCCTGGCCCAGGCGGCGTCGTGGGATCAGGAGGAGGTCGTGGTCGCCGATCTTGACTATGGGGCGCTCCACGAACTGTGGCGCACCTCGGATGTAGAGGAGGGATTCAACCTGGCGTTGTACCGGAAGCACTTCCCGGGCGCCTACGCGGAATACCTGCAGCGCCACCCCGGCGGGCGGAGGTTCCCGGTACCTCACGGCACGGGCTAAGATGCGGGCGGCGGCGATAGGCCGAGATGAGCCGAAAGGAGGATCAACGATGGAGATCGTGGGGCTGCGTGGCGAGAAGGTGCGGCTGATCCCTGTGGACCGCTCGATGCACTTCGACAATGCGCTGCGCTGGATGAACGACCCGGAGGTCACGCGGTATCTCAACCTCTCCACCGGCGTGACCCCGGGGATGGAGGAAGAGTGGATCCAGAGGGTGCAGAAGCGGGACAACGACTTCACCTGGGCGATCCACGACGAGCGCAACCGGCACATCGGCTTCACCGGCCTCCACGGAATAGACTGGAGGCAGCGGCGGGCCACAAGCGGTATCGTGATCGGAGACAAGGACGCCTGGGGCCAGGGTTACGCCACCGACGTGTTGCGGGTGCGCACGAAGTTCGCCTTCGAGACCCTCAACCTGCACCGGGTCGAGTCCGAGGCGCTCGCCGACAATCGGGCCAGCCAGCAGGCATTGGAGAAGGCAGGCTACAAGCGCGAGGGTGTCTTTCGCAAGCGCATCTGGGCGGAAGGCCGGTGGCACGACGCGATCCGGTACGCGATCCTCGACGAGGACTACTTCGCCGCGGCGGGCGCTGCGCCGGATCGGGCAGGATAGCCGCTAGAACCCGTGCCCCACGCCCCTGTGGCACGCGAAACACAGCTTCGACGGCTGCGCAGCGTGCGGCTCGACGAGCGCGATCATGCGCGCGTGGCAGGCCTGGCAGTTCGCCTCGAGAACCCGCTGGTTCAACGGCCTGATTCGGATCACCTGGACGTCCTTGAACGTAAAGGCGTACGAATGCAGGAAGCCGTTCCTTGCCTTGGCCAGGTACTTGGCCGCCAATCCCTTGGGCACATGGCACTGGTTGCACGTCACGGTCCGGTGCGTCGCGAATGCCCAGGCGTCGTAGTTGTCGCGCATGATGTGGCAGTTGACGCAGGCGGCGGGGTCGTCGAGCAGGTATGAGTAGCCCTTGCCGTACACGAACGTGTACGCGCCCAAGCCGAGGACGCTGCCGGCCAGGAAGGCCAGCGCCAAGCCGGTTACTGCCCAGGGGCGCACGGGTTCCCCCTACCGTTTCGGTCGGGGTGCTTTGAGCGCGGCGATCTCGGCCTGCCTGGCGTGGTCAATCGCGTCGCCCAGAATCCGGACGGCCTCCTGCGGGCTGTGGAAGCCCATGCTGTTCTCTGCGCTGATGAAGTCCCAACGGATCTGCGCCTTGCGGTGCAGTCCGCGGGCTCCGGCCAGCGCCTGATCGGTGACGCCCTCGGCCATCGCCTTCTCTATCGCGGCCATGGCGTCAACGATCGCGTGTTCCGCCTGCGTCAACAACTGGTAGGTCCGGTCCTGAGCCTCCAGGACGCGCGCGCGCATCTCGCTCTCAGACTGGCGGTGGCAGGTCGTGCAGACGTTCTGCACGTTGAGCAGGGGCGAGCGGATCCAGTGGTCGGTGACCTTAACCGACCCCACCCTCCTGTAGGGCATGTGGCAGTCCGCGCAGCCCACGCCGGAGCGGGCGTGGTTCCCGCTGGACCACAGCTCGAACTCGGGGTGCTGGATCTTAACCATCGGCGCCCTGGTGATCTCGTGCTCCCAGTCGGAGAACTTGATCTCGTCGTAGTAGGCCTCAATGTTTTCGATCTTCAAGCCCTTGGCCCAGGGGAACACCAGGTACTTCTCGGTCTTGCCCCGGAAGTAGTACTCCACGTGGCACTGTGCGCACACGTAGGTCCGCATCTCCTGCCTGGAAGCGGCGCCCACATCAATCCCCCGGGCCTTCATCGCCTCGATGAACGCCGGCCGGGTCACGCGAAGGGCCATCGTCTTGGCGTCGTGGCAGTCGGCGCAGGAGATTGCGTGCTTGATGTTGTTCTTCTCGATTAGTTCCTTCATCGGGGTGGCGTAGAACTGAGCCGCGCCGAGCGACTTCATCAGGCGGGGCACATCGCTCGACTTGCAGGTCATGCAGGTGCCCGGCTTCGCATCGCCGAGGCGCTTCGTCTCCTGCACGGCCTTCATCGCCTGGAGATGCCCCTGCTCCTCGCGGTATTCAACGCTGAACGCGTTTCCGGCGAAGATCCTGGCGAGATCTGGATACTTGTCGATCTTCGAAAACGCCTCAGACCCGCCGTACCGCCCGTAGGTGCTGTACTTGACAAGCTCGGAGGTCCGTACCGTCTTGAGATACGCCTCGTACTGATCGGGGAAGTTGCGGCCCCACACCGCGGGGTCCGGTTCATTCTCCATCACGTCCACGACCCTGAAGTAGGTGAGGCGGGATTCCTGCTGCCGGACCACGATCGTCACCAGCAGCGCTGCGATGCCCGCGGCGATGGCAACCCCCAGGGCCACGACCACCAGGTAACGGATGCGCACCACTGATCGCCTCCTTCCAACGGATGGCGGTCCGGGTACACTGTTCTTCCGCGGCCGCGGATTACCTCCCTGGAGGAATACTGCGCCGCTCCGGGAAAGGGTTTCATGGCGCCCATGTCCAGCCACTTCACCGCCATCGGATTCCCAGTGCGCGAGGCGCGCGAGTACTGGGCGCTTGCGCAGCGGGCCGCGCAGGCCGGCAGCCGCATCGCAAGCGAAGGCGGGCATACGCTGGTGCGGTGGGCTCCAGGCGGGGGGCCCGAGATCTGGGCGCAGACCAACGAGGCGGGCGAGGCGTTGAGCGCCACGCCGTTCTTCGCCGGCGACGACAGTTGTCGCATCGCACTGACCGGCGTCGGTCCTTCCGACCTGGACGGGTTCGAAGGGTGGATTGACGGCTGGCTCAATCCCACCGAGGAAGACGAGCCGTACTCCGGGGTCTTCCCTCTACGAGTTGACCTGGTGAACTACCTTGCCGTCAAGCAGCGCCTGAGCCCGGAGGCCGTGATCGCGGTGCGCCTCGCGGTGATCCTGCACGAGGCCACGCTGTACGCGGATGCGCGCGCCTACGAAGCCGTCATGGAGCACTCGTACCGACCTCCGGTCCAATCGTTCGCATCGAGCATCCACTTCGGGGCGGACGAGCCCTCCGGCGACGCCGACGCGACGGCTCTTGTCACGGGGTACGTCACCGAGTCACACGAGCTGACCAACGTGGCCACCGGCGAGCGGTTCTGGTGGATGCGCATCGCCACGGCCGGGGTCACCCTCTCGCTGGTGGCCGACCGTGGGGTCCTGCCTGCCGATCCCCGGGCCGGCGAGGTGCTCTCTGGCAGCGGATGGGTGCTCGGAGAGGCGCTACCCTAGAATGATCTCCTCGTCCACCCTGCGGTAGTCGTACATCTCCTGGGGAGAGAACCACATCCCGATCTCGGCCTCGGCTTCATCGAGCGTCCCCGAGGCGTGGACCAGGTTGCGCACAGGGCGCTTCTGGAGGTTCGCAACGGCCGGGGAGTCGGCGGACAGGTCGCCCCTGATCGTTCCCGGCGCGGCACGATAGGGCAGCGTGTCGCCGACCATCTTCCGGGTTACCGAGACGGCGTGCGTGCCCTGCAGTACAAACGCGACAACCGGCCCGGACGCAACGAACTCAATCAGCCACTGCCGCACCCTCTGCCCGATGGCCAGGGGGTCATCGGTGCCCGCCTCGCGCCGGACGTCGAGGCCCGCGGCCTCAAACGCCTCGCGCGTCTTGCCGCCAATGGTGCGCAGGAATCCCTCGTCCGATGGGTAGTGGCGCTCCAGCAGCTCGGGCGTCGCCCGCATCATCTTCAGGCCAATCACCTTCAACCCAGCACCCTCAAACCGCCCCACGATCTTCCCAATCAGCCCGCGCTGGACACCGTCCGGCTTCAGGAAGACGAGGGTGCGTTCGTATCGTGCATCTGGCATGCTCCACCTCCATACGGTCGCGGCGGGGCGTTCCCGCCGGTATAATGTTACTCACCCGTGGGCCACAAGCAAAGAGCTGCAATCTGGTCGGCAACCGTCGCGGTGGTGCTCGCCGCAGGAATACTCGCGTGGCGTGACACTGGCCCCCAGGGGGGGCAGCCCGTTCCTGAGGCGCCGGCGATGCCCGAAGTGGAACGCGTGCTCATTCCAGGCGCCGACGGAGAGACGCCATTCCTGGTCGTGATCGAAAACACCCCTCAGGCACGGCCGCAGTCGGGGCTGGCCGACGCGTGCCTAGTCTACGCGCTTCCAACCGAGGCGCGCATCACGCGCTTCCTTGCCTCCTACTGCGGGGACACCCCCACGGCGATCGGTCCGGTGCGCAGCGCGCGGCAGTACATGCTAGAGATCGCCTCGGACCTGGGCGCGGTTCTGGTACACGCCGGCCACAGCGCGGAAGCGCTGGCGTCAATCCGGGCGCAGAAGCTCCCGGTCATCAACGAGTTCTGGGCCTCAGGGCCGTTCTGGCGTGATCCCGCGCGCAAGATGCCACACAACCTCTTCACGCGGCTCGACCGACTGCGCGCCGAACTACGCAAGAAGCCGATGAATGTGCGTCCCGGCGGTGTGCCCTACTCCATGGAGGTTGCGTCGCAGGTAGTGATGCCCAACTCCACGCTTTCTGAGGTGGTCGAGCTCGACTACGGCCCGCTCTATGCGGTCCGCTATCGCTACGACGCCGGGCGGCGCCGGTATATGCGCGACCAGGACGGCCGCCCACATCTGGACGCAGACGGCAGGCAGATCGCGCCGGCATCGGTGTTGGTCGCGTTCGTGCAGTGGCGAGACGTGATGGAACAGGGAGTCCCGAGCAGCAAGATCACCCTGATCGGCACAGGGCGCCTCGCCATCATCACCGAAGGCCGCCTCGTGGAGGGAACTTGGCTAAGGTCCAAGGACAAGCCGCTGGCGTTTCAGACCGCAGGCGGCGGCCCCGTGGTGCTGCCCCAGGGGCCGGTGTGGGTTGAGCTATTTCCGGTGGACCGGCCCTTTGCTGCTAGCGCGGGCTCACTGGGGGCTGGACCCAGCTCCAGATAGCCTCCAACAGCGCTTGTAGCTCGGCCACATTGCGGACGGCATACCTGGCAGCGGTAGGATAGGGACTGGCGCCCACCTTGATGGTAACGCCATCGTCTGCAAGGGCCAGGAAGGCGTCCTCATCCGTACGGTCGTCCCCCGCGTACAGCACGGCGCACCGCGCACGCCAATCCTTGCCCAGGACGTGCTCCAGCAGCCAGAGCGCGGCCTGTCCCTTGTCCCAATCTATCGCCGGCCGGATCTCCAGCACCATCTTCCCCCGCCGGATCACAAGCTTGCCCGGGGGTGCGCGCCCGACCTCCTCCAGCACGACCTGGCGGATGGTCTCGACCTGGTCTCGCTGGACCATACGGTGGTGAACATTGGCGGTGAGACCCCTATCCTCAACGGCGGCGCCTTGCACGCCCCGCAGCCGGACCCTCAGGCGCTGACTGCAGCCCGTGATGAGGGCCCGGACTTCCGCGGCCTGCCGCCGCTCGGATCTCCAGCCCGGCCCGGCGATCTCGAAGCCAAGGCTACCCACATACGTGACGCCCGTCAGGCCCACTCGCTGCCTCAGGTCATCCAGGGCGCGATCGCTGATGACGGCTACAAGGCACTTCGGACGACGAGCCAGACGCGCCATGACCGCGCGCGCCAGCGGAGGTGGGCTCGCATCATCCGGGCGGTCTGAGATCGGGGCAAGGGTCCCATCGAAGTCCACGAGCACCGCCAGGTGATCACGTGCCGCAACTTGCTGCCGGATCTGCTGCATGTCCGTGAACACGGATCTGGTTGCCGCCCTTGTGGCCAGCAGGCGCGCTGCGGCACGGAAGTGCTGCTCCATCCAGTGATAGACGTCGTGCTGCTGCAGGTGGCCCCTCATGTGCCGCATGCGTTCCTGGCGCTCTGCCGGCGGCATGCGCAGTGCCCGTTGCAGTGCTTCGGCGACGCCCTCGGAATCGAACGGGTTGATCGTGAGCGACCAGGGCGCCTCGTCGGCGGCTCCGGCCAGTTCGCTGAGAACCAGTACCCCGCGGCCATCAACTTGAGAGGCTATGAACTCCTTGGCGACCAGGTTCATCCCATCCTGGAGGGAGGTCACCAGGCAGAGGTCGGCCATCCGGTAGAGCGCCGCCATCCCCGCGGCGGGTAGGGGGCGGGGGATGTGAACTATGGGCTGCCAGGCCTCCGTTCCGTAGAGCGCGTTGATCCGCTCGATTTCAGCCTCAACATGATTCTGCAGATCGCGGTAGGCTTTGATCCGCGTCCGGCTGGGCTCGGACTTCTGAATGAAGACGAACCGGCCGCGAACACCCGGTGCCTGCTGGAAGAGCACCTCTATGGCGCGGAGCCGCTCGGGGATTCCCTTGGAATAGTCAAGACGATCAACACCAACCCCGATGAACCGATCGGCTAGGCGGAAGCGATGGCGCAACCGGGCCATCCACCGCTCGCATTCCTGCGATTCCGCCATCCGTCCCCACCTGTCCTGGTCTATGCTGATGGGAAATGCCTGTACTCGGGTGTAACGCCCGTGGTACTCGACAAGACCTTCCTCTCGGCTTACCTCGGCACCCAGCTCGCGCTCGGCACAGTCGAGGAAATTGTCCGCGTGGCGCTGGAGATGGAATCCCAACAGGTCGTTGGCGAGCAGGCCCTCGATCAGTTCGGTGCTCTGAGGGCAGATCCGGAACACATCCCAAGCCGGCCAGGGGATGTGCCAGAAGTGCGACAGGAAGAGGTCCGGGCGGTCCCGGCGCAGGTAGAGAGGGCAAAGCGCAAGATGGTAGTCATGAATCCAGACAACTGCTTCGCCGGAGGTCATGCTCAAGGTCGCGTCCGCGAAACGCCGGTTAACGGTCTGATACGCGGTCCAGTTCCGACGGACGAACCGGGCCTTCTCCACGGCCAGATGGAAGAGCGGCCAAATGGACTGATTCGCGTAGCCGCGGTAGAACTGCTCCACCTCGTCGCCGGTCAGGCGCACTCGCCGCAGGGTATAGCGCGGAGCTTCGGGTGGAACCTGAATGCAGTCGTGGGCGTCAACAACCTCGAAGTCGGCCTCCCCGCTTCCCCAGGCTACCCACACGCCGCCGGTGGCCTGGAGGACCGGATCGAGCGCGGCCACGAGCCCTCCGACCGGGCTTTCCACCTCGAGGCCCCGCCTGCCCCGGCGATGAGCGTACGGCTCCCGATTGCTGACAACGATCAGTTGCCGGCCGCCCAGCAGTTCTCGCATGGCGCGTTGGGCCTGAGCGGTTCTTGAGGCCCTCTCGACCATGACCCCTATTCACCTCCGGGAGACAGAGGCGCCAGGCACCGCGCGATCTCCGCGCCGATCAAGAGGATGGTCGCCGCGACATACATCCACAGGATGAAAATGACTATTCCGGCCATGGAGCCGTACACGAGCTGGTACTGGGCAAACCGTGCAAGACCCCAGAACGCGGCGTGCCGCACCGCTTCAAAAAGAACAGCGGCGACGAGCGCGCCGGGCCACAACCACCGGAGGCGAAGCGGTCGGTTGGGGAGTATACCGTAGACGAGCAGGAACGCCACGAACGCAAGCCCGAGCGCGGCTGCCTCCCGTGCCGGGCCGGTCAGTATCAGTATACGGAACGGCGCAGAGAGAGGGATCCACCACCCGAGTTCCGCCAGGATGGACAGGCCCACGGAGATGATGGCCAGAGTGCCCAGGACTCCGGCAAGCGCAAGGGTCGTCCCGACCTCGAGCAGCTTCCTCCGCCAGAACGGACGGCTGCGCGTCACGTCCCAAATCCGGTTTAGAGTGTGGCGCACCGCGCCGACCGCCGCGGATGACGACCACAGGTAGACGACAATCGCCACTACCCCAACTGGGCCGCGCAGTCGAATGGCCTCCCGCATGTTCTCGAGAATCACCGCGTGTGCCCTCGGTGGAAGATAGGCACGCAGTGTTTCTTGGATCGCGGATTGAACGCGCTCGGGCTCAAGGAAGTGCGTCGAGACCGCGGCTACTGCCAGCAGGAACGGGAAGATCGAGAGCAGAGCGTAGTAGGCGATTGACGCGGCCGCGAACGAGCAGTCGTCTTCCAGGAAGCTGTCATACGTCGCGCGGATGAAGCCGCGCGACCCATCTGCATCAGCCGACATCGGGCTGCCTCCCTTCAGAGCCCCACCGCGCAGCCGTCCACGCGCGGATCCGAGGCGCCCAGGTACGCCCCGCGCTCGTGATCCACCAGGATCGCCTGGGCCCCACCGCCGCCTTCGGGCGAGGCCGCGGGCATGACGCGGTGGCCCCTCCGCTCCAGTTCGGAGATGGTCTCTGGAGGGAAACCCTCCTCGACGCGCAACTCGAACTGCGACCCGAG
>JASEHJ010000095.1 GCA_030018905.1 bacterium | reverse complement strand
GCCCCGGCGGCCGTGGGGCGCGGCATAGCCGCCACGGCGCCGGCGTTCGGACGTGGCGAGCGGGTTGACCTCGGTGGACGCGAGGCGCTCATGCTGCTTGCCAAGAATCCCGCCGGGTTCAACGAGGTGTTACGCACCGTTCTGCTGGCGGATACCTCCCCGGTGGTGCTCATTGCCATCAACGATCTGATCGCCGACGGGCGCGACATCTCGTGGCTGTGGGACGTGGACTTCGAGGTGCTGCGCGACAGCGCACGCGCGGTGGTGGTCACGGGGTTGCGGGCGGAGGATATGGCGCTGCGCCTCAAGTACGCGGGCCTCGGCGCGGAGCGGGTCATCGTGGAGCGTGACGGCGGAGGGGCGCTCGACCGCGCGCGCAGCCTGCTGCGAGAGGGCGAGCGCCTCTACATCCTGCCCACATATACGGCGATGCTGCGCTTGAGGAGGATACTGGCGCGCCGTGGGGCCGTGCGCGGGTTCTGGAAGGAGTAGGATCCTGGAAGCAGTAGGAGCGGCCATGGAACTTCGCATCTGTCACCTCTATCCTGATCTGTTGAACCTCTACGGAGACCGCGGCAACGTCACCACGCTGGTCAGGCGCGCACAGTGGCGCGGCATCTCGGTGCGTGTGATCGAGGCACGCCTGGACGACCCGGTGGATCCCGATGCCAGCGACCTCTTCTTCATCGGCGGCGGCGAGGATCGCCAGCAGCGGCTGGCCGCGCCGGATCTCCGTGGCGTCAAGGGGCCGGCGCTGCGCGAGGCCGCGGCGGCGGGTGCCGCGATCCTGGCGGTCTGCGGCGGCTACCAGTTGCTGGGCCACTACTACAGGCCCGCGGGCGGCCCGGACCTGATGGGATTGGGGGTGCTCGACCTGCACACCGTGCATCCGGGACCCGGGAGCCGCCGGATAATCGGCAACATCGTGGTCCGAGAGGCCGGCGCCGGCCGCATCCTCGTGGGGTTTGAGAACCACGGCGGGCGCACCTACCTCGGGAGCGGCGCGCGTCCCATCGGAACGGCGATCGTCGGATCCGGTAACAACGGGCAGGACCGCGGAGAGGGCGCGGTCTGGCGGTCGGTCTACGGAACCTACCTGCACGGCCCGCTGCTGCCCAAGAACCCGTGGCTGGCCGATGAGCTGACCGCGGCCGCGCTGCGCCGACGGTACGGCAACACTGCCGGCGAGGTGGCGCTCGCACCGCTGCCGGATGTCGAGGAGCACCGCGCCGCAGCCGCGGCTGCCGGCCGCGCCGGTGCCCGAGGCCTCTCGTGGCCCGCGGCCCACGCGCAGACGCCGGAGCGGCCGGCGTGAACAACGAGCGCGCGTCGCGGCGCATCGCCTTCATCATCGGCCTGGCTCAACTCGGGTTCGCCACGGTGCTGCCCCTGCTGCCGCTCTATCTCACCGGGCAGCTCGGGGCCAGCGTGAAGCTCGTGGGCGTGGTGATCGCCACCTTTGCCCTGGTGGAGACTTTCTTCAAGACCGCCTGGGGCGGCGTGACAGACCGGATCGGCCGCAAGCCGGTGCTGATCACCGGCCTGGTGCTCAGCGCCCTGGCGCCGTTGATCATGGCGGTGCTGCGGGTGCCGGTGTTGTTCGTGCCGCTGCGGCTGGTGGACGGCCTGGGCTCGGCGGCGCTGTGGCCGGCGGCCGCCGCGGCCGTAGCCGACACGACCACCCCGGACCGCCGGGCCACCGGCATGGGCATGCTCAACCTGGCCTTCCTCGGAGGCCTGGCCGTGGGGCCTGCGCTGGGGCTGTTCTTCGTCGGGTTCACCGGCCAGGTGCGGGCCGGCTTCTACCTTTCCAGCGGCCTAATGACCCTGGCGGTACTGATGGCGGTGCTCTTCTTCCCCGGCCGGGACGACCATTCAGAACACGACGATGCCTTCGTCGGATACCATGCCACTGCGGCCCCGGCACGCCTGATAAACCTGTTCGGCAGTTACAGGCTCTCTCCGGTGCTGTTCGCGCTCTACCTGGTGGCGTTCGTGCAGATGTTCGGGGTGGGCCTGCTGGTGCCCATCGCAGCCATCTTCGCCAAGCAGGTGGTGGGGCTCAGCGAGGAAGCCATCGGCGGGCTGTTCATGGCCATTGTGCTCGCGGTGGCGATAGCCACGGTTCCGGCCGGCCGGTTGGCCGACCGCATCGGCAAGCGCCGCCTGGTAGCCGTGGGCATGCTCCTGGGGGCGCTGGGGATGTGGATGATGTCCTTCAGCGGACGCCTCGTGGAGATGGTAGCCGCCGGTATCCTGCTGGGAGCCAGCTACGCGCTCTCGGCGCCGGCGTGGCTGGCCCTGGTAAGCGAGTTGGCCCCACCCGGACGGCTCGGGCTGGCCATGGGCGCCTCCGAGACCGCGCAGGGACTGGGCCTGGTCCTGGGCCCGCTGCTGGGCGGCATACTGTGGGACGCGGTGGGCCCGCGGGCGCCGTTCGTTGCCAGCGCGATCGTGATGACCGCCGGGACCGGCATCGCCGTGGCCGCCTTGAGGATCCGGCGGCGCTGATGCCCTGGAGGCGCTGATGCCCCGGAGGCGCTAGCGCTTTCCCGGTCGCCGCAGTATCTGCTCGCCCTGCACCAGTACCACGCCTCCTACAACCAGCGCCGCGCCGGCCCACTGCGCGGCGGCCATGGGCTCGCGCAGCAGCAGCGTGCCGCCCAGCGCAGCCACAACCGGCTCCAGCGTGGCGACCACGCTGGCGCGGCCGGCTTCTATCTGGCGCAGTCCGGCGATGTACAGGAGATAGGCAGCACAGGTCGGGGCCGCGATCACGTAGGCGAGCACAGGGAGAGTAGCGGCGCGCACAGGGGGCAGCCCGCCGGATGCGGCCGCCAGGAAGATCGCCCCGAACCCCAGGGTGTATACCACGGTCGTCAGCGGCGAGTGCCGGCGCAGCGCGGCTTTGCCGAAGATGCTGTAGAGCGCGTAGGTTAGTCCTGCCCCCAGGCCGGCCATCAGCCCGGATGGGGTGAGGCGCACGGCCCCAGGCCCGAACGCCCCGACGACCAGCACACAGCCCGCGAAGGTGAGCGCCACCGCCGCGGCCTTCATCGGCGTCACCGCCTCGCCGTAGAACGCGCGCGCCAGGATCACGACCCACGCCGGCGCGGTGTACAGCAGCACCGCCGCGGTCGCCACGGTGGTGAGATCAATTGCCGTGAAGTAGACGGTCATGAACCCTGCAACGCTGACCGCGCCGTAGGCGGCCAGGAGAAGGAGGTCCCTGCGCCGGACCCGAAGCGCCGGGCGGTTTGCGAGCAGGCAGTAGATCAGCAGGACGACGAACGCGCCGCCGGCGCGCCAGGCAGCGGCCTGCAGCGGGCTCAGGCCGGAGGCGAGCAGGCTGCGAACCGCCACGCCCAGCGTGCCCCACAGTACGGCCGCGGCGGCCACCTGGAGGTATCCATGGAGGGTTGAGCGCACCAAAGCGCCGGATCAGGGTTCTGTTTCGGCGAAGAGCTCGTTCTGGCGCAGGAAGCTGCTCAGCAGCAGCCGCAGGTATGGGCTGTCGAGCTGGCTGCGATAGTCGCGCAGCGCAGCGTGCTTGAGGGCAAGCTCCTCGGGCTGGAGGTCGAGCCGCAGCCAACGGTAGCCGTCCCGGAGTGACTTCGGGGGCAGCAGTGCCGCATCGGGCGCGTACCGCAGCGGTCGCGGGTAATCCCAGGCATGGACCAGGAAGGTGTAGAGGCGCGGGTGCCGCAGCGCACCCGTATTCTCCAGCGACCGGATCGCTTCTCGCACGAACCCGTTGAGCGCTCGGTGGTCGCCGTGCTTGTCTGCCTCGTGATGTGTCAGGACCACCGTGGGCCGTACCTGCCGGACGACAGACTTGAGATCGCGCAGCAGATCGGTACCCGTATACCCGGCACGCGGGCGGAACGTATCCCGGTACGGGGAGGCCGACGCCTTGGTAAATGGCGAAACGTAGGGTTTCTCAGTCCCCCGACGGTGCGTGGCCAGAGCCATCAAACCGCGATCGGGATATCCGAGGAAGATTATGTTGCCATGCGGCACCCCGAGCCGGCCCATCACGCGGCGGGCCTCCTGTTGTCGCACCTCGCCCTCGGCGATGAAGTCGGCCGGCCGCGCCAGCAGCCGCTTGCCACCCAGCGACGCCGCCAGGCGGTTGGCATCGCCGTTTGTGGCGAAGACCAGCCACACCTCGGCGTCCGCGGCCAGCGCCCGCTGGATCAACCCGCCCGCTGCGAGCAGCTCGTCGTCGGCATGTGCGGCAATGACCAGCACTCGGTCGGACTGCTCGGGCTCGGGGAGCACCTCGAGCGCGCTGCCGACCGCGCGTGGCGCAGAGAAGAGACCCATGCTAATGTACACGGCCACCACGGTCAGGCATGTCAGGGCCAGCAGGGGCGTCTTCTGCCGTGGGGTGGCGTTGCGCCGCCGCCCGCGCAGACCCAGCACCTCGACCATCATGCGTGCCTTCCCGTGCCATCCCTGGATCAGGCCGTACTTCTCTTCCTTTCGAAGATGGGTTACGCCGGTGAACGGCAACCTCTCGATCTTCCACCGCTCCCGCCAGGCGAGTTCCGTCAGCGCGCGCTCGAACCCGAACCGGGTTCCGGCCAGATGGGGTCGGTCGAGCAGCGCGTTCCTCCGGACGGCGCGGATGCCGGAGAGATGCGGCAGCACCGTCTGGACGAGGTCCGAGGCCAGAACACCTACCACCATGTCCACGCGGCCCTGCTGCACCGGCTGGACCAGCGCGCGGATCTCCTCGGGCTTGAGGTTCTCCAGGTCGGCGTCGAGCAGGAGCAGGATCTCCCCGGATGCCCGCCGCGCTCCGGCCAGGATCGCTCCACCTTTTCCCAGGTTCCTGGGGAGCTGGATGACGACGTCGGCACCGGATGCGGCCGCCTCCTCCGCGGTCGCATCGGTGGATCCATCCGAGACCACGATGATCTCGGCCACCTCGCCCGTGCGCCGTACGGCCTCGACCACCCAGGCCACCGTGCGTTCCTCGTTGTAGGCGGCGATGACGCATGACGTGGTCATGCATGAACCGTCCCGCCCGGGCGCTGCGCGAGAAAGTACCGTCCCGAGCCTACTCGGCGGGTTTCTACTTCCTGGCAGCCCAGCGCGCGTAACTGCCCGGTCAGCGAGCGAACGATCCACGGCAAGACCGATCCTCCGGCGGAGTAGCTCATCACCACCCACCCTCCCGGACGTAACACCCGGACCAATTCACCGGGCACCGGGAAGGCGTTCTGCACCGTGACCAGGTCGAACGTTCCCTCCCGGAAGGGAAGGCACCCGGCGTCGGCCGCGGCAAGCCGGACCGACCACCCGCGCTCGCGCGCGTGCCGGGCGGCGTGGGCCAGCATCACCGGCGAGAGGTCTACCGCGGCGCCGCGGCACCCAGGGAACCTGTGCATCAAGACGCCCACCACCGCGCCGGTGCCCGTGCTGACGTCCAGGACCTCCATGGGAGTTGCGGGCAGCCGGTCCAGGGCGGTCTCGATCGGCGCGAGATAGCCGTCCTGGGGGATCACATCGGCGTCGTAGCTGGCCGCCAGAGCGCCGTACCTTCTGCGGGCGATCGCCCGTTGCAGCGGCGAGCCCACGAGCCGCGAGGACCACGCTCCCACGGCAAGGTAGATGGTATCTGTGATGAACGAACTCAGCCAGGTCGCCCGCATAAGGCACTCCGGGAGGTTGTGCTACAAGGTCTGCTACGATGGCTCCGGTGTGGAGGGTTAGGTTCTCTGCCGGTCGGCGAGGTCCTGCCGGCGGGGGGTCGGGGGAGGCGGGGGGCCGGGGGAGGCGGGGGTCCTACCCCGGCTCGTAGGCGCGCAGGGCTTGCCGTGTCTGCTCCAGGTCCTCGCGGGTCGAAAGCTCCAGAATCCAGGTGTGAAGCCCGCCTGCCAGCAGCGCGTCGAGCGTCGGACCGTGACCGGCGGTGTCCTCCAGGGGGAGGTGTCGGCCGTCGGGCGTCTCGATCTCGTACACGTGCACGTTGGCGATCCGCGGCCCGACCACGGCCCGGAAGGCCTCCAGCGTGCCGCCCTCCCGGACAAACGGGCTGGCACTTGCATGCCCCAGGTCAAATGTGATCGCGCACCCGGCGGCTTCGGCCATGGCCAGCAGCCGGTTGGGGTCGCTGGTCCATCCGCCCTTGAGGTTCTCCAGGCAGACCGTCACGCCGCGCGTCCGTCCGGCCTCCGCGGCCTGGCGCAGGTGATCCAGCGTGCGCTCCCATGCCAGCAACTCCATCGGGATCGCGCGCGAGCCCACATGGACGGTAAGGATCGTCGGCGCTATCTCGGCTAGGAACTCGATGTACATCAGCAGGTAGCGCAGCGACACCTCGGCGATGGCCGGGTCGCGGTGCCCCATCTCCATGTCGGCGGCGGGCGCGTGGAAGCGCGCGCCCAGGCCATCCGCCCGCATGCGGTCGAACAACTTCGCCCGAGCCGACGGGGCAACCGGCAGACGCAGCAGGTCGAGGTACCACTCGACGCCGCCGTAGTTGTGCGCGCGGGCATACGCTGCGACCTCTCCCGGCGCCTGCCGGAACGCGGATGAGGAGAGGAAGAACTCCACCTTCATGGGCACGAGGGCTATCCCAGCGCCGAGGTGAGGCTTCTGCCAGAGAGGCGGTTGGCGACGTAGACGGTGACCAGAACGGCGGCGACCAGGAGGGCGCCCAGCGCCGAGGCCGGTCCTGTTTGATCGTAGCTGATGAACTCGAATATCTTGACCGCGATCGTCTTCCACCGGGCCGAGTACAGCAGGAGCGTGGTGGTCAGTTCCCCGAGCAGCGTGGCAAAGGTGATCGTGGCCCCGGCGGCGACGGCGGGCGTGATCAACGGAAGCGTGACCCGGCGGAAGGTGGTGCTCTGGTTGGCGCCGCAGGTCAGCGACGCCTCTTCGAGCGCGATGTCGGTCTGGGTGAGCGAGGCATAGGCGGACCGGAACGTGTACGGCAGGCGCCGGATGAAGTAGGCGATCATCAAGATCGTTCCGGTGCCCGCAAGCTCGAAGGGAGGAACGATGAACGCCACGAGGATCGCCACGCCCACCATGATGCCGGGAAGCACGAACGGCAGCATGATCGTGATGTCCATCAACCACCTGCCCGGGATCCGCTTGCGCGCGGCCGTGTGGGCCATCAGCGACCCTATGATCATGCAGATTACGGTCGTCCCGACAGCCAGCACCAGACTGTTGCGTATCGCGTCCATCGAGAGCGTGAACGCCTTGCGGTAGTTGATCAACGAGTAGGCGGTGGGCAGGGGTGTTCCGGCCCACCGCTCGGCGAACGACGCCAGCAGCACGGTGAGATGCGGCAGGAGCGAGATGCCGATCACCGCGGCGCAGAAACCAAAACCCAGCCACCGGGCCGCCGGGTGGCTGCTCTGCGTCATCTGGCGTGCCTGCGAGGTGATCGTGACGAACCCACCCTTCCCGGTGATGTAGCGCAGTGCCAGCAGCGAGCCGATCGAAAACAGGGTGCTCACCAACGCGATCGCGCCGGCGCCGTGCAGGTTGAAGCTGCCGGTGACCTCAAAGTAGATCAGTGTTGGCAGGACGTAGAACTCCCCGCCCAGCAGCGCCGGGACCCCAAAGTTCCCGATCGCCCGCATGAACACGATGATGGCGCCGGCACCGATGGTCGGCAGTACCAGGGGCAGCGTGATGGTCAGGATCCGTCGCAACGGGGAGGCGCCCAGCGTCAGCGCGCTCTCCTCCACGTGCGGGTCCGCGGAGGAGAGGGCTCCAAGCAGAGGCAGCAAAACGAACGGGTAGTAGGAGAGCGACATCGTCACGATGACCCCGAACGGCCCGATGATGCTCGGCAGATGGATCCCCAGACCCTCTCGAATCAAGGAGGTCAGCGCGCCCTGCCGGCCCAGGATGAGTATCCAGGAGTAGGCGCCCACGAAGGGCGGGAGAATCAGCGGCAGCGTCGCCAGCGAGATGAGCGCTTCCCGGAACGGAACCTTAACGCGGGCCAGGATGTAGGCGAGCGGAATGCCCAACACAAGGCTCGCCAGCACGGTCGTGCCGCTGGCCACCAGCGAGTTTACCAGGGCCTTCTGGTAGAGGCCGCTTGTGAAGAACCGTGAGAAGTTGGCCAGCGTGAGATGGGCCGGCGAGACCGGATCGCCCGGCTTGATGAAGCTGAGCAGCAACACGCGCGACAGCGGGTAGACGATCAGCAGCCCCAGGATACCCACCACCAGCAGGAGGATCGCCGCCGTGCTCAGATCAAAGGCGCGGCGGGGCCGCACCCTCGGAGCCGCAATCGTCGCCATCAGCGCGATCCCTTCGGAAACACCTGAGCGTGATCCGCAGCCAGGGTGATGAGAACTTCCTCCCCCGCCTGCCGGATGCCGCCAATGGGCGGTGCGTCCACCAGCACCGTCCAGCCCCCCTCGCCGGCCAGGGTGTAGCGGACCAGGCTGCCCAGGTACTCGATATCCCTAACGCACGCCAGCAGGCCGGAGGCGCCCTCACGGACGTGGGAGATCACCGCGCGCTCGGGCCGGAAGAAGAGCAGTCCCTCTGCCCCCGCGGGCATGGGAGGGCTGCCCGTCGCCGCCATGGCGCGGAGGCGCGCGCCGCCGCAGCGGATGATGCAGGTCTCGCCGTCATGCTCCAGCACTGTGCACTCCAGGAAATTCGCCTTGCCCACGAAGTCGGCGACGAAGGTGGAGGCGGGCTGCTCGTAGATCTCCGCGGGCGTGCCCACCTGCGCGATGCGCCCGGCCTGCATCACGGCGATGCGGTCGGAGATGGAGAGCGCTTCCTCCTGATCGTGCGTGACGTAGACCGCGCAGATTCCGGCCTGCCGCTGGATGCGCTTGATCTCGCCGCGCATGTAGACGCGGAGCTTGGCATCCAGGTTGGACAGCGGTTCATCCAGCAGCAGTAGCTTAGGATGGTAGACCAGCGCCCGGGCGAGCGCGACCCGCTGCTGCTGCCCGCCCGAGAGCTGCCCGGGCCTGCGGGCCCGGGTCCCGGCCAGCCCCACGAGTTCGAGGGCCTCGTTCACGCGCTGGCCGACCTCGGTGCGGGAGATCCGCCGCACCCGCAGCCCGTAGGCCACGTTCTCGAAGACGCTCATGTGAGGGAAGAGCGCATAGCTCTGGAACACCATGCCGATGCTGCGCCGGAAGGGCGGCAGCGGCGTCCAGTCGGCCCCCTCGAAGATGATCCGGCCAGCATCCGGCCGCTCCAGTCCGGCGACCAACCGCAGCGTGGTGGTCTTGCCGCAGCCGCTGGGTCCCAGGAGCGTGAACAGCTCGCCGTCGCGCACATCGAATCCGACGTCGTCGGCGGCGACCACCTGAGACGGGCCATCGCCGAAGACCTTGCGGACTCCCTCAACGCCGAGCTTAAGCTTAGTGGATGGCGCCTTCACCGTTTGGCCATCATCTCGTCGAAGATGATGAGATTGATCCCCCGGTCCTTCCCGGCCTTCACCGCATCGTACGGGACCAAGTTGATGGCCGTTGTCGGGGGCATGCCCTTCGGTGTAG
>JASEHJ010000094.1 GCA_030018905.1 bacterium | reverse complement strand
CTGGCCACGGGCCAGCCCCTCCCGCTCTCGATCAACCGGCTCGAGAGCATCTGGAGCCGGGTGCTGCTGCGCCTCAAGCAGATCGGCCGCCGCTGGTCCGCCACCGGCGCGCTGCACATGCTCGCCGCCTGCTTGGTGTACGCCCTGCACCCCGAGCGCTACGCTGCCGTCGAAGCCACCGTCCGGGGGGAGGATCGTCCCCAGCTCTCCATCCTCATCACGTCCCTGGAGACGGCTTGGGCCTCATGAGTGCCCCCCGTTTTGAGACAAGCCCCAAACTTGTGGTTGATACCCACGATCCCGATCCTGGCGCCTCCCAGGCCCACGGCCTGCAGCCGCGCCGCAACCGCCTCGGCCGGGTTGTAGCCGCCCCATTCGATAATGGGAACATCGCTTACCTGCCTGGCGTTGGGCACATGGTTGGTCAGTCCCACGTAGAGTGCCGGCTCAATCGCCTCGTCCAGGGAAGCAACAAGGTAGTTGTGGTGCAGGTCGAGGTGGTTGGTTAGCCAGAACACGTTGGCCTGGTTGTGGCGGTTGACCCCCGAGTTGCCGAAGACCAGCAGGCACGCCAGGTCGCGCCGCCGCATCAGGTCGCGTGCAAGCGCCCAGCGGCGCGCCATCTCACCGACAGAGAATCTATCCCACATGCGCGAGCTTCTCCTTCATCCAGTCCGCCACCAGCGGCCTGTACTTGTACGGGATGTTGTTGCAGACGTGGTTCCCCTCGGGGTAGATTACCAACTCGGCGTTTGGGGCTTCGGCGGCGACCCGCTCGGCGTGCTGCCAGGGGATCAACCTGTCCAGCTTGCCAAAGACGACCAGTAGCGGCTGGCTCAGATGCGGCAACACGCCGGACAGGTCCAGCCGCAGGGCGTTCGCGCGCGCAGCCTCGTCGGTCTGCGATCCGGAGTGATGAGAAAACGCCTCCCGGGTCAAAGCGGGGAGATCAGGCCATGTCTCCCCGAAGTTGTAGGGGCCGGCGATGGCCGCAACGGCCTTCAGGCGCGGCTCGAACGCGGCCGCGCGCGGAGCGTAGTACCCGCCGAGACTCACGCCCGCGGCTCCCACACGGGAGATGTCAATGTCATCGCGTCCTGCCAACGTGTTGAGGGCAGCCGTCACCGCAACCTCGTAGTCGTACCGGATGTAGGTGGTGTACCCTGATTCGCCCTGCCCGGGCCCATCCAGCGAGAAGGTCGCCATCCCTCGCGCCAGGAACACGGCCTCCCAATAGAAGAACTCCTCCTTGGTCGAATCCAGCCCCGGGATCAAGAGCACCATCGGCGGGCGTGACGAACCGGTAGGCCGGCGCAGGTTGCCCACCAGGGTCGCGCCCTCGAAGGGGATCTCCACGCGCTCAGCCGCCGGGTCGAGGAGCCGGTGTGCCGCGTACAGACTGGCCACGGCCATGTCGGTAGCCGCGCGGTGCTTCTCCAGATCCACCAGCCAGACGAACTTCGCGAAATGGTAGCAGAGCGCGGCGCGCACGTAGGCCTCGCCTGCGCTCAGCAGGCGGCCCCGGGTCTCGGCCTCCCGGGCAAGGCCGGCGTGCAGATCGCCCGTAGCGCACCATGCGTCCAGCCAATCCTCCCAGCGCTCGATACGCGAGGTTGTGCGCAGGAAGTCGTTGTAGTCCACACCCTGTGTCACGAAGCGCGGAGCCCAGTTGGCGACGGCTGCGGCGACCCTCTCATCAGCCACGCCGCACCTCCTCTTCACCAAGCAGCCGCAGGGCGTTCCCACCCAGAATCGCCGCTTCCGCGACGGTGGAAAGCCCGAGCCCGCGCACGTCGCCTACCGGATCCGCGACCCCCATGTCAAACGGGTAGTCCGACCCAAGCAGGACGTGGTCTGCTCCGGCGTACTCCACCAGTGAGCGCAATAGATCCGAGTCGTGGGTCACCGTATCGTAGAAGAAGCGACGCAGAGAAGTGTCGGGGGATTCCCGTAGCCTGGACCGGGCGTCGGGCTGAAAGGAGTGCGAGTGTCGCAGCCGCCCCCGCACGCACATGAGGGCACCGCCGCCGTGGGCCAGCAGCACCTTGAGCCGCGGGTACTTCTCCATCACGCCGGCCATCACCATCTGGGCGGCGGTGATCGTGGTCTCCAGCGGATTGCCCACCGTGTTCCACATGTAGTATCCGCCGAGCGCCGCGATATCGAAGCCCCGCGTGGTGGGATGGATGAACACCAGCGCGCCTGTGTCCGCCGCCGCCGCCCAGAACGGCAGGAAGCGGTCGTCCCCCAGTGGCACACCACGCACGTCGGCGGCAACCTCGACTCCGCGGAGCCTGCGTCCCGCCATCAGCGCCTCGAGTTCGCGCGCCGCCAGATCAGGTACCTGCAGCGGCACCGCGCCGAGGGCTGCGACGCGGCCGGGGTAGGACTCGACAAGCCGGGCCAGCGCCTCATTTTGAACCCGGCAGGCGCGCAGCCCATCCTCCTGTTCAAGCTCGTAGCCAAGCAGGGGAACCCACGGGCACAGCAGCGTCCGGCCTATCCCCCTGGACTCCTGGAACCGCAGTATCGCCTCAATCCGGACGAACTCATGAAGCGCCGAGCGGATCTGGCGCCCGCCTGCTTCGACGATCTGCTTTCCATCTTCCCAGCGCACGTGGGGCCGCCACGACTCGATTCCCGCATCGCGCGTAGCTTCCGGTACGATGATGTGCGCGTGCCCGTCCATTATCATGACGAGAACCCCCTTGCCGACAGACGCGCTACCTATAGAAGAGCAGCACGGACGAACCGGCAATGATCAGTGCCGAGCCCTGCCAGAGGCGCGTTGTGACCTGCTCTTCCCGGCGGCCACCAACAAACGGAGATACCAGGAGCACCACCGGTACCGATACCTGGCTCAGGGCCAAAGCGACAGCAACCGGAACCAGGTCCACGGCGATCCAGCGCGCCCACGTGGACAGCCCAACCAGAATGCCGGCCGCGAGCTTGAACAGCATCGCCTCCCGTCCGACCGGCCGGCCTGCCGGCGAGCCTCCCCCGCCCAGAAGGAGTCGAGGAAACAGAAGAAGCCCGTACGCTGCCGCAGATCCGGCAAGCCCTGCCGTGACGCCCAGCAACGGGGATGGGAGGCCCTCCAGCCCCTTTCGGATGAAGATCGGGCTCATCGCCCAGCAGAGCGCGGTCCCCAACCCCCACAGGGAGGCCTTCAGCCCGGCATGAGCGCCAGAAGTCATCCGTGGCGCGCTGCCTGCGCCGGAGATCATGGCCACCCCAACAACCACCAGCCCTACGCCTGCCAGGACCAGCGGCCCGGGCAGTTCGCGTAGGGCAAACACGGCAAGAACAGTGGCGAAAAGCGGCACGGCTCCCAGCAACGGCGTCGTGCGCGCGGCACCGATCCGCTTCTGGCTGGCGTTGAGCAATGTCCATCCGAGGAAGAAGTGAAAGAAGCCGGCCAGGAAGAAGTTGACCAGCGCTAACGATGGCGCGGAAAGCAACCGGGCAGGGTCCTCGGTCGCGAATGCGATTCCCGACAGGACGACCGTGCTGATAAGTAGCTGCACAAAGGTGGACCGGACGATATCGGCCCCGCGCACCGCACGGCTGTTGAAGGACTGGAACAGCCCGAATCCCGCGCCTGAGGCGATCGCCCATAGGCCGCCGGTCATCCTTGAACTCCGTTCACGATCCCACCAGGTTGGTGCACTTCCCCGCGGCAAATGCCGCGATGTTGCCAAGCGTTGTGGACAGGATGCGCCCAACCGCGCCGTCGGTGTACCAGCCGATGTGCGGGGTGACGACCACGTTGAGGCCGGAGAAGTCGTGGTAGATGCTGCGCTCGCCCTCCAGCACGTCCAGCCCGGCGCCGCCGAGGTGCCCCGACCGAAGTGACTCGATGAGCGCCTGCGTGTCCACGACCGCGCCGCGCGATGTGTTGATCAGGATCGCCCCCGGCTTCATCATCGCCAGCCGGCGGGCGTCGAGGAAACGGTGCGTTCCGACGGTCAGCGGGATGTGGAGCGTTACCGCGTCCCCCTCCGCCAGCACCCTCTCAAGCGGCGTGTACTCGAAACCGAGATCTCTTGCTGCCTGGGAGTTCTCCTTCACGTCGTGAGCGACTACACGCATCCCGAATCCCTTGGCGATACGGATGCTGTGCAGGCCGACGCGTCCGGTGCCGACTACGCCCAGGGTTTTGGCGTGCAGCTCGATGCCCCGCAGCCCCTCATCGGAAAAGTGTCGCTCCCGACGGTACCGCTCGTCTCCCCGAACGATGTTGCGCGCCACGGACAGCAGCAGCCCAAACGCCAGCTCGGCGATCATGTGGGCGCCGTAGTCCGGCACGTTGCACACCCGGATTCCGCGACGCGCGGTCTCGGCCAGGTCAATGTGGTCGTACCCGGCCGACCGCGTCACGATGAGCTTCAGGTTCGGGAGGCGGTCCAGGATCTCGCCGGTCACGCGTCCGAACTGATCGCGCATGCACAGCACATCGGCCCCATCGGCCGCGGCCACGATCTCATCTGCCGTGCGCAGCGGGCCGTGGAGAGTGAACTTGCACCCGTCGAGCCGAATCGCCGCGCGGTCCTCGAAGATCACGTCGGTGAAAGCAACGTGAATCAGATCTCATCCTCCCCTTGGCCCCAGACGCCGGCAATCAGCATACGAGGGCGATCAGCGTACCAGGCGAGTCCCACCGTCGGCGATCAGGGCTTCGGCCTCGGAGCGTGTCGGCCACGGCCAGTCGGTGGGCGAAGTCTGCTTCAGCGCAGACATCGCGTTTCCAAGCCTTACCCCGCGACCCGGATCGCCCTCCAGGTAGCCCACCAGGAATCCGGCTACGCAGGCGTCCCCTCCGCCGATCCTGTCCACGGCCTCGATCTCGTAGCGCCGATCCGTGAACACTTCCCCCGCAACCCAGGCGAGCGAGGTCCAGGTCGTACGCCACACAGACGGTGTCCCACGCATCGTCACCAGCGCCGCGCGGAAACCGAACCTCTCCGCTAGGCGTCGCGCCACCCCGGCCGGATCGGCGCCGCTCTCTCCCGAGATCAACTCGGTCACTTCGGGTTGATCCGGAAGCGAGGTGACGAGGATGTCCACGAACTCCATCAACGGCAGTTGCGCGGCACGGGCCTCCTCGAGACTCCACAGCGCCGCCCGGTAGTTGAGATCGTAGCTGACCAGGCAACCTGCGGCGCGCGCGGCGATCATGGCTTCCCGCTGTGTCTGTGCGGCCGATGCGCTCAGCGCGGGGGTGATGCCGCCCACGTGTAGAAGGCGTGCCCGCGAGAGCAAAGCCCCCCAGTCCACCATCCCCGGCCTTATGCCGGCGAACGCCGATTCCTTGCGGTCGTAGATCACCTGGGTGGCGCGCGGAGCCGCCCCGTGCTCGATGAAGTACAACCCGGCGCGCTCATCATCTACCCAGATGACGTGGCCTACGTCAACCCCGAACTCGCGCCCCTTGTTGGCGATCATTCGCCCCAGCGGGTTGGTAGGCAGACGGCTCACCCAGGCAGAAGCCAGCCCGAGCCGCGCCACGCTGGCGGCCACGTTGAGCTCCGCGCCGCCAGCCGAGACATCCAGTGTGGGGGTCTGCTCCAGCCGCCGGTAGTCCGGCGACGAGAGGCGCACCATCGCCTCGCCGAAGGTAACCACGTCGTACGTCATCATCGCGGCGGCCAGGCCACCGTGTACAGGTGCTTCCCGCCGGTCAGCGGACCCTTCAGCAGCTCGTCCACCTCGGCCTGCGTGAACCGCTGGGTGACGAGCGAAGCGTCCGGCAGCACTCCCACAGGGAAACGGGTCATGATGTCGTCGTGCAGCCTCACAATGTAGTCGAGCAGTGCCTCGACGCCCGACCGGGCCTTCTCGGCGTCCGCCAGCGTGGCCCTGCCCACCACGCCCTCGGGATTGCCCACGATCTCGATCGTCCCAAGGCCGGCGTGCCCGTACCACGGAATCGCCCGCTGGTAGGCGTTGGCGGCCGAATCCACATGGCCCGGCGGAAGGAAACCGTGAACCTTGGTGTCCACCGCATCCTCCATGCGGATCATCTCTGGGAACAACGCCAGCGAGTAAGAGGTCTCGCACTCGTCGGCGTGGACGAAGGGCGTCTCGAACGGCCCGCCGTGTGCCTTGTCCTTGACGTGGGGCTGGATGGCATAGTACCAGTTCAGGTTGATGAGGACTGCCGGAACCTGGTACCGCTTGGCGAAGCGGTGAATGGCCGTGGGGATCACATATTCCTGTCCGTGGCCATTCAACAGAATCTGCTTGCGGAACCCGGCGTTCCAAAACCCGGCTATGATCGAGCTCAGGTAGGCCGTAAACGTATCCTCGTCCACGGGTACGGTGCCGGGCATGCCGATATGGTGGTAGGGATGGCTGCCGAACCAGACCGGCTGTGACACCGTGCACCCGGTTCGCAGGGCCACGGCTTCGGCCATCCGCGTCACCAGGAACGTGTCCTCGCCGTAACAGGCGTGCGGCCCGTGGGCCTCGGTGCTCCCTATCGGAATGATTATCAGGTCGTCCTTCTGGAGCCGCGCCGTGACCTCTTTCATTGTCATGTTCTGGAAGTAGATGCCGTTGGCGGCGTCCATGTGCCCGCCCTTGGGGGGAACTTCCCAGTTGCCCATCGTGCCCTCCTTCGTTGTACCTGCGTCAGGGACTGATGATCACCTTTATTGCGCCACCCGCGCGGCCCGTGAAGGTCTCGAAGGCCAGGTTGATATCGGCAAGCGGGAACCTGTGCGTGATCAGCGGCTTGAGGTCCAGCCGCCCACCAACCATGAGCGGGATCGCCCTATCGGTGTTCCACATGCCCTCTGCCTTGGGTCCGGTGATCAGCAGGTTCCACTGGACGATCTTATTGAGCTGGAGGGTCACCGGTTCGTGGTAGATGCCGTTGTACGAGATCCGGCCGCTCTTTCGGACCAGATCCAGCGCCTCGGCGGCAGGACCCGCCTGCCCGGTGCACTCCACGACCAGGTCGGCGCCGACGCCATCGGAGAGGCTCATGATCGCCTCGCGTACGTTCGTTTCGCGGGCGTTGATCGTGATGTCCACGCCCATCCGTCGGCCTACCGCCAACCGGTCCTCGCGCGTGCCGGTCAGGATCACGCGCCCGGCACCTAGAATCTTGGCGGCCTGCGCGGAGATCAACCCGAGGGCACCCGGCCCGGTGACAACAACGGTTTCCCCCGGCCTCACCCCGCCCACACGCTCGTAGCCGTACAGCACGGTGCCGGCCGTGGTGAGCAGAGCGCCTTCCTCAAACGAGATCGCGTCCGGCAGCCTGTGGAGCGTGTTGACGTGGCAGACGGCGTACTCGGCGTAGGCGCCGTTGCTGCTGAAACCGTAGTGCCTGTGGCCCTTCTCCGGCTTGCCGTAGTTCAGGCACGTGGTGTAGAGGCCTCGTAGGCAGTTCACGCAGCGGCCGCAGCCCTTGTGGGGCTCGACGGCCACCCGGTCGCCCACCTTCACCTCGGTTACGTCCGGCGCCACCGTCACCACGGTGCCGGTGAACTCGTGACCGGGGATGAACTCGCCCAGCGGCGGATGCCCGGGCCAGCCCTTGGCGATGATGGCAGGATCACTGCCGCAGATGGCAACCGAGGCCACCTTGAGCAGCGCCTCCCCCTCGCCCGGTAGCGGAACCGGTTTCTGCGTGATGCGCAAATCGCCGTAGTCGAACAACACCGCAGCCTTCATTGTCCTTGGGATCTCCACTGTTGCTCCTCTCCTTAGACGCCCTCTTGGGATGGTTCCAACACAACCTTTACCGCATCTCCGCTCCGCGAGAAATCGAAGCCTTGCTTCCACTCCCGGAGAGGGAGAACGTGTGTGACAAACTGCGATGGAATCACCGCCCCGCGCGCGAACAGCGAAAGGGCGCGCTCCCAACTCGTGTACTTGGAGCTGTAGGAAAACGACACCGCGAGCGCCCGGAACAGCGCCTCGCGGTACGGGATGGCAATCTCGTCGGTCGGGGGCTGTCCGATGATCCCAACCCTCCCCAGGCGCCGGGCAAGGCGGAAGCACTGCGCCACAGCTGCCGGGGCCCCTGAGAGTTCTATCACAACGTCGGCGCCCTCTCCGCCGGTCAGATCGGCCACAAGCACCGCGAGGTCGTCGCGCTCCACGTTCACAACCTGGTCTATGCCGAGTTCCCTGGCCTTGGGTAGACGGGCTTTCTCGTCCCGGTCTGTCCCTGTGATGATGACCCGCGACGCGCCGGCGACCTGCGCCATCCGCGCGGCCACAAGCCCGATCGGACCACAGCCCAGCACGAGTACCACATCCTCAGGGGCGATGCCGATGCGTTCAAGCACCCCGTGCACCGCCACCGCCGAGGGTTCGGTGAACGCGGCCTCGATAAAGCTGAGGCTGTCCGGAATGCGGTGCAGCAGCCACGCCGGGACCCGGATGAACTCCGCGAACCCACCGTCCACCCAGTACCCTGGGGCCCTCTTGGAAGCACAGGCGAAGGCATTCCCGGTAAGGCACTGGCGGCAACGCCCACAGGCGCCCGTGTGCTGCTCGGATACCACGCGGTCACCTAGAACCCATCCGGCGACATCCGCGCCCACCCCGGCGATCTCGCCGGCAAACTCGTGGCCGATCACCACCGGCGGGCTGTACGGGTGCTGGTCGTCCTGGATCTTCAGGTCGCTGCCACATATACCGCAGGCATGCACCCGGATCAGCACCTCGTCCGGCCGGGGCTGCGGAATCGGCACCTCGCGCACCTCAAGGTGACCGGGACCACGGTCGGTCTTGACGAGAGCGCGCATCTGTTCCCTCAATCCAACAGTGCCGCCGGTTCTTCGGTCAAGTCGGCCAGTGCCTCCAGAAAGCGCGCCCCGCGCGCACCGTCCACCACGCGGTGATCGCATGACAGGCTGAGCGTCATCATCGGCCGTACGGCGGGCCGGCCCTTCACGGCCACCACGCGATCCGCAATGCGACCCACCGCCAGGAGGGCCGCCTGGGGCGGGTTGATAATGGCGTTGAACACATCCACGCCGTACATCCCCAGGTTGCTGATCGTAAACGTGCCCCCGATCAAGTCCTCCGCCCGGAGCTTCCCTGCCTGGGCTCGGCTGACGAGGTCCTTGCGGCGGTCGGCGATCTGCCGCACGCTCTGTTGGTCTGCGCGATGGATGACCGGCACAAGCAAGCCAGCCTCGACGGCGACCGCCAGCCCTACGTTTATCTCGGGGTTCGACACTATCGTGCCGTCCAGCCACCGGCTGTTGAGGCGGGGGTGCTCCTGGAGCGCCGCGGCAAGCAACTTCACCAACAGGTCGGTGTAGGTGAGATCGACTTTGAACCGCTTCTGCCACCGTTCGCGCCAGGCCACGAGCCGGCCCGCGTCCACATCACGCAGCAGGTAGAAGTGCGGCGCACTCGTCCAGCTCTGCGTGGTGCGCTCGGCCATGCGCCGCCAGGCTGCACTCAGGGTCGCCGCCACCGCGGGCGCGGCCGCGCTGGGCGCGCCTTCCCCGGCGGGAATGTTGGAGGCTACCACCGCGCCTCCAGGC
>JASEHJ010000093.1 GCA_030018905.1 bacterium | reverse complement strand
TGGCTATCTGCACTACCCTGACGAGCCCCAGATCTTCGTCCACCTCAACCACCGCGCGCTGCGCCGCGAAGGCGAAGCCGACGTGCGGGTCGCCCTGTCCCATGGCGTCCATCGCCCTCGTCGCGCGGTGGTGGTAGATGCGGGTACGCTCGATCGGTTCATCGAGGTACGCCTCAATCGGACCCTCCAGGACGGCGCCTGTCTCCGCGCGGAGGCCGGCGCGCCGGAACAACTCCTCCCTGATCGCCCGGCAGGCCAGTTGCACAGCGCCGCCCGACATCATGGTTTGACGCGATGCCGACGTGGAGCCGGCCGAACCCACAAGCGTGTCCGAGGGGTGCAGCACCACGTGTTCCACGCCCAGCTCGGTGCGCGCGATCTGAGCCAACACCGTGTGCACTCCCTGCCCCACCTCGGCCGCGGCGGAGTGCACCTCGGCGATCGCCCCCGAAGGCCCGGCAAACAGCTTGACGCGCGCCTCCGCGGAGTCGTCGAAGCCGTCACTGTAAGCGATGTTCTTGTAGCCGACGGCGAATCCGACCCCGCGGCGCAGCGCCTCGCCGCGCGAGACGTTGCCGGCGCCACCCGGGTAGGAGAGCTGATCGCGGCGCCCCCTCTCCTCTTCCGGCATCGGGATCGCGGCGCAACGCTCGATCACCTCGCGCACCGGCGCGCTGCCTCGGATGACCTGGCCCGTCGGCATGACCGAGCCCGTCCCAAGCGCGTTCTTCAGGCGCAGCGCGACCGGGTCCATCCCCAGCGCTTGGGCGAGTTTGTCCATCTGCGCCTCGTACGCGAAGCAGACCTGCACCGCCCCGAAACCGCGCATCGCCCCGCACGGCGGGTTGTTCGTGAAGACCCGCGTGCCCTCGATGAGCGCGTTGGGCACCTCGTAGGGACCGGCCGAAAACGTGGAGGCGTTGCCGATTACCGCCGATCCCGACGATGAGTACGCGCCGCCGTCCAGCAGAAGCCGGGCGCGCACGTTGACGAGCCGGCCCTCGCGCGTGGCGCCGTGGCGCATCCAGATCCGGGACGGGTGCCGGTGAACGTGGCCGAGGAACGACTCCTCACGGCCGTAGACCATCTTCACGGGCTTCCCGGTGCGCAGCGCCAGCAGGCAGGCGTGGACGTGCATGCTGACGTCCTCGCGCGCGCCGAACGCGCCGCCCACGCCGGCCAGGTGCAGCCGCACCTTCTCAGCGGGCAGGTTCAGGCAGGGCGCTACCTGCTCGCGGTCCACGTGCAGCCACTGCGTGGCCACGTAGAGGTCTACCCCGCCGTCGGCGGATGGGATCGCCATGCCGGACTCCGGTCCCAGGAACGCCTGGTCCTGCATCGCGGTCTCGTAGTACCCCTCGACCCACACATCGGCCTCGGCGTCGGGATCGCCGTGCACGATGCGGACGTGCCGGAGCACGTTGCCGTACTCGTGCAGCCGGGGCGAAGTGGGCAGCAGGGCCGCCTCCATGTCGGTGACCGCGGGCAGGACCTCGTAGTCCAAGACGATCTGCGCGGCCGCGCGCCTGGCGGTTTCGGGATCCACCGCCGCCAGGATCGCCACCGGCTCGCCGACGTGCCTGACGCGGTCCCCTGCCAGCACCGGCTGGTCGGCGAACTCCAGTCCGAAGTTCTTCTTGCCGGGCACGTCACCGGCCAACAGCACCGCGTGCACGCCCGGAAGGGCCAGCGCGCCTGCGACATTGATCGAGCGGATCAACGCGTGTGGGTGCGGGCTGCGCAGGGTGTGTCCCCACAGCATCCCCTCGGCCCAGAGATCGCTCCCGAACTGGAACGCGCCCTTGACCTTGGGGACGCCGTCTACCCGGCGGACGCTCTCGCCCACTCCGCCTCGTGTCTTTGTCAGCGTTCCGATGCTCATGCCGAAGCGCTCCCCCTGGCCTGGCCGGCCCGGCCGGCGATCCGAAGCGCTGCGCGGCGGCCCTCCGAGGCGATCATGGCTTCATCGGCGCCGATCAGGCGCGCGTCCCGAACCACCGCCCGCCCTTCCACGAACAGGTACCGCACCCGCTGTGGGCTACAGTGCACCAGCGCGGCAACGGGATCGGCATCCGCACCGACGTGCTCCAGCCCCTCGACCGAAAACAGCGCCACGTCCGCGCGCTTCCCGACCTGCAGCGAACCGATGTCGTCGCGGCCCAGGCAGGCCGCCCCTCCCCGCGTGGCCACGCGCAGCGCCTCCCGGGCGCTCATCGCGCCGGCGCCGCCGGACCGCGCGGCCAGCAGTCCCATGCGCGCCTCGGCCAGCAGGTGCCCGCCGTCGTTGGACGCGGACCCGTCCACGCCCAGACCCACCCGCGCGCCGGCGTCAAGGAGCAGACGCACCGGCGCGATGCCCGATCCCAGGCGCAGGTTCGAGGTCGGGCACCAGGCCACGCCGGTAGCGCTTTGGGCGATCTGGTGGACGTTCCGGTCGGAGAGGTGCACGCAGTGCGCCAACCAGACATCGTGGCCCAACCACCCGAGGTCGTCGAGCAGCTCCACGGGCCGCTTCCCGTAGGTGGCCTTGCAGTAGGCGTCCTCGTCGAGGGTCTCGGCGATGTGGGTGTGCAGGCGGACCCCCAGGCGGCGGGCCAGCGCCGCGGACTCACGCATCAGCCGTTCGGTCACGGAGAACGGCGAGCAGGGCGCCACCGCGATCCGCAGCATCGCCCCGGGGGTGGGGTCGTGGAACCGAGAAACGGCCTCCTCGGTTTGCGCCAGGATAGCCTCCGTTTCCTGCACTATCGAGTCGGGCGGCAGCCCGCCCTCGGACTCGCCCAGATCCATCGAGCCCCGGCAGGGATGGAACCGCAGGCCGATCTCGCGGGATGCGGTGATCTCTGCTTCCAGTAGGTCCAATCCGTTGCTGGTCTTCGGAAAGACGTAGTGATGGTCCGTTGTCGTTGAGCAGCCTGAGAGCGCCAGCTCGGCCAGGCCCACTCGCGCGGCGGCGAACACCCACTCCTGATCTATGCCGGCCCAGACCGGATACAGCGCGCGCAGCCAGCCGAAGAGGCCCTGGTCGAGAGCGCGCACGCGCGTCAGCGTCTGGTACAGATGGTGGTGCGTGTTAATCAGGCCGGGCAGCGCGACCAGACCGCGGCCGTCCACGCGCTCCATCGGGCCGATGGAACCGCCGGGGGACGCCTGCGGAGGGGATCCCATCCCGACCCAGGTGATTACCCCGTCTTCGAGCAGGAGCGACCCGCCGGGGATCTCGGTGCCCGCCTCGTCCATCGTGACGACGACGTCGCACGATTCGATCAGAACCCTACTCATGCGGTTCGCCCGCGCAGGCGCTCGGCCGCCAGTCGCACCGCGTCGAGGATCTTCACGTAGCCGGTGCACCGGCACAGGTTGCCGGACAGCGCCTCCCGCACCTCTGCCTCATCGGGCGAGGGGTTGCGCCCCAGCAGGTCGGCGGTGGCCACGACGAGTCCAGGCGTGCAGAAGCCGCACTGGACGGCCCCTGCCTCGAGAAACGCCTCCTGCACCGGATGGAGACCGTCGGGACCGGCAAGCGCCTCCACGGTGCGCACCTCGCGCTCGTGCGCCTGCGCCGCCAGTACCAGGCAGGAACAGACCAGTTCGCCGTCCAGCCAGACCGAGCACGAGCCGCACTCGCCCTGCTCGCACCCGTTCTTCGTGCCGGGCATGCCCAGTTGCTCGCGCAGCACGTAGAGCAGGCTGGCGCCGGGCCCAGCGTCGGCCGTGAGCCACTCGCCGTTGACCTTCAGGCGAATCAGCATCGCGCTCCTCTGCCTGCCGGGCCTGACAGCCGATCCTCTAGCGCCCAGCGCAGCGCCCGACGCGCCAGCACCTCGCAGGCGTGGCGCCGGTAGGCCGCGGTCCCGCGGATGTCGTCAATCGGCTTGGCTGAGGCGGCCACGCGCTCGCCAAAGGCTTCGAGCACCCCGGGCGACAGGGGCGCAGCCGGATCGTCCCAGGCGCCTGCCTCTGCCAGCGCGCCCGCGGCAAACGACTCGGCCTCGGGCGCCCGCAGGACCGTGGGGCCCACCGACCCAAGCGCGACCCGCACGGCGTGCCGATCCTCGTCCAGCACCAGGCAGAGACTTGCAATCGCGATCACCATCGCATTGCGCCTGCCGACCTTGGAGAACGAGCCGGGACCGCGCGCAATGCGCCAGCGCGCGCCGAGGATCAACTCGTCGGGCTCGATCGCGGTCTTCTTGGGACCGATCAGGAACCGGTGCCACGGGAGCGCCCTGGTGCCTCCGCCGTCCCTGGCGAGCACCACCTCGGCGTCGCAGGCTGCCAGCACGGGCAGAGCGTCTCCTGCCGGAGATGCCGTGCCCAGATTGCCGCCTATCGTGCCCCGGTTGCGAATCTGCGGTGAACCCACCGAGCGCGACGCCTGAGCCAGCGCTGTGAACCCGGGCAGTTCCCGGATGATGCGGCTGTACGTCATCCCGGCGCCCAGGAAGAGCTCACCGTCCCTGCAGTGCCACTGCCTCAGTTCGGGAAGCCGATGGATGTCCAGAGCCATCGGGGGCAGGCGGCGGCCGAGGTTCAGCTCGACCATCAGGTCGGTCCCGCCGGCAAAGGGAACGGCCTCGGGATGGTCCGATTTCAAGCCGAGGGCCTCGTCGAGCGTGCGCGGAAGCAGAATGTCCATCTACTCTCCACGGTTCAACGAGCAACTCACCGCTTTCCTGCCTGCCTTCCCCGCCTGCTTTCCCCGCCTGCCTTCCCCGCCTGCCTTCCCCGCCTGGCGGCGGCGACCCGCCCGCGGCGCAGGAACCCTGAACCGACCCGGTGAACCTCGTTACAATGGACCTCGCACGGCTCATCCAGGTCGCCAGGGGCAGGGAGCCCGCCGACCTTCTTCTGACCAACGCACGCGTCATAGACCTGTACGACCACGCCGTGATGGAGTCCGATGTCGCCATCTTAGGCGACCGGATCGCCGGGATCGCCGCCGGTCCGGACCGCGGGGCGTATCGAGCCCGTGAGGTATGCAACCTGGGAGGATCGTACCTGGCTCCCGGGTTCATTGATGGGCACGTGCACATCGAGAGCGCGATGTTGAGCGTCCCGGAGTTCGCGCGCGCGGTCGTGCCCAGAGGCACCACGACCGTGATCGCCGATCCGCACGAGATCGCCAACGTGTTGGGCATGAGCGGGATCCGCTACATGTTACAGGGGGCCAAGTACAACCCTCTCAGCGTGTTCCTGATGGCCTCGTCCTGTGTTCCCGCCAGCCCATTGGAAAGCGCGGGCGCGGAGGTCTCTGCCTACGACATCGAGGCCCTGATGCAGGACAAGTGGGTGTTGGGCCTGGCGGAGATGATGAACTCCCCGGGACTGCTGGACTCAAACGAGGACGTGGTCGCCAAGATCCGCTCGGCCGCGGGCCGCCCGATTGACGGCCACGCGCCCGGGATCAGGGGCATGGACCTGAACGCCCTCACGGCGGCAGGGATCGGCTCGGACCACGAGTGCACGACCGTGGACGAAGCCCGCGAGAAGATGCAGCGGGGAATGGTCATCATGCTGCGCGAGGCCACCGGCGCGCGCAACCTCCAGGACCTGCTGCCGCTGGTTACGCCCGGGAACGCCTGGCGCTGCGTCTTCGTCACCGACGACCGCAACCCAAGACACCTGCTGGCCGAGGGGCACATTGACTCGATGGTCCGACAGGCGATCGGGCTGGGGCTCGATCCCTTCCTGGCCCTCCAGCTCGCCAGCCTGAACACTGCCGAGCACTTCGGGCTGCACGACCGCGGAGCCGTCGCGCCGGGCAGGCTCGCCGACCTGATCGTCTTCGACGACCTCCGGTCACCGCGCCCCCGGCTGGTCTACCGTCACGGCCGCCTCGTTGCGCGCGACGGCGAGCTGCTGCCATACCAGCGGCCTGAGAAGCTGCCGATGCT
Source organism: bacterium (assembly GCA_030018905.1). Classification (GTDB taxonomy): domain Bacteria; phylum Sysuimicrobiota; class Sysuimicrobiia; order Sysuimicrobiales; family Humicultoraceae; genus VGFA01. Next base: position 3,666 of record JASEHJ010000093.1, on the reverse strand, counting down.
CCGCGGCTCGATCAACGTGCTGCGCAGCAGCCTCCGCTTCGGCATACCCGCGCGCAGCCGCCGCGTGCGGGTGATCGAGGTGGTTCCGGATCAACTCGTAACCGGAGCCGGTGAGGCAGAGATAACCATCGTCAACGGCGAGGCTGTCGCCGATCCTGACAGGGATCTCCTCAAGCTGGCGGTGATCGAGCGGCACACCGGAAGCGGCCGGGTCGGCATGGGATTCGTGCGCGGCTTCGGGTTGAAGCGCGGCGCGTTGGCCTCGACGATCGCCCACGACGCGCACAACCTGATCGTCCTGGGCGCCTCCGACGAAGCCATGCGCGTGGCGGTGGAGCGCGTTCTCGAAATGCAGGGCGGGCTGGTGGCCGTGGACGGTGAGGAGATCACTTCGCTGCCCCTGCCCATAGCCGGCCTCATGTCGGACGAACCACTTGCCAGGGTTGCCGAAGGGCAGCGGGCATTGCTGGCGGCGGCCCAACGCCTCGGGGTGGGCCTGACGGATCCGTTCATGACGCTGTCTTTCATGTCGCTTTCGGTGATTCCTTACCTGAAGCTCACCGACCGCGGACTGGTGGACGTGAACAGGTTCGCGCTGGTTCCGCTGTTTCTCGACTGACGCCCGCGTGTGCTGTATGATCCCGGCATGACCAGTTCAACCAACCCGACATCTCCCCTGGCCGCCGTGATCTTCGACATCGGCGGTACGCTTATCTACCCCTCCACGACTGAAGGGGATAACATCGCGCACCTGACGGCGTGGCTGCGGGCATCGGGCCATCCGGCGGAGCTGGGCGCCGCGGTCCGTGAAGCCCGCCGCTGGATGTGGGAGATGACCTCAACTACCGGCCGTCAGCACACCATGCAGGAGGCGGTCCGCCGGGCCGCCGCTCAACTGAACCTGGGGATAACCGACGGCGGGTTCGTCGAGGCCGCCGAGCGCGTGTTCTTCGAACCCGAAATAGCAGGATACCGTGCCTTCCCGGGCGCGGTGGAGATGCTGGAGCGATTGAGCAAGGCCGGCATCCGGCTGGGGTGCATCTCGAACGCGTCCTCCCACTGGCTGATCGAGCAGATCGTCGAGCGGATGGGCTTCGGTGCGTACCTGAATCCCGTGGTGACGTCGGCAGGATTCGGAAGGACCAAGCCCGACCCTGCGATCTTCCACTCGGTGCTCGACCGTTGGGGCGTGGAGCCGGCGCGCGCCGCGATGGTAGGCGACACGCTGGAGGCCGATATGGGCGGCGGGAAGGTGGTCGGGATGCGTACGCTCTACGTCACGATGACGCCCAACCCGGACAACGTCAACCACCGCCACCTCAGACCCGACGCGGAGGCAGCGTCGCTGGAAGAGGCGACCAGGATTCTGCTGGCCTGGCAGGGAACCTGAGCCGCGGCCTACTCGGAGCGGGCCTATGCGGCCCGGAGGGCCTGATCGAAGTCCACGATCAGGTCCTCCACGTCCTCCAGCCCGACCGAGACGCGTATCAGTCCGTCGGTTATCCCGGACCGCTCCCGATCTTCCCTGGGAATCCCCACGCTGCTCGTGGACGCCGGATGCGTCACCAGGGTTTCGTGGCCGCCCAAACTGACCGCCAGACTGGCGATCCGCAGGCCCTCAACCGTGCGCACGCCGGCCTCGAAGCCTCCGCGTGCTTCGAACGAAAGCATCCCGCCAAATCCGCCCATCTGCCGCGCGGCTACGGCGTAGTCGGGATGTGACGGCAGCCCCGGGTAGTGGACCCGTTCTACCCGCGGGTGGCCTGCCAGAAAATCGGCCAGGTGCGCCGCGTTGTGATTGTGCCGTTCCACCCGCAGCCCCAGCGTCCGCAGCCCGCGGACCAGCAGCCATGCGGCGAACGGATCGAGCACCGGGCCGAGAACCCGGAGCATGCGCGTGGCCCGCTTGACCAGGTCGCGCCTTCCCACAATGACCCCGGCCGTGACGTCGTGGTGACCGCCCAGGTACTTCGTCGCGCTGTGCACGACCAAGTCCGCACCCAGCGCGATGGGCGTCTGGTTGAACGGCGACGCGAACGTGTTGTCGGCAATAGTGACGGCGCCGACCCCCCGAGCCAGACTTGTGATGGCCGCGATGTCGGTAACCTGCATCAGCGGATTGTTGGGCGTCTCGACGTACAGTAGCTTCGTGTTGGGTCGCATGGCCCGCTTGTAGGCGTTCGGGTCAACCGAGTCAATGAACGTCACCTCTACACCGTGTTGCGGGGTCACTTCACGGAACAGCGTGAAGGTGGCCTGGTACACCGCGCGCGGGGAGACGACGTGCGCGCCGGGCTCGAGTACCGCCAGCACCGCCGTGGAGATGGCCCCCATGCCCGACGCCGCGGCGAGCGCGTCCTCACCGCCTTCGAGTTCGGCCATCAGCTCCTCGAAGAGCCGCGTCGTGGGATTGCCCCAGCGCGTGTAGTACCAGCCGCTGCCCGCATCGGCCCCGAGCCGGGCACCCTCGGCCATCGAGTCGAACTGAAAGGTGGTGGTCTGGTAGATCGGCGGGCTCACCGACTTGAGCGGATCGCGAACCGTACCGCCGTGAATCGCGCGCGTCTGGAAACCTGGGGCCTTGCTCATCGTCTGGCCTCCACCGGGATCTCCGCCCGGTCCGGATTGAGTTCGGCGATCACGATCCCGATGAAGATCATCGCGGCGCCCCATGCCTGGCGGCCCACCAGGACCTCGCCCAGGATGAGGAACGCCGCGATCGCGGCCGCAACCGGCTCGAAGGCGAACATCAGCCCGGTGTGCGCAGGAGTGGTGAACCTCTGGGCCCACGCCTGCACCAGCAGCGCCGCCAGCGTGCCGGTGGCAGCCATGAACAGGATCATGCCCCACACAAGGGCGCCCGCGGTAGCCACCGCCGGCAGGGATCCCTCCATCAGCGCGGCCAGCACGCTCAGGACCGCGGCCACCACAACCTGCACCGTGGTCAGGGTAATCGCGTCCAGGCGGGGCGCCAGCCTGCCCATGATGGCGATGTGCATCGCGAAGCACACCGCGCATGCCAGCACAAACAGGTCGCCAACGTTGACCGCGAGCGCTCCGTTCAGGGTCAGCAGCGCGAGCCCCGCCGTGGCCGCGGCGATGCCAGCCATCACGCGCTGGTGCGGAACCCGCCGCATCCATATCGCCCAGATTACCGGCACAATGACCACGGATAGCCCGGTGATGAACCCGGCCTTCGACGCGGTGGTGATTCTCAGCCCTATTTTCTGGAGGGCAAATCCCAGGAACAACACTACGCCCAGGAAGGCCGCCGCCATCCAGTCGCGTCTGGCTACCGGTGCGGAACGAATGAGCATGAAGGGCAGGAGCACCAGCGTCGAAAAGCTGAACCGGACCGCCATGTAGGCGAACGGCGTCAGGGTCTCCAGAACTATCTTGCCCAGAGGAAAGGTCAGACCCCAGAGCGCCGCGATGGCCAGCAGGGCGAGATCGGCGGAGAGTCGGCGCAGGGTTGACGGTCCACCGGCGGATGTGACGCTCATGATCTTAGCATCATAGGAAGGGGGGTTACTTGCCTCGAAACGCCTTCGCGAACGCCTTGTGTTCGATTCCAGCGTGTGTCAGCTCTGCAGCCAGAAGCTCGCGCTTCACCTTTCGGTGGTCGGGAATCACAACGAGGACGGGAGGATTTCTACCCTCCTGTCT
>JASEHJ010000092.1 GCA_030018905.1 bacterium | reverse complement strand
GGCCGTACTGCCACAGGTTGGCGGCGCCGATTGCCGGGGCGCCGAGGCGGCCGCAGCCAAGATCCTGGCCATGGAGGGATAGCCATGCTGGAGATGAAGCTGATCCGCGAGAACCCCGAGAAGTTCAGGGCCGGGCTACGCAGGCGAGGCCGCGATCCCGGTCCGATTGACGCGGTGCTCGAGGCCGACCTCAGCCGGCGCGCTCTCCTGCAGGAGATAGAGTCGCTGCGCGCCGAGCAGAACCGTGCTTCCGCCGAGATCCCCAGCCTCAAGGGCAAAGATCGGGAGGCGCGCATCTCCGAGATGAAGGTCCTCTCGGCCCGGATCAAGGAGCTGGAGCCTCAACTGGCGGGCGTCGAGTCCAATCTCGACGGCCTGATGCGTTCGCTGCCCAACCAGCCCGAGGAAACCGTGCCCGAGGGATCCGACTCCTCGGCCAACGTGATAGTTCGCAAGTGGGGGACGCCGCCCGAGTTCGATTTCACCCCGCGCGACCACATGGAGATCGGGACCAATCTGGGGATCCTCGATTTCGAGCGCGGAGCCCGGGCTTCGGGGTCGCGCTTCTACTACATGCGCGGCGAGGGCGTCATGCTGGAGATGGCGCTGGCGCGCATGGCAATGGATCTGCTCACGGGAGAAGGCTTCACGCTGCTGGGGACGCCGATGCTGGTGCGCAGCGGCGTGATCACCGGCGCGTGGGGCGGCGTGGCGCTGGATACCCAGCAGACCTACAAGATCGAGGACGAAGATCTGGCCCTCATCGGAACGAGCGAGCAGCCACTGGCGGCCTACCATATGGACGAAACGCTCGACGCCTCGGCGCTGCCGCTGCGGTATGCTGGGGTTTCCTGGTGCTTCCGCCGCGAAGCGGGCTCCCACGGCCGGGACGTCCGCGGCCTGTACAGGGTGCACCAGTTCTTCAAGATAGAGATGTTCTCGTACGTCCATCCCGACCGGTCGTCCGAGGAGCACGAGTACCTGGTCGGACTCGAGGAACGCTTCGTGCAGGCGCTGGGGCTGCCTCACCGCGTGGTGCTGCTGTGCGGCGGCGACCTCGGGCTGGGGATGGCGAAGACCTATGACATCGAGACCTGGATGCCGGGCCGCGGCGGGTACAGCGAAACGCACTCGTGCAGCAACGCCGGAAGCTTCCAGGCCCGCCGGCTGGGGACTAGGTTCCGGGAGGGTCCGCGCGGCGGCACGGATTTCGTGCACACGCTGAACGGTACGCTGGCGGCCACCGGCCGCGCCATGATTGCCATCTTGGAGAACGGCCAGCAGCCCGACGGCAGCGTGCGGCTGCCCGAGGTGCTGGTGCCCTACATGGGATGGCGGACCGAGCTGCGGCATGAATAGCTGCCGCTGCGGTAAGCGGTAGTCGGTGAACGTATCTCTCTACCTGGCCGCACCCGGATCACGGTTCTGGGCCGCCGCCTCTACGGTCAGCCTTGCCGAAGCCGTCGCGAGAGCGGCCGGCCTCGGCTACGACGCCGTCGAGGTGATGCCGCTGGATGCCTGCAATCCCGATCCCGAGGCGCTGCGCGCGACGGCCGAACGCCACGGTCTGTCCATTACTGGGTTGGCGACGGGTTACGTCGCCCTGGAGCAGGGACTGACCTTCACGCACCCGGACCCCGAGATCCGAAGGCAGGCCGTGCGCGCCGCGTGCCGGTGCCTCGACTCCGCCCGCCGTGCAGGGGCCCCGCTCATTTCCATCGGCGTCATCCGTGGGAGGTTGCAGGGGGGAGCCTCGCGCGAGGAGGCGTGGCCGCACCTGGCCGACTGCGTTCGGGAGTGCGGGCTGTACGCGGGCGAGCTCGGCCTGACCCTCACCATCGAGCCTGGCAACCGCTACGAGACCGATTTCGTACACACCGTGGACGAGGGCCTCGACCTTCTCGACGCGGTGAACCTGCCCTCGGTGCGGCTCCAATTGGACACGTTCCACATGAATATAGAGGAAGCGTCGCCGGCAGACGCGATCAGGCGCGCCGGGCCGCACCTGGCCCACGTGCACTTTGCCGACAGCAATCGCCGGGCGCCCGGCTGGGGGCATCTCGACTTCCGCCCGATCGCGGGCGCGCTGCGCGATGCAGGCTACGCCGGGGCCATCGGCCTGGAGATGCTGCTGATCCCGGACCTCGATGCGGCCGCCCGGCAGGGGTTGCGGTTCGTCCGCCGGCTGTTTGGGGACGTTTGAGCAGTCCCGGGGCCACCTGGAGGGTCAGCCGGTCATCCGCTCCAGGATGAAGTCGCGTCCGGCCCTGATCTCCGCACTTATGTCGTCGTAGGTGCCGGCGACGTCAATGTTGGCGAACCCCGCGTACCCCACCTTGGACAGCGCGCGCAGCACGCTCTCCCAGGGCACGGCGCCCTTGCCGGGTGCCCAGTGGTGGTCCCAGACTCCGTTGTTGTCGGCGAAGTGCACAAGGAAGATCCGCCCTGCCAGCTTCTCGATTGCGACGGGCAACAACTCCTTCTGCACCAGGAAGTGCCCAGTGTCAAACACCACCCCGAGCGCGGGCGATCCGACCGCTTCGATAAGGCGGCACATGCCGTCGGCGTTGCTGACCATCTCGTAGGGCCGGATCTCTAGGGCCAGGCGCACGCCCTCCTCCTCGGCCAGAGATGCCATCTCCTCCACCGTGCTCCGGTACTGCGCCCACGCTGAGTCCCAGGCAAACCCGGGCGGGATCTCCACGCTGATCGGCGGGGTGAACTCGTCGTAGAGCCGTCGGAACTCGATCGTCCACGATGGGTGTGGGGCGGAATGCAGGTACACCAGGTCGGTCCCCAGCACCTGAGCGGTCTCCAGCGCCCGCGCCAGCCCTGCCACCGCCTGGCGGCGGACGCCGGGATCCTCGCTCACCGTCAGGTGGCGCAGGTACCCGGCCTCGAAGGCGTTGACCGCTACGCCAAGACCCCGGCAGCGGGCTCCAAGGGCCCGCACGGCAGTACGGTTTCCGAAGTCACGGGAGAAGTGCTCCGAGCTGAACGCCGCCAGCTCGATGCCGGCGAACCCCATCTCCGCCGCCCAGCAGGCGAACTCCTCGTACTGCTTGAGCGTTGGTTCGTCACCATACCGGACGCGCGCGTACGCGACCGTTACGCCTAGGCGCACAGCCCACCCTCCCTGACCGGGGTAGTTACTCGGCTCTACTTCGAATGCTTGTCGGCGACCTTTGTGGCGCCGTAGGCGTCGGGCTTGATGACCGCGGCAAAGCCCGATCCCGAGACCATGCCCACGACCTCGCGGATGATCCGCTTCGTTTCGCCGTTGGGGCCGACGTCCAGGTGGATCTCCACAGGCAGATTGGAGTAGCCGTTGCGGCCGAGCTCCGTGGTCAACAGGTGGGCGGCCTCCAGGCTCAGCGACGTTTCGAGCATGATGCGCTGCCGGAGGCTCTCGATCTTGCGGTTGCGGAACTTCCGGTAGAAGTACCGCCCGCCATGACCCACCCGGTGGACGACTACCGCGGTGACGAACGTGGTGTCGTCTGAGACCAGCGAGTCGGTGCCGATTATCAAATGGTAGTTCTGGTCGGGCTCGCTCTTCATGTAGCCGACCAGTTGGCGGAACATCTGCTCAAATGAGAGCTGCCCCAGGGTGGGGCTGACGAACTCCACGTCGCTCGCCTCCGTCCCAGTATACTCCCGGCGTTTCCTGCTAGACAAGCCGGCCACCCTGCCAGGAGGGGCCCCGGCAGGCGGCGCAGAAGGCTTCGCCCGCGGCGCTACACACAGGCACGAGGGGGTGATCAAACGGCCGTCAGGCGGCCAGGCTGGTTGCGGAGGATCTCGATTGAGGAGGCAGATCCATGGCGGAGAGACATCGTTTGGCCAAGACAACGCTCGCCCTCCTACTGGCGGTTGCGGTGCTCGGCCTCGCGCCGGGAACTGGGCTCCAGGCTGGGGCGGCGAAGAAGCTGGAGATCTTCAGCTGGTGGACTGCCGGCGGTGAGGCCGACGGGCTCAAAGCGATGTTCGAGGTCTACAAGAAGCTCTTCCCCGGCGTTGAGATCATCAACGCGACCGTGGCGGGCGGCGCCGGGACCGACGCCAAGGCCGTCCTGAAGACGCGCATGCTAGGCGGCAACCCTCCGGACAGCTTCCAGGTTCACGGTGGAGCCGAGCTGGTTGACACCTGGGTGAAGACCGGTTTCATGGAATCCCTGGCCCCGCTCTACAAGAGCGAGGGATGGCTCAATGCCTTCCCCAAGGATCTGGTGGACATCGTCAGCCACCAGGGCGAGCAGTACTCGGTGCCGGTCAACGTGCACCGCGGCAACGTCCTCTGGTTCAACAAGAAGATCTTCGACGAGAACAAGGTCAAGGCGCCGGCGACGTGGGACGAGTTCTTCAAGGTCGCGGAGACGCTGAAGGGCAAGGGTATCACGCCGCTGTCACTGGGCGACAAGAACAAGTGGGAGGCCGCACACCTGTTCGAGGACATCCTCGCTGCGGTACTGGGAGCCGAGGGGTACCGGGGCCTCTGGACGGGCAAGACGAGCTGGGAGGGCGACGGGGTCAAGCGCGCCCTGGATACGTTTGCCAGGATCCTGAACTACGTCAACCGCGACCACGCCGCCTTTGTCTGGGACCAGGCGGCGCAGATGCTGATTGACCGCAAGGCCGCCATGAACGTGATGGGCGACTGGGCGGCAGGCTACTTCACCGCGAAGGGCTGGAAACCGAACGTGGACTACGGGTTCGCGCCCGCGCCCGGCACGGCGGGGCTGTTCGTCGTGGTCACCGACACGTTTGGGCTTCCCAAGAAGGCCCCGAACCGCGAGCAGGCCCTCGCCTGGTTGAAGGTGGCCGGGTCCAAGGCGGGCCAGGAGGCCTTCAACCCGCTGAAGGGTTCGATCTGCGGGCGCACGGACTGCGACCCGAAGAAGTTCGACGTTTACCTCCAGTCATCGGCGGTGGACTTCACGAAGAACGCGCTCCTGCCCAGCGAGGTCCACGGTTCCGCGGCGCCTGAAGGGTTTGCCACCCTCTTCAACGACATCCTGAACCTGTTCGTGACCAACAAGGACGCAAAGGTGGCGCAGCGGGCCCTGCAGAAGGCGTGCGTGGACAACAAGATGTGCAGGTAGCATCGGTGAGGGAGTGAGGTAGGGAGGCTCACTCCCTCCATTTCAATGCGCATCCGGCGAGACAGGGCACTGTCGGCGCTGATCCTCCTGCCGTCGGTGGTGGCCGTAGGCGTCTTCGTCTACGGCTTCATCGGGTGGACCGCCTACGTCGCGATGAGCAACTGGAATAGCTTCATCCCCGACTTATCTTTTGCCGGACTGCGCAACTTCGCCGACCTCTTCCAGACGCCCCGGTTCCAGATCGACCTGCGCAACACCCTGGTGTTCACGCTGACGTTCCTGGCAGGCTGCCTGGGGATCGGGCTGTTGCTGGCGGTCCTGCTGGACCGGCAGATCCGGGGAGAGGCGTTCTTCCGCAACGCCTTCCTGTTTCCAATGTCTATATCATTCATCGTCGGCGGCACGGTCTGGCAGTGGCTGCTCAATCCGAGCACAGGTGTCAACCTGTTGCTTGAGTCTGCGGGGCTGGGGGCCCTGAAATCCCCCTGGTACACCGAGCCGAGGATCGCCATCTATGCCGTTGTCATCGCGGCGCTGTGGCAGATGTCGGGTTTCACGATGGCCCTGTACCTGGCGGGCCTGCGGGGCATCTCGGACGAGCTGCGGGAGGCGGCGCGGGTGGACGGCGCGAGCGACCTTCAGCTCTACCGGCACGTGATCATCCCGCTGCTGCACCCGATCACGCTGAGCGCGGCGATCGTCCTGGGGCACGTCTCGCTCAAGATCTTCGACCTAGTCTTCGCGATGACCGGCAGCGGCCCGGCGTTCTCCACCGACGTGCCCGGGATCTTCATGTTCGAGACGACGTTCCGGGGCAACCGGTTCGCGGAGGGCGCGACGATCTCGATCATCATGCTGATCATGGTCGCGATGGTGATCATCCCGTACCTGATATACAGCTCGCGTACGGAGGCGGAGGCCTAGATGGTCCGCGGGCGACCCCGCGCCACGCGGGTGCTGCTGTACGCGATCCTGGCGTTCTTCGCGGCCTTCTACCTGATGCCCGTGTACGTGCTGGTAAACAACGGGCTCAAGTCGTTCCGCGAGGTCAGCCTCAGCCGAATGTGGGCACCGCCGCAGCAGGTGACGCTGGAAGCCTTCGGCAAAGCGCTCCGAGAGCTCGCTCCCAACCTGCGCAACAGCGTGGTCCTGGTCGTGCCGGCGGCGCTTATATCGGCGGCGTTGGGATCGGTCAACGGCTACGTGCTGGCGAAGTGGAAGTTCGCGGGAGCCGACGTTGTCTTTCCGCTGCTGCTCTTCGGGATGTTCATCCCTTATCAGAGCGTGCTCATCCCGCTGGTCCAGTTCCTGCAGTGGCTGGGCGGACTGTTGCCGATGCCTCTCTACGGCTCGATCACGGGCCTGGTCCTGGTGCACGTGGTCTACGGCATCCCCATCACGACGCTGATCTTCCGCAACTACTACGCCACCGTGCCCACGGAGATTGTGGAGGCGGCGCGGATTGACGGTGCCGGGTTGGTCGGCGTCTACCGGAACGTCATCCTTCCCCTCTCGATGCCCGCGTTCGTGGTGGTGATGATCTGGCAGGTCACGCAGATCTGGAACGAGTTCCTGTTTGCGGTGATCATTACCAGCAACCCCGCCCAGCAGCCGGTGCAGGTGGCGCTGCGTAACCTGGCGGGCAGCCAGATCGTGGAGTGGAACGTGCAGATGGCCGGGGCGCTGCTGGCAGCGCTGCCACCGCTGTTGGTCTACGTTTTCCTCGGCCGATACTTCCTTCGCGGGCTGATGGCCGGAGCGCTCAAGGGCTAGGCAGGACCGAGGGCCAGGCGGAACCGAGGGCGCGGTGCCCTCAGGCGACCTTCAGTATCCTCCGGCCCAGCCTGGCGGCCGTGATTGCCACAAGCCCGGCGCCGGCGGCCACGGCCAGCGGCGCGCCTATGACCGCGGCGGCGCTCGCCGTCACCATCGCCCCCACGGAGGGCAACCCGACGTTTGCGATCGCCCACACGCTCATCACGCGGCCGCGAATCGCGTCGGTCGAGGAGACCTGCATCGTGGTGGACATCGTCGCGATGAGCGTGATCGTGGCTGCGCCCAGCACTACCAGCACCGGGATTGAGAGCGCTATCCATCGTGAGGAGGCAAACGCGGCGAGCAGCGCGGCGAAGATCAGGGCCGTCCTGACGATCGTCCTTCCCCGGTGACCACCAGCGCCGCTCGCGGCCAACACGGTGGCTCCGACGACTACGCCGACCCCCGGCGCCGCGGTGAGATAGCCCAGCCCCCGCGCGTCGGTGTGGAGGATATCCCGAGCAAAGACCGGCATGAGCGCGATGTAGGAGCGGCCGAATACCCCTGCTACCGTGATCAGAACGAGCAGGGAACGCAGCGCCGGCTGGCCCCACACGAACCGGAGGCCGTCGGTCACCGATCCAAACAGCGAGGAGTCGGTCCTGACGTGACGCGGCACCGGGGGGATAAAGGAAAGGGTGACCACGTTGATCAGGAAAGTGAAGGAGTTCAACGCGAATAGCACGTAGATGCGGTCGCTGCCCAGAACGCCGAGGATGACCCCGGCGAGCGCCGGGCCGAAGAACCCGCCCAACTGGTAGGTTGACTGAAACAGCGAGACGGCACTCAACAGGTGCCTACGATCCACGAGGTCGGGAATAGTGGCGTGCCGCGCCGGCCCCTCGAACGCCAGCACAATGCCCTGGAACAGGCTGAACGCCGCCAGGTGCCAGGCCGTGACAGCGCCGAGGTAGGTGAGCCCGGCCAGCGCTCCCGCGGCAACGGCCATGGCAAGCTGCATGCCTCGGATGAGACTGAGCCGGTGGATTCGGTCGGCGAGGGCGCCCCCGAAGAGCGGCAGGACCACCATCGGGAGGGCAAAGGCCAGGCTTGATGCCCCAAGCCAGACCGGGGTGTTGGTCAGCTGGTAGAGCAGCCATCCCTGCCCCACCGACTGCATCCAGGTGCCCGTGTGTGATATCAGCAGGCCGGTCCAGAAGATGGCAAATGGTCTCGATCGCAGCGCGGCGAACCTTGGTGAAGGCTGCTCTTCCTGATCGTCCGGCCGATTGTCCGGCATCTACAGATCGCGGCGGCCTTCGAGTGCACGCGCCAGGGTAACCTCGTCGGCGTACTCGAGATCTCCCCCCACAGGCAGGCCGTGGGCGATCCGCGTCACCCGCACTCCCAGCGGCTTGAGCAAGCGCGCCAGGTAGAATGCCGTGGCCTCGCCCTCGACGCGAGGGTTGGTGGCGACGATGACCTCGGTCACCCCACCCTCCCGCACTCGGGACAGCAGCTCGGCGATCTTTAGATCGTCGGGCCCGACGCCGTCCAGAGGTGAGATCGCGCCTCCCAGCACGTGGTAGCGCCCGCGGAACTCACGGGTGCGCTCCAGCGCGATGACGTCGCGCGGGTCCTCGACAACGCACAGCACCGCGCCGCTGCGGGCCGGGTTGGAGCAGATAGCGCACGGGTCGGTGTCGGTAATGCCGAAGCAGACCGAGCAGTACCGCATGCCGGCCTTGACGCCCAGGATCGCGTCGGCGAGCGACTGTGCCTCCTCGGTGGTCAACCGCATGACGTAGAACGCCATCCGCTGGGCCGTCTTGGGGCCCACCGTCGGCATCTTGGAGAGCTCGTCGATGAGCCGGGCGAGGGGAACCGGATAGTCCATCAGCGCTAGGTCAGCCCAGGGATTTGGAGGCCTCCGGTGAGCGCGCCCATGCGGCTCTCGGCCATACTGCGGGCGTTGCGCTGGGCCTCGTTCACGGCTGCCAGCACGAGGTCCGCCAACAGGCCGACGTCCGCGGGGTCCACCACGGAGGGGTCAATCTCCAGCCCGACCAGCTCGCCGTGGCCATTGGCCACCGCCCGCACGACGCCTCCGCCGGCGCTGGCCTCGATCCGGGCGGAGGCAAGCTCCTCCTGGACCCGCGCCATTTCGGACTGCAGCTTCTGCATCTGCTTCATCATCTTGCCCATGCCACCTGTGTTCAACGGTCGTCCTCCTCCACGATGTCGGCGGCGAACAGCTCCTTGGCACGGTCCACTAGCGATACCCTCGCCGCGGCGGGCCTGGGCGCTGGATCACCCCCGGCGGCGGGAGGCTCAGGCGATGCGGCAGGGGTATCGTACAGGCAGGCCCGGAAGCGAAGGGGCTGGGACAGCACGCGCGATAGGGCACCCTCTATGACCTCGCGGTTCTCGGCGCGGTGCAGGCTGTCCAGGTGGAAGTTGTAGCCCGACCGCAGTCCCACGACCAGGGTAGTCCCGGTGACCTCCAGCGGCGTGCCCTCGATCAGCAGGGCGTGGCAGATCATCTTGACGCGCTTGATGTCTTCCAGCACCCGTGCCCACTGGCGTCGCACGTCATCTATGGTGACGCTTCCGGCGGTGCTTCCCTGCGGCTTCTCCGCGGGAGCCGGCGCGGCAGGGGGCGGCGCCGCAGGGCGCGGTGTCGCAGGTCCACGGCGCGTACGGGGAAGCCCAGCAGACGGTCACCGTCCGCGTCCAGGTCATCGACATGAACAGCTTCACGCTCGACCTGCAGGTGCCGACCTACCTGCCGGCGCGCGACCTCACCCAGCGCATCGCCCGCGACGCGGGGCTCGACGCCTACTGGGACGACGGCCGGCGGCGCCTGTACTGGCTG
>JASEHJ010000091.1 GCA_030018905.1 bacterium | reverse complement strand
GATAGATCGGCTGCGACACGCCTCAACCAAGGCGCTGATGGAGCGGCGCGATGTGATCGTGGTCGCGTCGGTCTCGTGCATCTACGGCCTGGGCAGGCCCGAGGACTACAAGGAGGTCATGCTCCTTATCCGGAAGGGCGAGCGCCGATCGCGCGACGAGATTGTCCGCCGCCTGGTGGAGATCCAATACGAGCGCAACGACATTGACTTCGCCCGCGGCAGGTTCAGGGTGCGGGGCGACGTCATTGAGGTCTTCCCCTCGTACGAGGATCGCGCCGTGCGGGTTGATCTCTACGGCGACGAGGTCGAGCGGATCGTGGAGCTGGACCCGCTGACCGGGGAGATCCTCGAGCACAAGGACGCGGTCGCGCTTTGGCCGGCCAAGCACTGGGTGACCACGGAGGAGCGCCTGGAGCGCGCGCTGGCCTCGATCGAGACCGAGCTTGGGGAGCGGCTGGACTGGTTTCGTTCCCAGGGCAAGCTGCTGGAAGCCCAGCGCCTGGAGTTCCGGACACGCTACGACATGGAGCTGCTGCGGGAGGCGGGCATCTGCCCCGGGATCGAGAACTACTCGCGCCACCTCGACGGCCGCGCTCCGGGCGAGCGGCCGGGCTGCCTGCTCGACTACTTCCCGGGCGACCTTCTGTTGTTCGCGGACGAGAGCCACGTGACCCTGCCCCAGGTGCGGGGGATGCTCGAGGGCGACCGCTCGCGCAAGAGGAACCTGGTGGAGTTCGGGTTCCGCCTGCCGTCGGCGTGCGACAACCGGCCTCTTGCCTGGGAGGAGTTCGACGCTCTCATCCCCCAGGCGGTGTTCGTCTCCGCCACGCCCGGGCCGTACGAGATGGAAGTGAGCCAGCGCGTCGTGGAGCAGGTCGTCCGGCCCACCGGCCTGGTGGATCCACTCGTAGAGGTACGCCCGGCGCAGGGGCAGGTGGACGACCTGATCGGGGAGATCAAGATCCAGGTCGGGCGCGGCGATCGCACCCTGGCGACCACGCTGACGAAGCGCATGGCCGAGGACCTGAGCGCCTACCTGGCGGAGCTGGGATTCAAGGTGCACTACCTGCACTCTGAGGTGGACACGCTCCAGCGCGTGCAGATCCTGAAGGATCTGCGGCTCGGCGCCTACGACGTACTGGTCGGCATCAACCTGCTGCGGGAAGGGCTCGACCTGCCCGAGGTTTCGCTGGTGGCGATCCTCGACGCCGACCGGGAAGGCTTCTTGCGATCCGAGACCGCGCTGATACAGACCATGGGCCGGGCGGCGCGACACATCGGCGGGCGCGTGCTTCTCTACGCCGATGATGTTACCGACTCGATGCGCCGGGCGATCGCCGAGACCAACCGCCGCCGCGAGGTCCAGGTCCGGTACAACGCCGAGCACGGGATCACCCCGGCGTCGGTGTCCAAGCCGATCCGCGACATGATTGACCTGCTGCAGGTAGCCGAGGAGATCGAGACCTACCAGCCATCGAGCGAACTCCTGACCGCGGAGGAGTTGATACGGCTGGCCGAGACGCAGCGGGCGAAGGTACCGTGGGATGTGGCCCGGCTGCTGATGCTCTCGCCGGCCGAGTTGGAGCAGACCGTGGAGGCGCTGGAACGCGCGATGCGCCGCGCGGCGGCGGAACTGCAGTTCGAGAAGGCCGCATCGCTGCGCGACCAGATCGCCGAACTGCGCAAGGGGCTTGGAGAGCCGTTTTTCGCCCCGGCTGGGCGCGGCGGGGCGCGGGGCCGGGGTCGCGGTGGGAAGAAGCCGCCAGCCGCACGGAGGGCTGAACGCCGTCATGCCGATTGACCGGATCGTCGTTCGCGGAGCCCGCGAGCACAACCTGAAGAACGTCACCGTCGAGATCCCACGCGACCGGCTGGTGGTACTCACCGGCATCTCCGGTTCAGGGAAGTCGTCGCTCGCCTTCGACACGATCTACGCGGAGGGGCAGCGCAAGTATGTCGAGTCGCTCTCGGCCTACGCGCGACAGTTCCTCGGCCTGATGGAGAAGCCCGACGTGGATGGGATTGACGGCCTGTCGCCGGCGGTTTCGATAGACCAGAAGGGCGCCCCCCGCAACCCACGCTCGACCGTCGGCACCGTGACCGAGATCTACGACTACCTGCGGCTGCTGTACGCCCGCATCGGGCAACCCCACTGCCCGCAGTGCGGTCGCTCGATCAGCCGGCAGACCCGCGAGCAGATCGTGGACCGGGTCCTGGCGCTGGACGAGGGCACACGGGTGCAGGTGCTGGGCCCGATCGTCCGCGGCCGCAAGGGCGAGTACCGCCAGCTCTTCGACGATCTCCGTCGGCAGGGGTTCGCGCGGGTCCGTGCCGACGGGTTGATCTACGACCTCTCCGAAGAGATACCGCTCGACAAGAACCGGAAGCACAGCATCGAGGTGGTGGTGGACCGGCTGGTCGTCCACCCCGACGTGCGCGCGCGGCTGGCGGACTCGGTCGAGACGGCGCTGAAGCTCGGGCAGGGCATCGCATACGTGGACGTGCAGCGCAACGGCGAGGGCGCCGCCGCCCGTCCGCCCGCGCGCGGCACCGCCCGACCGGGGAATGGCGACGGCCTGATGCTCTTCAGCCAGCAGTTCGCCTGCCCCGAGTGCGGGATCAGCCTGCCCGAGATCGAGCCGCGCGTCTTCTCGTTCAACAGCCCTTACGGTGCCTGTGCGACCTGCACCGGATTGGGCTTCCGGCAGGAACTGGACGAGGTCCTCGTCCTCGACCGCGGCAAGAGCCTGCTCGACGGCGCTGTGGTGCCGTGGGCGGCGTCCACCAGTGACTACTACCAGGAGCTGCTCACCTCGCTGGCCGCGCACTTCAAGGTGGACATGAAGACGCCGGTGCGCCGCCTCCCCAGGGCTTTCGTGGAGGTGCTGCTGCACGGGTCGGACGAGCCGCTGCGCGTGCGCTACCACAACAAGTGGGGTGCGCTGCGCGCCTACGAGACGCGGTTCGAGGGCGTGCTCCGGCAACTCGAGCGCCGCTACAAGGAAACCGACTCCGAGTACGTGCGCGAGGAGATCGAGCGGTATATGACCAGCCTGCCGTGTCCCGCATGCCGGGGGACCCGGCTGAAGCCCGAGTCATTGAGCGTGCGCGTAGGCGGACGCACCATCGCCGAGACCACGGCCCTCGACGTACGCGCGACGTTGGAGTTTTTCGCGGGGTTGTCACTCTCGGAGCGCGAGCGTCTGATAGCCCACCAGATCTTGAAGGAGATCCGATCCCGCCTGGGCTTCCTGGTCAACGTGGGGCTCGGCTACCTGACGCTGGATCGCACGGCCAACACTCTCTCCGGCGGCGAGGCCCAACGCATCCGCCTGGCGACGCAGATAGGCAGCGGCCTGATGGGGGTGCTCTACGTCCTGGATGAGCCCAGCGTCGGATTGCACCAGCGCGACAACCGCCGGTTGCTGGACACCCTCCAGGGTCTCCGCGATCTGGGGAACACGATCCTTGTTGTCGAGCACGACGAGGAGACGATTCGTACCGCCGACTGGGTGGTGGACATCGGTCCGGGCGCCGGCGCCGAAGGTGGACACGTCGTGGTGGCGGGCCCGCCGGCGGTCGTGGCCGAGCACCCCGACTCAGTGACGGGACAGTACCTTTCCGGTCGGCGGAGCATCGCGATCCCAAAGCGGCGGCGGGCCGGGGCCGGCCACGCCCTGGTGATCCGGGGGGCGCGCCAGCACAACCTCAAGGGCGTTGACGTCCGCGTTCCGCTGGGGATGTTCGTGGCGGTGACCGGCGTTTCGGGTTCGGGCAAGTCCACGCTGATTGACGAGATCCTGTACCGGGCGCTGAGCAGCCACCTGTACGGGACGCGCGTCCGGCCCGGAGCGCACGATCGCATCGAAGGGCTGGAGCACGTGGACAAGGTGATCGAGATAGACCAGTCACCGATCGGACGGACGCCACGCAGCAACCCGGCAACCTACACCAAGACGTTTGACCTGATCCGAGACCTCTTCGCGCAGACGACCGAGGCCCGGGTCCGCGGCTATGGGCCGGGCCGGTTCTCGTTCAACGTGCGCGGCGGCAGGTGCGAGGCGTGTGAGGGCGACGGGATCGTCCGGATCGAGATGCACTTCCTCCCCGACGTGTACGTGCCGTGCGAGGTCTGCAAGGGGTCGCGCTACAACCGAGAGACCCTCGAGGTCACTTACCGGGGCAAGACGGTCAGCGGCGTGCTGGATCTCACGGTGAGCGAGGCCCTGGCTTTCTTCGAAGCGATCCCGCGCATTCGCCGCAAGCTGCAGACCCTGGAGGACGTGGGCCTCGGTTACATTAAGCTCGGCCAGCCGGCGACAACGCTGTCGGGAGGCGAGGCCCAGCGTGTGAAGCTGGCCACCGAGCTGTCCCGGCGCGATACCGGACAGACCCTCTACATTCTTGACGAGCCGACCGTCGGGCTGCACTTTGCCGACGTGGAGCGGATGCTGGGCGTACTGCACAGGCTGGTGGACGTCGGGAACACCGTCGTGGTCATCGAGCACAACCTCGACGTCATCAAGACCGCCGACTGGATCATTGACCTCGGTCCAGAGGGCGGCGAGGGTGGCGGGGAGGTCGTCGCAGAAGGCCCGCCCGAGGCGGTCGCGCGCGCGGCCGCCTCGCACACCGGGCAGTTCATGCGACGCGTGCTCGGGAACGGGCCGGGATCGGCGCGTTCCTCGCGCAGGCGGTAGGACCGACTATGCCTGCCGACGCTCCCCATGACAGTGCATCGCCCGTCGGCGCGCTGCCCTCCGGCTCACTGTTGGCGACGGTGGGGCTCCTACCCAGACGTCCGGGCGTCTACCTGTTCAAGGACGCCGCCGGCCGCGTGCTGTACGTGGGGAAGGCCGCGTCGCTACGCGCCCGGGTCCGCCAGTACGCCCAGAAGCCCTCCGCTCAGGCCAATCCCCGGCTCCACCTGCTGGTTCCCAAGATCGCCGCCGTGGACACGATCGTCACGGCAAATGAGGTCGAGGCCCTCATCCTCGAAACCAACCTCATCAAGCAGCACCAGCCACCGTTCAACCTCCGCATGGCCGATGACAAGGCGTATCCGTACATCAAGTTGACCGGAGAAACCTATCCCAGGATCATCATGGCCCGCAGGGTGGTCCGCGACCGCGGCCGGTACTTCGGTCCATATCCCTACCACGAGCCCAAGCTGATAGGCCGGACGATCCGTTCGATCCGCCGGTTTTTCCAGTTGCGGACCTGTCCGATCGAGATCAACCGCTCCCTTCCCCGGCCGTGCCTCGATCACGCCATGGGGCTGTGCAGCGCGCCCTGCGTCGCCTGGGGCGCGTCGCCCGAGGCATACCAGGAGCAGGTCCGGCAGGCCGCGCTCTTCCTGGAGGGGCGGCGGGAAGACCTCCTGGAGGATCTGCGCGCGCAGATGGCAGATGCCGCCGCGGCGATGGAGTACGAGCGGGCGGCCCAGCTGCGCGATCAGATCCAGGCGATGGAGGCGATCGGCGAGCGACAGCGCATCGACACGCCGGGGCTCGAGGACCGCGACATCGCCGCTGTGGTCCAGTCCGGCGACATGGCTTGCGTTGAGATCATCACGATCCGTGCCGGTCGGATCCAGGACCAGGAACACCTGCTGCTCTCCGGCACGCTGGGCATGGAGCCCGGGGAGGTCCTGGCACAGGTTCTGGCGCGGCGGTACAGCGATCACCACGAGCTACCCAGAGAACTGCTTGTGGATGTTGAGCCCGAAGGCCGCGCCGCGCTGGAGGCGTGGCTGAGTGCACGGCGGGGCAGCCGCGTGGAGGTAGAGGTGCCCCGGCGGGGCGATCGCCGTCGGCTGGTGGATCTGGCCCGTGATAATGCCGCGCTCTGCCTGCAGCAGGCGCGCGCCCGCGAGGTAGGGCCGTCAGGTGTCGGCGTGGCCGAGTTGGGGGAGGCGCTCGGGTTGGAGGCCGCGCCGTTCCGCATCGAGGGGTACGACATCAGCCACTTCCAGGGCGGCGAGGCGATCGGCTCGCTCGTGGTGTTCGAGGGGGGCCGGCCGCGCAAGGTGGACTACCGGCAGTTTCGGATGCGCGCCTCGGGCGAAGGTGATGACTACGCGATGTTGCAGGAGGTGATAAGGCGCCGTTTCGTCCGAGCTCGGGCCGAGCAGGAGCAGCTCGACCGCGGCGAGCCGGTGCGCCCGCGGTGGTCGGTTCTGCCCGACCTGATCCTGGTGGACGGCGGACGGGGGCAGCTCAACGCCGCGCTCGAGGTGCTATTCGAGCACAACGTGACGGTGCCGGTGGTGGGGCTGGCCAAGGAACGGGAGGAGATTTACCTGACCGGCCGGCCCGAGCCGCTGCGCCTCCCCGTGGAGTCGCAGGCGCTGAACCTAGTCCGGCGCCTTCGCGACGAGGCCCACCGTTTCGCGAACGCGGCCGGCCGGCGGCTCCGGGAGCGGCGGATCGTGTTCTCGGTTCTGGACGAGATCCCGGGGATCGGCGAGCGGCGCAAGCGCGACCTGATCCGCCGGTTCGGATCCGTGCGCGGCGTGCGGGCCGCTCCGGTGGAGGCACTGTCCGAGGTACTGGGTCCCAAGCTGGCCGGGCGCGTGGCGGCCCACCTGGCCGGTACCGTGCCCCGACCCCCTTGACATCGCCGCGGTAGACGGTACCATATAGCCATAGTTTACGCTATATGGAGGTGGCGGATGAAGCTCGTTTCCACGGCCGAACTGAAGAACCGCACAAACGAGGTGCTGCGCACGGCGCAGGCAGGGGAGCCGGTGATCATCACGCGCCACGGCCGGCCCGTGGCTTCGCTGATGGGCCTGGTCGGAAGCGATTTGTCAGGCCTGTGCGCCCGGGCGACCGGTGCGCGCACGCCGTCAAGTGGATACGCGTATTCCGCGTTCGTGCTGCCCTTCGGCACGTTCTACGTGGCGTTTGGGCCCTTGGGCCCTGCCTTCGCCAGGATCGCTGCCTCGCCCGAGGCGTTTGAGCGCGACGCCGCCCGCTACCTCGGTACATCGGTGCGACGTGCTGCCCGGCCCCGATGGCTGACTCAGGCGGTCGGGGGGGCGGTGCGGCTCCGCAGGGCGTTCGGGGGGCCGGTGGATCTTGACCGTGCCGGGCCGTTCGAGAAGGAGGTTCTGGCGGCTCTGCGTCGGATTCCTGCCGGAGAGGTCCGGACCTACGGCGAGATCGCGCGCGCCGTGGGGCAGCCCGGTGCGGCACGGGCCGTGGGCACCGCCTGTGCCCGCAACCCGGTACCGTTGCTCATCCCATGCCACCGCGTGGTGCGCAGCGACGGCGGCCTGGGTGGGTACTCGCTGACCGGAGGCGTCGGCCTCAAGCGGCGCTTGCTCGAAGCCGAAGGCGCGCTCCCGCACCTGCCGCTTACGCAGGGGGCCGGCCGCGCGCGGTGAGGATTTTGGGATGCCCTTGATGCCCGCGGTGGTTATGGAACGGGTGACGCGCCGCTTCCCCTCCCGAGGCAGGGAGGCCGGGCGCGATATCGTGGCGCTGGACGGCATCAACCTCACGGTGGCTGCCGGCGGCATCTTCGGTCTGCTCGGCCCTAACGGTGCAGGGAAAACCACACTGCTTCGCCTGGTAAGCACCCTGCTTCTGCCCTCCCGCGGCCGCGTCGCGGTAATGGGAAGCGATACCAGGCGCGATCCCGAGGCGGTACGCCGCCGGATCGGTGCTGTGTTGGGAGGCGAGCGGTCGGTCTACTGGCGTCTGAGCGGGCGCGAGAACCTGCTCTACGCCGGGGCTCTGCACGACCTGCCGCCCCGGGTCGCGGCAGGCCGCGCGGACGAACTGCTCCGAATGGTGGCGTTGACTGAGCGCGCGGACGACCTGGTGGAGCGGTACAGCAGCGGTATGCGCCAGCGCCTGGCGCTGGCGCGCGCGTTGGTGCACGACCCCGCGTTGCTGATTCTGGATGAGCCGACCGCGGGCCTGGACCCGCAGGCGGCAGCAGAGGTCCGAACGCTTCTGGCGGCGCTGGCCCGCGACGGTGGGCGCACGGTACTGATCGCGACCCACAACCTGGACGAAGCCGACCGCCTCTGCGGAACCGTTGCCATTCTGGACCGGGGGTGCCTGGTTGCGCTCGACCGGCCCGACGCGCTCAAAGCCCGCCTTCCGGCGGACGAGCGGACCAGCGGCGGCGCGACGACACTCGAGGCGGTCTTCCTGGCGCTGACCGGGCGCTCCCTGTCCGCGGCCGACCAGCCCGCGTGGCCGCAATGACGGTACGGCCGCATCTTCCCAGATCCCTGCCGAGGACGCGTCCGGCTCTGGAAGCGGCACTGGGTCTCCTGCTGGTTGCGGCGGTGTGCCTGGCGATTGCCACCGGCCCCGCCCGCATCCCGCTGCGGACCGTCGTAGCCGTGCTGCTCGAGCGCCTGGGCGTGCCGCTCGCGGCCACCTGGACGGACGCCACTGCCTCCATTGTGCTGGACCTGCGGCTTCCCCGCGCGCTGCTGGCGGTGACCGTCGGCGCCGCGCTGGCAGGAGCCGGCACGGTCTTCCAGGGGCTCCTGCGCAATCCGCTGGCCGACCCCTACATCATCGGCGTTTCGGCCGGGGCGGCCTTTGGCGCCACGCTGGCGCTGACGACGGGCCTGGCCGGGAGTGTCCTCGGCATCGCGGCCACACCCCTGCTGGCGTTCGCTGGCGCTGTGGGCGCGACAACGCTGGTGTACTCGCTGGCGCGGCGCGGAAACGACGCGCCGGTGGAAGATCTGCTGCTGGCAGGCATAGCGGTGAGCGCGTTCTTGGCGGCGGTCATTTCATGGCTCCAACTGGCCGGCGGAGAAAGCCTGCAGCGCGTCGTGTTCTGGCTGATGGGCGGGTTCTCGGGCCGGGGCTGGCCGCACCTGGCGATGGCGGCTCCCCCGGTCGCCGTGGGGCTTGGGATCGCCTGGTTGTACGGGCGAGATCTCAACGCCCTGCTGCTGGGCGACGAGGCGGCCCGCGCCATGGGCGTGGACGTGCCCCGAACCAGGCGGCTGCTCGTCGCCGCCGGGGCGATGATGGCCGCTGCCGCGGTGGCCGCTGCCGGACTTATCGGATTCGTAGGCCTGACCGTGCCGCACCTGATGCGTCTGATGGTGGGTCCCGACCACCGGCGGCTTGTACCCGCCTCCGCCCTGGGAGGCGCGGTGCTCCTCGTCCTGGCCGACGTGGCCGCCCGGTCCGCGGTGACGGCAACGGAGTTGCCGGTCGGCATCCTGACCGCAGCGCTGGGCGCGCCGTTCTTCCTGCTCGTGCTGCTGCGCGAGCGCCGCCGGTTCTGGACTTAGCTGCCGGGCGTGGCTATAATCGGGGTGCGTTGGACGGCGAGCGGGAGTAGCTCAGGGGTAGAGCGTCTCCTTGCCAAGGAGAAGGTCGTGGGTTCAAATCCCATCTCCCGCTCCAAGAGGACTCGTTTCGTTTCTGCCAACTGAGGCGGCGTAGCCAAGAGGCAAGGCAGGGGTCTGCAAAACCCCCATACGCCGGTTCGAATCCGGCCGCCGCCTCCACTTCAAGGCGCACGCAGGATCCACCGCCTTCAGGGTTGGGTCTTCTCAGGTTGGGCGGGTGGCGGAACGGCAGACGCAGAGGACTTAAACTCCTCCGGGCTGAGCGCCCATGGGGGTTCAACTCCCTCCCCGCCCACCAGGTCAGCACGCGCCAGGATTCAGCCGGCGTGCTCCTTCCCGGCTCGGCGGGCGCTATCCCGCGGGTCGAAAGAACAGGAAGTAGATGATCAGACCGGTCAGTAGCCAGAAGATTGGGTCCATCGGAAGCCCTCCAAGATTAGGATTCGACGGCCGGACCGTGTGTCCTGCGCGCGTTGACGGTCACATCCCCTTTGCTATAATACGCGAGGACGAGCCCACGTAGCTCAGGCGGCAGAGCGTGTCCTTGGTAAGGACAAGGTCACCGGTTCGAATCCGGTCGTGGGCTCCATCAGCAACCGGTCGCATGGTTGGCGACCGGGCCTTTGAGAGGAGCCACCGACGATGGCCAAGCAGAAGTTTGAGCGGACGAAGCCGCACGT
>JASEHJ010000090.1 GCA_030018905.1 bacterium | reverse complement strand
GCGGCCGTAGATGCGCCGCCGAAGGTGGGTCTTCTTCGCCCGGAGCCGGCGGTCGATGGTGCTGGGGCTGATCGCAAGGAGCTGCCCTTCCACCTGGGGGGTGAGCCCCAACCGCGGCCGGGCCCAGGGCAGCCACAGGGGCAGCAGGGCCTTGAGCCGGGCCGACCAGGGATAGCCGGCGGCCTCCCAGATAGCCGCCAGGACCTCGGTGGTCCGGGCGCCATACGTGAGAGCCTGCTGACGCCGCCGGCGGGGCGGAGCCTGGGGCGGCTGGTTCAGGACGCGGATGGCGGACTTGCGGTGATAGCCGGTGGTGGCACAGGTTTCCTGAAGGATCTGGCCTTTGGCCGTCTTGGATGCCCGGGTATAGCGCTGGCGGATAGCCTGGAGGTATTCTCCCTTGGACGTTGGGCTCATGGCATGCCTCCACGGGAAGGGCTCGATTTCGGTAACAGTTTCCGTGGCGCGACGATAGGCCCTTCGGTAACAATTCAGGCGGCGCGATTCGTGCCCTTGTTCACCCTACCGCCGGCCTGATAACATTAGGTTTTGGAGGAGTTCGGGAGCCCGGTACCCGGACGGTCTCGAAAACCGTTGGGCGGGAAACTGCCTCGTGGGTTCGAATCCCACCTCCTCCGCCAACTCCCCGCCACACCTCCGGGCGCCTGCCGGCGCCTGCCGGCCGGACGCATCTGCCTCAAAGGTTGTCCGGCGCTCCCGGCGCCCTCACCAGCAGCATCGGCCTGCGGCACCTAGCCATGATGCGGATCGCGACGCTGCCTGCCCACACCGCGCTCATCCCGGACCGGCCGTGGGTGGCCATCACCATGAGGTCCGCGTCCAACCGATCGGCGGCGGCGGTGACTTCCCAGGCCGGATCACCGCGCCCTACCTCCGCCTCCGCGGTCAGGGCGCCCTGCCGCAGTCGAGCGGCCAGCCCATCGAGGTAGAGCCGCGTCTCCTCCTCCTCGAGATCGAGGGCAACCGCGGTCGCGATTGGAAGGAACAGCGCAGCGGGCGCACGGTCAGAGGAGACCGTGGCCACGGTAGGCACCACGGTCAACAGGTGGAGGCGGCCGCCGAATGCGCGGGCCAGCGCCTCGGCCGCGGGCAGGGCGGCCTCGGACGGCACGCTGCCGTCCAGGGGAACCAGAACCCGGCTGCAGGTGAAGGCCTGGGCCCCTGGACTGGGGCGGACCAGCAGGACCGGAACGCTGCCGTGGCTGAGAACCTGCTGAGCGACGCTGCCGAAGATCAGCTCCCGGGCTCCGCCCTGACCGTGGGTGCACAGCACGATCAGCGTAGAGCGCAACTCGTCGGCGTGGCGGGCGATGCTCTCGGAAACGTCGGTCTCGTCGGGGGCATGCACGTGCGTGGTTGCGGCCCCTGACGGGAACTCCCGGACCGCCACCTCTGCCAGGTAGGCCTCTGCCTCCGCAACGGTTGTCAGATGCGGCTCGCCGTGCACTTCGTCGGGCGGTGTCCGCTCGACCACGTGCAGCAGGGTGACGGCCGACCCGAACCGGCGCGCGATCGCCCCTGCGGCAGGAAGCACGCTCTCGGCGAGCCGCGAGCCGTCGAGTGGTATCAACAGGTGATCGAACACAGCCGCATCATCCTCCTGCGAACACCTGGTAGATTAGGAAGAGGTTGAGAGCGACGATGAGCGCTGTAACGAGAACCGCGGCCGCCGTCGTGATTGCATGGTTCGTCAGAGGGCCCATCAGGTCCCGCCGCCGCGTGAAGAGGACCAGCGGGATGAGGGCAAACGGCAACCCGAAGCTGAGCACTACCTGGCTGATGACAAGGCTGCGCGTGGGGTCCAGCCCCAGCGCAAGCACGACGAGGGCGGGCAACATCGTCACCAGCCGCCGGACCCACACCGGGATGCGGCGGTGCAGGAAGCCCTGCATGATCACCTGACCCGACATCGTGCCCACCACGGACGACGAGAGGCCCGATGCAAGCAGCGAGATCGCAAAGACAGTGCTGCTCAACCCGCCGAGCAGCGGGATGAGCGTGCGGTGGGCCTCCTCGAGGGTCCCCACATTGGTCAGCCCGTGTGCGAAGAAGGTGGTGGCCGCCATGATCAGCATCGCGGCGTTGACCAACCCGGCGATACCCATGGCAATGACGACGTCCGCGACCTCAAACCGGAACAGCCGTCGTGCCTGATGGGCGGTCCGGGCCACGATGCGGTGCTGCGTCAGCGACGAGTGCAGGAACACGACGTGCGGCATTACGGTGGCACCCAGGATGCCGGTCGCGAGCAGCACGCTCTCGGGGCCTGCGAAGCGCGGATGCAACAGACCGCCCAGCACCACGGACAGCGCGGGCCGCTCGAGCCCCAGCACGATCAGGTAGCAGACGGCGATTATGCCGACGAACGCGGTTATCACAACCTCCAGGGGGCGGAATCCCCGGCGCTCCAGCGCCAGGATGATGAACGTGACCGCGCCGGTCAGCAGGCCCGCCGCGAACAGCGGCAGGCCGAACAGCAGGTAGAACCCCACCGCGGCGCCGACGAACTCGGCCAGGTCGGTGGCCATGGCCACGACCTCCATCAGGGCCCACATGATCCAGACAAGCGGCCGCGGGAACTGCTCCCGGCACAGCTCGGCCAAGTTGCGGCCGGTGGCGATGCCTAGCTTCGCCGCAAGCACCTGCACCAGCATGGCCATCAGGTTGCTGGCCAGCACGACCCAGAGCAGCAGGAAACCGAACTTCGCGCCCGCCTGGATGTTGGTGGCAAAGTTGCCGGGATCCACGTAGGCGACCGAGGCGACGAACGCGGGGCCGAGAAACGGCAGGAGCCGGGCCAGCCCCCGCCGACCGCTTCGGCCGGCAAGCACGTCGCCGGCGGCCTCAACGGTGACCTTGTCGGAACGCTGCATGCGGAGTGGCGTCCTGGATCCAGACGTGTGCAAGCGACTGCGACTACAGGGTACCGACCGTATGCCGGACGGTCAAGGCAAGTGGTTACCCTCTAGTCCCTAAGCCGGACGCCGGGTGGTCATCTGCAGCCTGCGGCGTGGGGGAAATGGATCCCTCCAGGCCGAATGTCTCCGGCGGGCAGGCAACCAACGATGCCGGTGAACCTTCAGGTTCTACCCACCGCCGGGGCCACCCGGTCCGCGCTCGAGACGCTGCTGAGCGGCTCAGACAGCGTCAGGATCGCGTCCGCCTTTGTCCGTCAGAGCGGCGTGGACGAACTGCACCTGCTGCAGCGACCCCTCCGCCGGTTGCAGGTGATCGCGGGGACCGACTTCGGGCTGACCCAGGTCGAGGCGTTGGAATCCCTGCACATCCCACCGGACCGGGAGTGCAGGCTCTATTACGCCCCGGAGGACGCCGCGGAAGGCGTCTTCCACCCCAAGCTCTACCTGGGCACCGCCGGCTCGGACTTCATCGCCGTCGTCGGCTCCTCGAACCTCACCGGTCCCGCCCTGACCAGGAACGTCGAGCTCAACGTAGCCCTCACCGGCAGCCTCCGGGAGCCGCTGGCCCGGGACCTGGACGGGTTCTTTCATCGCCTCTGGCAGTCACCGGGCGTGCTGCCCCTGACGAGGGAGATCGCCGACGCCTACCGCGTCAATCAAAGCGCCCGCGAACACCTGTGGCGACAGGTGCGCCACTCGCCAGAGTTCCGCCGCGCCCGCGAACTCGTCCGGCGGACAGTGCTGAAGCACTTCGCCGCAGGCACGGGCCGGAAGTGGCTGCTGGTGACCTCACAGGACAACTACTTCAAGTGCCTGGGGCGCCGGCGCTGGGGCGACGAGAACTACGGGCGCATCAGCCGGATGCAGCCCGGCGACCTCCTGCTCTTCTACATCAAGGGTGTACACAAGCTCGGCGCGGTGGCGGTCGCCACCACGGCGGTCTACCAGTCGTCGGAAGCCACCTAGGCCGACCGCGAGTATCCGTACCGGATCGACTTCGAGGTGATCGTCGACCCCGCGACGCCGATCGACTTCAAGCCGTTCATCCCGCGGCTCGGCTTCCTGGCGCGCAAGGACGAGAAGTGGGGCACAGTCCTGCAGACCTCTGCGCTCGA
Organism: bacterium; assembly: GCA_030018905.1. Classification (GTDB taxonomy): domain Bacteria; phylum Sysuimicrobiota; class Sysuimicrobiia; order Sysuimicrobiales; family Humicultoraceae; genus VGFA01. The sequence continues at coordinate 6,074 of JASEHJ010000090.1, read as the reverse complement.
ACTCCCGCGCGCGGACGCACAGCTCCTCGTGGAAGCTATCGGCGCCGCCGACGCGACGCCCGATCTCCGCCTGGCGGTGGCGGAAGGCCAGGCAGGATACGGGGCGCTGAGTCTCTCTGCGTCCTCGCACCCAATGAAGCCTGATCCAAAGTCCGCTAAGGGCTAGCGGATATCCTCCAGGATTAGCCGTCTGGCGACCTCTGCGTAAGCCGGTTGTCACGGAGGCCACGCCTAGGTATGCTGTAGTGAGACGCTACTTCATAGAGGATTTCCGCCAAGATGAAACGGGAACGCGCACACTCGGACCGCGCTGCTCCTCAGACCGAGGGCGACAGGGGCCGTGTGCTGGAGGTCCTGCTGGGATCCCGCGGCCGCGCCCGCCTGCTCGCAATCTTCACAACGCATCCCGGAGAGGAGTACTACGCCCAACAACTCATGAGGCTCACTGGGCTTTCTGAGGGATCAGTCCGTCATGCGCTCCGCCGACTGGAGGACGTCGGCGTTCTCGTGGCCCGGCGGCACGGGCGCGAGAGACTGTACCGTCTCAACGAGCACCACCCCGTGGCTCCCGAGCTGAAGCAAATGGTCTACAAGACCGCGGGCCTCGGTGACGTCCTGCGCGTCGCGGTATCGCAGCAGCCCGGGATCACATCCGCGTTCATCTATGGGTCCGTGGCCGGGGGCGGCGAACGCCCTTCCTCCGATCTCGACTTGCTGGTCATTGGCGAGCCCGATCGCGAGAAACTGGCGGCAGCCCTGGAGGAGGCCGAACGCACTCTGCGGCGCGAGATCAACCTGGTCACCATGACGGTGGAGGAGTGGCTGGCTCGGGCGGCGGCCGGGGAAGGGTTCGTCAACAGACTCCTGCAGTCACCCAAGATCTTCCTGGTTGGCGATGAGCAGTCGCTTCGCTGAGATAGAAGCGTCCATCGAGCGCATCGGCGCCGTGCGGCCCGACGTGGAAGCATTGCTGGGGCGCATGGACCAAGACCTCCGCACGGCGGAGAAACTTCGCCAGGATGATCCGACCTGGACACTGACGATTGCCCACCAGGCCATCCACAACGGGTGTGTAGCGCTCATGGCCGCGTGGGGCTACCGTCCCCGCGTGAACGGGCATCATCGGACGGCCATCCGATTCGCCCGTCTGGCCCTCCCAGAGCATGCCGCCCTCCTGCGACAGGCTGACCTGTTGCGCCGTGAGCGGCACCGTGCGGTCTACGGTGACATCGAGGCAGTGCCGCACGCCGACGCGGAAGCAAGCATACGATTGGCGCGCCGCTTGACGCAGATCTTGAGGGAGGCCGCTCTCGCAGCGCTTGAGGAGCAGAACACGGGCAATCAGTGATAGTGGAATCTGACCCGCGGATGGCACTACTCGGCCACAGGCCGGATCAGGCCGCCGCCCAGAGCTCCGACAGCACCTCCGCCTGCTCCAGCACCGTCAGCGTCGCCTTCTCCTGCTTGTCCGGCGGATACCCGTACTTCCGGAGGATCCGCTTCACCAGCACCCGCAACTGCGCCCGGACGTTCTCCCGCACCGTCCAGTCCACGGTCACGTTTGCGCGCACCGTCCGCACCAGTTCCTGAGCGATCGTCCGCAGCGTGGGCTCACCCAACACCTTCACCGCGCTGTCGTTGGTCTCCAGCGCGTCGTAGAAGGCCAGCTCATCCACCGTGAGGCCCAGGTCCTCGCCGCGCCGGTCGGCCTCGCGCATCGCCTTGGCCAGGGCGATCAGTTCCTCGATGACCTGCGTGGCCTCGACCGCGCGGTTCTGGTAGCGGCGGATTGCCTGTTCGAGCATCTCGCTGAAGGACTTGGCCTGCACCACGTTCTTGCCCCGGCGCGTGCGGATCTCGCCCGAGAGCAGCTTGCGCAGCAGCTCCACGGCCAGGTTGCGCTGCGGCATACCGCGCACCTCGGCCAGGAACTCCTCAGACAGGACCGAGATGTCCGGCTTCTTGAGCCCCGCGGCGGCGAAAAGGTCCACCACGCCTTCTGGAACGACGGCGCGGGAGACGATCTGACGGATGGCGTAGTCGAGCTCCTCCTCGGGCTTCGCCTCGCCCGGCGCGCGCTTGGCCAGGGCCACGCGCACTGCCTGGAAGAAGGCGACGTCGTCGCGGATGCGGAGCGCCTCCTCGTGCGGAACAGCCAGAGCGAAGGCCTGCGAGAGATCCCGCACGGCCGCGAGCAGTCGGTTCCCCCCGTCCTCTAGGACGAGGATGTGCTGCTGGGCGGCTGGCAGGAGGCTCAAGCGCTCCTGGGGGGTGCCGGTCGTCCAACGCGACCAGTCGAAGCCGTGGAACAGGCCGCAGCAGACCTCGTGCTTCTCCAGCATGACGGCGACCGCTTCATCCTGCGAGATCGCCGTCCGGCCCGCCCCGCCGCTCTCGGTGTAGGTGGCCAGGGCCGCTCTTAGTTCGTGGGCCAGCCCCAGGTAGTCCACCACCAGCCCGCCCGGTTTGTCGCGGAAGACGCGGTTGACGCGGGCGATGGCCTGCATGAGCCCGTGCGCCCGCATGGGCTTGTCGAGGTACATGGTGTGGAGGCTGGGACAGTCGAAGCCCGTGAGCCACATGTCGCGGACAAGCACGATCTTGAAGGAATCATGGGCGTCACGGAAGCGGTTGGCGAGGAACTCCCGGCGGCGCTTGTCGCGGATGTGGGGCTGCCAGTCGGGCCCGTCGGTTGCGGACCCGGTCATGACTACCTTGATCTGGCCCCTGTCGTCATCGTCATGGTGCCAGTCTGGGCGAAGCCGGGTGATTTCGCGATAGAGATCCACGCAGATGCGGCGGCTCATGCAGACGACCATGGCCTTGCCGTCCATGGCGTCCAGCCGCCGCTCGAAGTGGGCGATGATGTCCCGGGCGACAAGCCGCAGCCGCTTCTCGGCGCCGACGACGGCTTCGAGTTGGGCCCACTTGGTCTTGAGGCGCTCCTTGCGCTCGACCTCCTCGCCCTCGGTGGCCTCCTCAAACTCCGGGTCGATCTTCGGCCGCTCGCGCTCGTCGAGGTCTAACTTGGCCAGGCGGCTCTCGTAGTAGATGGGCACCGTGGCGCCATCCTCGACGGCACGCTGGATGTCGTAGACGCTGATGTAGTCGCCGAAGACCGCGCGGGTGTTGGCGTCCTGCAGCTCGATCGGCGTGCCGGTGAAGCCGATGAACGAGGCGCGCGGCAGGGCGTCGCGCATGTGCCGCGCGAAACCGTCGATGAAGTCGTACTGGCTGCGGTGCGCCTCGTCGGCGATAACCACGATGTTGCAGCGCTCGGAGAGCGTCGGGTGGCGGTCGCCCTTCTCCTCGGGGAAGAACTTGTGGATGGTGGTGAAGACCACACCGCCCGCGGCGACTGACAGAAGTTCGCGCAGGTGCGCGCGGCTCTCGGCCTGCAATGGCGGCTGGCGCAGAAGGTCCCGGCAGCGTGAGAAGGTACCGAAGAGCTGGTCGTCGAGGTCGTTGCGGTCCGTGAGCACGACGACGGTGGGGTTCTCCATGGCCGGCTCCCGGATAATCCGGCCAGCGTAGAACGCCATGGTCAGGCTCTTACCCGAGCCCTGCGTGTGCCACACCACACCCACGCGCCGGTCGCCCGGCCTACCCCCAACCCTGCCACTGGCGCCGTAGTACGTCGGCGCCTCCGCAGCGCGCTGGGCCACGGCCCACAGGTGCGCAGCGCGGAGCGTCTCGCCCACCGCCACCTGCACGGCGTGGAACTGATGGTAGCCGGCTATCTTCTTGGCCAGGCGCCCGCCGCCCTCATCCTCGAAGACGATGAAGTCGCGCACGAGGTCGAGGATGCGTCGTGGGGCGAAAATGCCCTCGATCACCACCTGCATTTCGGGCATGCCGGGGTCGGCCAACCCTTCGCCGCCGATGGTCCGCCAGGGCTTGAACCACTCGCGGCCGGCGGTGAGCGTGCCGACCCGGGCTTCGATACCGTCGGAGACGACGAGCACAGCGTTCGGTGCAAACAGCGACGGAATCTCGGTCTTGTAGGTCTGGAGCTGCTGGAAGGCGGACCAGATCGTCGCGTCCTCGTCGGCCGCATTCTTAAGCTCCAGCACGGTCAGCGGCAGGCCGTTGACGAAGAGCACTACGTCTGGGCGCCGGGTGTGCTTGTTCTCGGTGACGCTGAACTGGTTGACCGCCAGCCAGTCGTTGTTCGCGGGGTCATCGAAGTCGATCACCCGCGCCTGCGCGCCCCGGATGTCGCCCTTGCCCGACCGATACTCAACCGTCACGCCATCCACAAGCAGTCGCTGCAGAGCCCGATTTCGCGCGATCAGGTCCGCGCCCTCAGGCCGGGTCAGCTTGCGGGAGGCATCTTCAAGCGCATCGGGGGGAAGCGTGGGGTTGAGCCGGGCCAGCGCGTCGCGCAGGCGTTGTGCCAGCACCACCTCGCCATAGTCTCGGCGCTCGGCCGAGGGCATGTCGAGGGCGATGTCGGGGCCGTGCTTGACCGCCCAGCCGAGGCTTCTGAGCCAGGCGAGGGCGGCATCTTCCACGATGGATTCGGTAAAGGTGGTCATCCTCGCACCCAGTGTTCCACGGGTTTGGCGAGGAAGTCCTCGATCGTGATGCCGTCGCCGCCCACGAGCAGCTTCCGATTTGGGCGAAACGCGGCGGAGAAGGCATCCATACCCCGCAACGTGTCGCGGCGCCGCGCGCTCTTCACCTCGATAGCGGTAAGGCTGCGGCCCGACCTCACCACGAAATCGACTTCCCGGTTGCGATCGCGCCAGAAGTGCAGCTGGCAGGCACCAGTAACTGCCGCGTTGGCCAGATGCGCGCCGACGGCCGATTCCGTCAGCCGCCCCCAGAACTCGTGATCGGCCCGTGCTTCCGCCGGCGTGACGCCTGCCTGGGCGGTCATCAGCGCCGTGTTCAGCACCTGCAGCTTGGGACTCGAGCCGCGCTGCCGCGCCTGATCGCCCGCGAACTTCTGCAGGCCCGTCACCATCCCGGCCCCCGCGAGGAGTTCGAGGTAGTGCGCCAGCGTGGTGGTGTTGCCGGCATCCTGGAGCTGGCCCAGCATCTTCTGATAGGAAAGCACCTGTCCGGAGTAGCCACATGCAAGCTCAAACAGGCGCCGCAGGAGCGCCGGTTTGTCCACGCGCGTGAGCAGCAGCACATCGCGTGAGAGGGTCGTCTCGATGAGCGCGTCCTTGATGTAGCGGGCCCAGCGTCTCGGTTCGGTGGCGAGTGGCGCCCCGCCCGGATACCCGCCGTAATAGAGGAACTGATCGAGGGACAGGCCGAACGCCTCGCGCATCTCGGGAAACGACCAGTGCGGAAGGTGCACTACTTCGAAGCGCCCGGCGAGGCTCTCGCTGAGCCCGCGTTGAATGAGCAGCGGCGCCGAGCCGAGGACCACCACCTTGAGCGGGAGGCGCCTCGCCGTGTCTTCGTCCCACAGGCGCTTGACCGTCTCGGACCACGCGGGGATCTTCTGGATCTCGTCCAGAGCGAGGACCGCACCCCGCCTGCCGCCGTCGCGGGCCGCGAGCCGGGCCGCATCCCACTGCTGCTCAATCCACTCGCGTCCGCGCAGGGTGGGTTCGTCGGCGGACGCGTAGGTCACCGCGAACCCGGACGCGTCGAGCACCTGCCGTACGAGCGTGGTCTTGCCCACCTGCCGCGGACCGGCGACGACCTGCAGGAACCGACGCGGTTCCCGGAGACGCCGCGCAAGCACTGCACCATGCGGTCGTGTGAACATGCCGCCTCCGCGGATTACTCAGCGTCCTGAGTAATATTACTCAGGGCTGCGAGCGACGGCAAGGGCCTCAGATCCCCAGCAGTTCAAGGATTGGCCAGGAATGAGCCGGAATCGGCCGGAATCGGCCAACCCATCGTCACCGGCTGTCCTCGTCCAGCAGGTTAAGCACCAGCCGGATCAGGAGGTCCTTCCCGTCGGCGGCAGTTGTTGCGCCTATTGCAACAACTGCTCCGTCGAGCCATTTCAGGGCGGGTTCCACGCTGGTGGGCTCGACGGGGCTCATGGCGCCGAGGCTTCCATCTCTTGGATTTCTTTGAGGGTCCGGCCGTCCCTGGTTTTCCACTCG
>JASEHJ010000008.1 GCA_030018905.1 bacterium | reverse complement strand
CGTCATGGGTCGCGGCGTCTTCCACCGCCTCGCTGATGGCGATGCCCAGGCTGCCGGGCGAATCCGGCGTCTTCTCGAGGATCGCCCTGCCGGCATGGGTGCGGTCGGTGGGGCTGGAGAGCACATCCGCGCCCCAGGTCTGCATCATCAGCTTGCGGTAGGGCTTCTGGTCGTAGGAGACGCGCACCATGTACACCGTGCAGTCGAGGCCGAACATGCGACACGCCAGCGCCAGCGCGCTGCCCCACTGGCCGGCGCCGGTCTCGGTGGCCAGCCGCCGCACACCCTCCTGCTTGTTGTAGAAGGCCTGCGCCACCGCGGTGTTGGGCTTGTGGCTACCGGCCGGACTGGTGCCCTCGTACTTGTAGTAGATGCGGGCCGGCGTGTCGAGCGCCGCCTCCAGCCGCCGCGCCCGATACAGAGGCGTCGGCCGCCACATGCGGTAGACGTCGCGCACCGGTTTGGGGATCTCGATATCCCGCTCGGTGCTGACCTCCTGCATGATGAGTTCCATCGGGAACAACGGCGCTAGATCTGCCGGGCCGATCGGCTGCCTGGTCCCCGGGTGGAGCACCGCCGCCGGCGGCACCGGTAGGTCCGCGGCGATGTTGTACCAGGCCTTCGGCACGTCGTCCTCGCCGAGCAAGATCTTGGTGGAATCCATCTCTACACCCCCTCGTTGTTTTCCCTCGCCGGCCCCAGGCCGCGACGGGAAGAATAATGCCGGCCTCCGTCGAGGGACGGAGGCCGGCTCCGTGGTACCACCCAAGTTCCGGGGGATCGCTGTGCGCGAACCCGCAGCGCTCTGATCCGCTAACGGCGAATCAACCGGTGCGACTAGTGACGCGGTTGCGCTTGCGGCGCCTCCCGCGCGTTCACCGCACACCTCACGGGTCCATTCCGCGCCGCGCGGCGGCTGCCTTCCACCTTAGCAGCTCTCTGCGCGCCCGCCTGGCGCGTACTCGTCCCGGTCATCGGGCTGGTTAAACTGTTTCATTCGCCGCCGGGGGCGGATCTCCTGCTGGCGGCTCAACCTTATCTGCCTCATCTGCCTCGGAAGCAACGGGGGGAGGCGCCTCTTGGATCACCCGCCGCGTTCGCACCTGGAGGGCCCGCATCCGGTTCAGCACCGCCGCCACCTCGTGCCGCCTGGGCAGCGCGTAGCCACCGGCATGACTCCCCTCAGTTGCCAGCACGCCCAGCCCGTGCGCCTCGATATCCGCGAATACGCGGTCGAGGATCTCGGCCACAGATGCGTTTCCGTCCACGTAGCCCTTCGCCAGTGCGTAGAGGATCGCATCGCCGGCCGCACTTGCCTGACCCGCGCCCACAAGCTGCCGGAGCGCTGCTGTGCTGATCGCTTCGCGCCCGATGCCGATCTCAGCATGGCCGCGCGGCTCGGTTCGGTGGCCGCGCCCCCGCAGCCCGCCAAACCCCCGCGGCAGCGGACAGCGCGGCATCGGCATGCCAAACTCCCCGCTGATGTACGTGCGACGCCCGGTGAATCCCGCAGCGATGCTGCGCGCACGGTCGGTCGCCGCGTGGGGTTGAAACCCTTCCATGACGATTACCTCATCCGCCACGTCGAGGTACTCCCCAAGACTTCCGGTGGCGATCACCGACGAGACGCCACGGACTTCCCACAGCGCCCGGAGGCGGTCCACAAGCGGGATCGCGGGGTCGCGCTCCGCCGGGACCAACTGCTGCATCGCCGCATCCCGTACCAGGAACGCAACCGTGCTCTCATCCTCATCGAACAGCAGCATGCGGGACCCGATCTCGACGGCCTCCGCGACTCCCACGGCCATGGAGACCGTCCCTGTCACGTGTTCGAACGAAACCGTGGTCGCGTCCGGACGGTGCGGTAGTCCCCGGAGAAAAGCGCTGACGTCCACATGCTCGACGCGCCTGAGGGGCTCGGTGAGGATCCACACCGCGTCCGGAACCGTGGCCACAAGCTCGCGACCATCCCCGGGGACGTGCGGATACACGCCGGCAGATAGCGCGGCCAGCAGGGTGGACTTCCCGGAGAAAGTCCCTCCGGCGATCACCGTGACGCCGCGGCGAATGCCCAGCCCGCGCACCGCACCACGGTGAGGCAGGGTGACCGTAGCGGCCAGTTCGTCCGGAGCATGCAGGGCAACGGCCCGACCTCCACGCAGCGGTCGGTCACCCGGTCCATCCTCCCTCGGCAACACCGAGCCGTCGGCGACGAACGCTACCAGCCCAAGCGCGTCCAGGGCCTCCCGCAGGGCCAGGTAGTCTTCCAGCGCGTCGCGGTGGCGCAATCCGGCATCGGCGGCGAGGTTCGCCCACACCAGGCCGGCCTGAACCGCTGCGGGCAGCTCATCGAAGAGCAGCGTTTGTGCCATCTTGGCCAGCACTTTGCGTCCCTCGGCAGGGAGCCCAATCGTAAGGCGGATCTCCACGAACTCCTCGCCGACCGTGCAGCACGAGCGCCTCAGGATCTCCCCCCCGCCCGCATGGATCACCACGGGCGCTGCCTTCCCCTGCCACCGGGTGCGGACATGGTGTCCTATGGCCTCGTGCACCGCGCGCGACAGGAAGGCCTCCGCCGCCAACCGGCCGGATGGGCTTTCCCATAGCGCAGGCGGGACCTGGGCCTCGGCCTGGTCCATGCGCACGCGGGCCCAACAGGACGGTGATGAGGGATCAGGGTGTATGGCGTCCAGGTGAAGCTCGAACCGGTCGAATCGGTAGGCGCCGGCCAGGGTCCGGTAGACCTGGGTGCCCCTGCCGTTCATCACGATCAGCTTGTCGCGCAGGCGGTCGGAAGGCAGCATCTCGAATCCCCCCTATCGGCCCGCGGCAACCGGGGCGGCCTTGTGCGCCAGGCCCAGGCGCTGCCGGGCCACCAGCACCCCGCGCTGGAGCTGGGTGTCGCGGCCCTGGTCGAGATCGGCAACCAGCAGCACCACCGGGACGCCAGGCGAGAGCCCAACCCCTTCCAGGCGCCGTCCCATCCCAGTGGAAAGCCGAAGCACGGTCACGCTGAGCGCCGAGCCGTCCGAGAGGTCTAGAAACACGCTGGCCTCGACCGCGCCGCTGGTCTTAGCGCCCATTAGCGTCGCGCGGCCGTGCTCCTGCAGCGCCGCGGCGAGCAGCTCGGCCGCCGAGGCGCTGCCCTCATCCACGAGCACGACCACCGGCACGTGCGAGGGCAGGATAGGAGCCGCGGAAGTCCGCACCGTCCGCGTACCTCCCCTACGGGAGACCTCCTGGTAGATGGGCTGGCCCGGAAGCAGCATGGCGTTTGCAACAGCGGTCAGCTCGTGCAGGTAGCCGCCGCTGTTGGACCGGAGGTCGAGCACGAGGGCCCGCATCCCGCCGGCGAGCATCCGCTCCAGCGCCTGGCGGAACTCCGCCCCGGTGCGAGTGGCGAACTGGTAGAGCTGAAGGTAGCCGATTCCGCCCTCGAGGACCCGGGCCTGGAAGATCGCGGGGACCTGAATCGGAGCCCGCGTCACGGTGAGCGTTATGTTGTCCACCCGGCCGGGGCGAGCAAGAGTGAGCATCACCGAGGTCCCTGCCGGACCGCGAATCGTCCCGGCCACCTGTTCCACCTGGAGCCCGGCGGTGGGGATCGCGTCAATCCTCACGACGCGGTCCAGCGGCTGCACGCCTGCGGCCTCTGCCGGACTGCCGGGGATGACGTCGCGCACGTAGAAGCGCCCCTCGCGCGGCATCAGCACCACGCCAACGCCCGAGAACGCTGCCTGCTGGCGCTGATAGGCCTGCCGCTCGCGGATCTGTTCGGGGGTTAGGAAGCCGGTGTGAGAGTCGCGAAGCACCGCGGTCATGGCACGGATCGCGGCATAGGCCAGCGAGGCGCCTGAGACGCGGCCGCCGGATGCGGCGACCGCGGCGCCAAACCGGGTGCGGAACGCGGCATCGGCCTGCCCGTTCGGGGTGCCGGAAGGGATGTCGGGGAGGTCGGTTTGGATGCCCGCCGCCGAAAGCGCCGAGCGCAGCCCCCCGATCGCCCCGTTCAGCAGCACAACGGAGTCCACGGGATCCACGTACCGCTCGCGGAGCAGCCCCAGCGCCTCCAGCGCCAGGCCTGCGTCGGCGGCGTGCACGGGAGGCGCCGCCGCCAGGGGCACCACGACCAGGGACAGAAGCAGGATGGCTACGGGAAGGTGCAGTCGCGCCCCCCGGGTTGCGAGTGGTCTCATTTCGAGTTCTCCCAGTCTGCTGGATCTCAGATGACGGGCCGAAACGGCACCAGCCGGATCATCCAGGTATTGAATGCGAACAGCAGGTCGGTCACCATGGCGCCGCCCATCACGACGAGAAAGATCCCGCTGACCGTCGAAACCGAGCGGGCGTGCTGGCGCAGCCATCCCACGGCATCGAACGCGGCCGTCATCAGCGCGGCCGCAACGAGGAACGGCAGGCCGAGGCCGAGCGAGTAGGCAAACAGCAGCAGCGCGCCGCTGGACGCCGTCTGGGTTGTCGCTGCCATCGTCAACACCGCGGTGAGCACAGGACCCACGCACGGTGTCCAGGCGAAGCCGAACGCCATGCCGACGGGAAACGCCCCGATCAGCCCAAGGGGACGGCGTCGCACCTGGAAACGGCGCTCACGCGAGAGCCCGGGCACCCTAATTATCCCCAGCACGCCCAGCCCCAGGAAGATCACCAACGCGCCTCCCAGGCGCGTCAGCAGCAGGCGGTTCTCGATCACCAGGGCCCCCAGAGCCGAGGCCGAGGCACCCATCGCGGTGAAGATCGTGGCGAAGCCCAGGACGAACAGGCCCGTGGAAGCCAGTATCCGGCCCAGGTGCCGGCGCCGCTCCTCTACGCTCATCTCGGCCAGGGAGAGTCCTGAGACGAACGAGAGGTAGCCCGGAATCAACGGCACGATGCATGGACTCAAGAAACCCAGCACGCCGGCCGAAAAGGCCAGAATCAAGCCTACCTCGCTCATACGGGTATTATGCCACAGCACCACCTTCGTGTGGGGCCGCGGGTGGGCGTGGCGGCGCCGTGCCTCCGGCTCCCTCGCCCGAGGCTGCCTGGCGCAGCAGGGCCAGGCGCGCGGCGTCCACCAGGGCCGCGGTCGAGGGCGCCTCGGGCGCCGTGCCTTCTGCTGCCTCGGACTTGCCGCCGCCCCGGCCGCCGAACGCCGCAACGGTCTCCCGCAGCACCGCGGCCGCATCCACGGCCACCGCCGGGCTGCGCGCCACCAGCACGCGCCGGCCCGGATCGGTGGCCAGGATCGCAACACAGTCCGCCTGCGCCGTGAGGGTGCGGGCCAGTGCGCGCAGGTCCTCGATGGCACGACCGTCATAGGCCGCGGCGACGACCAAATGCCCCTGGCCACAGGCGGGTGTGCCCGCGGAGGTCGCTCGTGCGATGAGCGCCCGGGCCTCGTACCCCAGCAGTTCCAGGCGGGCGGTCTCCAGCTCCCGCTCCACCTCCCGCGCGCGAATCGAGAGACGCCCGATCGCACCGGCCAGGTCGGGCTCGCCCACGGTGAGCTCGGTGGCAACCGAGGTGATCAACCTCCGCGCCCACCTGTAGTGCCGCAGCGCGCGCCACCCGCACTGGAAGCCCACCCGTACGCCACCCTTGTGCCGCTCGTGGCGCAGGAGCGCGATGGCACCGACCTCGCCGGTGGCGCGGACGTGCGTGCCGCCGCAGGCCGAGCGGTCGAAACCCGCCACCTCCACCACCCGTATCCGCCCGGCCTGTCTGGGCGGACGGCGCAGCCCCATCGCGACCGCCTCTTCGATCTCAACTTCGCGCGCGGCCACCACACGGTTCTCGGTGACGATCGTGTTGGCTAGGTCCTCCACGCGGGCAATGGCTTCATCGTCGAGGAGGGGAAGATCCAGGTCCAGTGTGCAGGTGGTACCGATGTGCACGGACAGCGTCTCCGCCCCCAGCGCCTGCAGAAAGGCCGCTGAGAGGATGTGCTGGCCGGTGTGCTGCTGCATGTGGTCGAAGCGCCGCTCCCAGTTGAGAGATCCGACAACGGAGAGGCCTTCAACCTGCCCCTGCGCAGACGGCCGAACGGCGTGCCAGATCTCACCGTCCTCTTCCAGTACGTCCGTTACCTCCATGGCATCGAGGTGACCCTGGTCCGCGGGCTGGCCGCCGGATGCCGGGTAGAACGCGGTCTCCGCCAGCGCGACCGCGGTGACACTGCCTTCAATACGGCGCACGCCGGTCACCACAGAGGTGAACTCGCGCGCGTACGCGTCGGCGTGATAGAGCTTGACTGCCATGGTCCGGTCCTCGCTATCCAAAGGTCTTGGCGTTCTCGCGACCATCTTCGACGGTCGGCCGGACCATCCCCCCGCGACAGATCGTGCGGGATGCCGGGTTCCGCAACCCGCGGGCGCCAGGGGTTCGTTGCCTGCCTGAGACCGGCTTGGTACAATTATTAGCGGGCTCCGCGCACCGCCAGAGGACTGCCACGGGAGAAACGGATGCTGGAGCTGATCTACTTCCTCGACCTCGCCTACAAGATCATCACCACGCTCATCTTCGTGCGCGTGGCACTCTCGTGGTTTCCGACCCTCCGCCATCCCGCGGTCAAGGTGGTCCACGATCTCACCTCGCCCATCCTGGATCCGATCCGGAGGGTGATACCGGCAGCCGGAGGCCTCGACCTGTCACCGATTGTCGCCATCCTGTTGCTCTATCTGGCGCGCAACCTGCTCGTGGATCTGTTGGTGACGCTGCGGCCCTGAGATCGAACGGAGGAGGGAGAAGCGATGGTTCAGGCGTATGTGCTCATACGCATCCTGCCCGGCAAGCTTTCTGACGCGCTGGCGCACATTCTGCGGACGCCAGGGGTCAAGATGGCCCACGCCGTTACCGGGCCGACCGACATCATCGCGTTCGTGGAAACCGAGAGCATGGACACGCTGGGCAGGCTGATCGTCTCCCGGTTCCAGGAGACAACCGGCGTCACGCGGACGACAACCTGCGTGGTCACACCGGTCAGCGAAAGGTGAGCGGGATCAGACCGGCGTAGTCTTTGCGCGCGGGGGCTGCGCCGACAGCGCCCAGATTGCAGCCAGCGCGATCAGGAAGAGGCCGACGCTTGCCGAGAGGGTCTGGGCCAGCCCGATCTTGTCGGCAATTGCGCCAATCAGCGTCATGGAAAGGCCTGCGGTTCCCCACGCCATCCCGGTCACCAGGCTGCTCACCAGGCTCGTCCGTGAGGGAAACATCTCCTGCGCCATCACTATGCTGACCGGGGCCGCCAGGAAGAGCGTGAAGCCACCCAGAGCCAGCGGTACCAGGCCCCAGGCGCTCTCGATGCTGCCGAAGAGCACAAGCAGAGGCGCGGTTGCAATCAGCGAGATCGCCATCACAGCGCGCCGCCCGATCCGGTCGGAGAGCGCCCCGCCTATCAGTCCGCCGATCGAACCGATCCCCCCAAAGAGAAGGACCGCGGTCCCTCCCATCATCAGCGTCTCTCCGCGATCGCGCAGCAGGAGCGGGATGAACAGGACGTGCCCCAGCGTGACCACACTCCTGATCACTACCACGAGCCAGATCAGTGCCAGGGCTCTCCCGTGCCGCCGGACTTCGGAGCGCAGGCCCACCCGTGTGGGCGTTTCCAGAACAGACCTCCAGGAGCCGACAGGCCTCCAGAGCAGCAGGCAGGCCACCACACCTGGAAGCGCGGCCACCGCGGTTCCAGCAAGACCGATCGCACCCACGATCGCGGCCACGTAGACCGGGCCCAGCGAGTATCCCAGCTCACCGCCGGCAATGAAGAGCGAAAGCCCGGCTCCCCGGCGGTCCCCGCTCACGGCCCCGGCGGCCGCGAACGACTGGGGGTGAAACGCCGCGGTGCCCAGGCCCGCGAGGAAGAGCACCACGAGCATCGCGTGGTAGGAGGGCGCGAGCCCGAGCAACCCCATCATGGATACCGTGACGAGCGCGCCCATGACGATGAATACGGGCCGCCGAACGCGGTCGGCCACCATCCCGAAAAACGGTTGGGAGAACGCGGACGAGAGGTTGAACGCGCTGCCGAGGAGCCCGGCGAGCGCCAGCGTAAGGCCGAACTTGGCAACCACAAGCGGCAGCAGGGGCGCCAGGAAAGCGGCGTAGAGATCGTTGGTGAAGTGGGCGAAAGTCAGTGCGCCCAGGCGGGACCACAACGGCGCGCGCGGCCGCCCCAGCCTCACAGTAGGAGCGCCAATACGATCGAGATCGAAACGAAACTCGCAACCGTGGTCAGGAAAACCGCGCTGGCCACAAAATCCGGGGCAGCGTCAAACTGCGCGGCGATCAGGAACGCGTTGATCGCGGTCGGCATAGCCGTGGACAGCACTGCGACGTCGCGGGCGAGTCCGGCGATGCCGAACCAGGGCGCGAGGGCGATCGTCAGCAGAGGAGAGACGACGAGTCGCAGGACGGCGGAGATGCCCAAAGGCGCATTCACAGCCGAAGGCCGTGCCTGGGAAAGCTGTACCCCAAGGGTGATGAGCAGCACGGGAATCGCGCCCTGGGCCATGAGCTCAATCGGGCGCCACAGCGCGACCGGCACCGTCCACCCCTTGTACGCAAAGACCACGCCCGCAACCGCGGCATAGATTAGCGGCAGGCGGAACATGTCGAAGACTGCGTGGACGGGCTTGTTCCTGCCGGCCGAGGCCAGGAACACCCCCACGGAGTGCATGAGGATCGCCGAGACCACGAAGATGAGCGTGGCCAGACGAACTCCTTCCTCGCCAAATGCGAACAGGCTCACCGGAAGCCCATAGTTACCCGCGTTGTAGAGAACCGTTGCCACCGCCAACCCGCTGCGCTTAACCGGTGCCAGTCGCAGCAGCCGTCCGGCGACCAGCGCGACGACGAGCAGCACGGCGAACTGCACAACGATGAGCCCTATCAGCCTCGCGGCGGCTGCGGCCGACACGTCGGTGCGCACCAGCGCGGTGAACACGAGGCTGGGCGTGAGCAGGTATATGGTCAAGCGGGAGAGCGACTGAATCTCGATCGGGATGAGGCGGGCGAGCAGGTACCCGGCCGCGATGAGCAACACTATGGGCAGGATGACCGAAAGCAGTGCCACTGCAGTCCCCCATCGGAGCGCCGCCCCGGGCGCGTCGTGCTAGCGGGCTCGAAACGCCGGGCGCGACGGCCGCTTTGGGTGCTTTGCAACCTTCGACCGTCTCTTGTCGTCCTTTGTGGGCAGCGTCTCCTCCCAGGTGACGATGCTGTGGAAGTACTGGCGGTCGCCCTCCTCCAGCCCCCGGGTTACCTCGGTGATGTGCATCGTCCGTGCCTTGAACTCCTTGAGCGCGTACTCTACGGCTGCCTCGGGCTTCGCGTCGTTGCCGCAGGTGAAGATGTCGAGGGCTACGTATCCGTACTCCGGCCACGTGTGGACGGAGAGGTGCGACTCCGAGATGACGACAACGCCGGAAACGCCGTTCGGGTTGAACCGGTGGAAGGAGATTGACCAAACGGTGACCTGGGCCACCTCGGCGGCACGCACCAGAATCTGCTCAACCGTCTCAACCTTGCCAATAATGTCGGGATTGCATCCCGAAGCCTCAACGATGTAGTGGTGTCCGATCGGATCCATCTCCCACCTCCCCCCGCTTCGATCTCAGGCTAGATCCGCATCCGCGGATCGAGCGCGTCCCGAATTGCATCGCCGAGCAGGTTGAACCCGAGCACGGTCAGCATGATCGCCAGCCCGGGAAACATCACGCTGTGTGGCGCCAGGCGTATGTACTGCCGGGCGTTGCTCAGCATCGAGCCCCACTCCGCGGCCGGCGGCTGGGCGCCGAGCCCGAGGAATCCCAGGGCGGCCGCGGCGAGAATCGCCGAGGCGATCTGCAAGGTGGATTGAACGATGATCACGGCCAGCGTGTTGGGCAGGACGTGGCGCAATATGATCCTCCCGCTGGTCGCCCCCACCGCCCGCGCCGCGTCCACGAACTCCTGCCCGCGCAGCGAGAGGACCTGCCCGCGCACCAATCGCGCATAGACGGGGATTGACACGATCCCCACCGCCACCATGACCTGGACGAGTCCCACCCCCAGGATCGCAACGAGCACGATCGCCAGAAGGATGCCCGGAAACGCCAGCATGACGTCAATCAGGCGCTGCACCAGAAGATCCGGCAACCCGCCGAAGTAGCCGGAGATGGCGCCGACCGGAACGCCGATCCCCACCCCGATGGTGACGGCGATGACGCCGATCACGAGCGAGAGGCGAGCGCCGTAGATGACGCGGCTGAGCATGTCGCGCCCCAGTTCGTCCTGTCCCAGCAAGTGCCCTGGGCCCGGCCTCTTCAGGCCGGATTCGAGCTCGATCTCGTAAGGGTCGTACGGCGCCAGCACCGGCGCGAAGAGGCCCGCGCTCAGGAACGCGGACAGGAGCACCAGACCCACCAGGCCGGCCCGGTTGCGACGGAACTGCGTCCACACCATCCGAGCGCGTGAGCGCGTTGGCCGCAGGGAGGTCTTAGCAGCCTCAGTCATAGTGGATCCGCGGGTCCACGACCGCGTATAGCACGTCAACCATGAGGTTCACCATCACGAACGCCATCGCGACCACCAGCACCGAGGCCTGTACGATGGGATAGTCGCGGGCCAAGATGCCTTCTACCAACAGCCGGCCGATACCCGGCCACGCGAACACCGTCTCCGTCAGGACCGCCCCGGAGAGCAGCGTGCCCATCTGCAGACCAACCACGGTGATAACCGGGATCAAGGCGTTGCGGAACGCGTGGCGGTTGACGACGGCGGCCTCCGCCAGGCCTTTAGCGCGCGCCGTGCGGATGTAGTCGGACCGCAGCACCTCCAGCATGCTGGAGCGCGACATGCGGGCGATGATGGCCGCGGTTGACATACCCAGCGTAACCGCCGGCAGCACAAGGTGCGCCATGCCACCGGTCCCCACGGCGGGTAGCCATCCGAGCCAGACCGCGAAGATCAGGATCAGCATCAGGCCGGACCAGAACACCGGCATCGAGAGCCCGGCCAGCGCCACGAGCATGACCACCGTGTCCATCCACGAGTAGGGGCGGATGGCCGAAATGATACCCGCGGAAACCCCGACGACAACCGCGACGAAGAGACCGGCCGTTGCCAGCCTGATGGTGTTGGGCAAACGCGCGGCGACCTCGCCGGCCACCGGCGCCTTGGACCGCACCGAGCGTCCGAAATCGCCGCGCATCACGTTCCCGATGAACGTGGCGAACTGCCTCAGCAGCGGCCGGTCCAGACCCATGTCCTTGCGGATCCCCTCGACGATCTCCTGCGTCGCCGCCTCCCCGGCTATAATCCGCGCGGGATCGCCGGGGACAATCCGCACCATGGCGAACACCATGAACGCCACGCCGAAGATGACCGGAATGGACAGCAGGAGTCGTTTGACGATGTACGCCCACATGTTCAGCAGCCGTGAGAAGGGGAGGGCACAAACCTCCCTCCCCCCTCGTCCTTCCTACTACGCGTGTCGAGTCTCGTCGCTACCGCCGCAGCCACGCCTTGAACAGCTCTATGCGCTCCGCGGGATGGACGACCACCCCCTGCGCGGTGTGCCTGATGCCGGTCACCTGCGACTCACTGTGCAGGAAGAGCCAGGGCGCATCGTCCATGATGACCCGCATCGCCTCAGCATAGATCTTGTTGCGCTCCGCCTGATCGACTGTAGTCCGGCCACGATCGAGCAGCGCGTCAACGCGATCGTTCTTGTAGAAGCTCCGGTTGGAGCCCGTCGGCACCCAATTCGACGAGTGGAACAGGGCATAGAGGCCGTAGTCGGCGTCGCCGGTCACGGTGCCCCACCCGAGCATGTACATCTGGACGTCGTTCTCGGGTTGCGGCCGGTTGGTGAGGGCCAGGTAGGCCCCCCATTCCATCGTCCTCAGTTCGAGTTCGATGCCCGCGCGGCGCACGAGTCCCTGGATGCTAGCGGCAATCTCGGCGTCGCGTATGTACCGCCCGGACGGGTGGTGGAACACGGCACGCAGTGGGCGGGCCCTGCTGTAGCCGGCCTCACGCAGTAGCGCCTCGGCCCGCTCCAGGTCCCATTCGTAGGTCATGATCTTGGAGTAGCCCTCGACCGCCGGGACAATCGGCGCATCGGAAACGCGGGCCGTTCCATTCAGGGCACTGTTCACGATCGCCCGCTTGTTCACCGCGTGGTTCAGCGCCCGGCGCAGGCGCACATCGTTGAACGGCGGCCGCGTCACGTTGAAACCTACGTAGATCGTGCGCAGGCTATCGTCGATCGAGACGGTGAAGTCCCGGGCGCCCTTCAACCGCTCGATCTCGCGCGGAGGCACGCGCACGGCCACGTGAATCGAGCCCGCTTCCAGGGCCGCCACACGCGCGCCGTCATCGGGGATCACGCGGAACTGCACCTCGTCCAGAAACGCCTTCTCCCCCCAGAAGTCGTCGTTGCGGGTCATCACCACCCGATCGCCGCGCACCCATTCCTTGAACTTGAAGGCGCCGGTCCCCACGGGCTGCCGGGCATAGTCCACGCCCAGCCGCCGGACGGCGGTCGGGCTCTGCATGCCGACCGAGCTGTGGGTGAAGTGCGCCAGCAACGGCGCGAACGGGGCATCGGTGACCAGACGGATCGTCGAGGAGTCAACCACCGTGACGCTCGTCACGCGGCTGATCAGAAACCGGAACGGCGCGCGGGTGGCCGGATCGAGCATGCGATCCAGGTTGAACTTGGCCGCCTCGGCGTCAAACGGGGTCCCGTCGTGGAACCGAACGCCGGTGCGCAGCCGGACCGTCCATGTCCGGCCGTCGGGCGATACGGTGTGCCCAAGGGCCAGCATCGGGATGATCTTGCCCTCGGGGGTCAGCCTATAGAGGGACTCGACCATGTGCTCCGACACGGTCGCGCTCGGGGAATCGGTAATCATGGGCGCGTCGAGTGTCACCGCGTCCACCCCAGATCCAACGATGAGCGTTCCACCGCGCGTCGGCGTCACCGCCGGCGCCGCGGCCGCGGAGATTACGAGCGCGCCGGTCAGGGCAATGGCAGCTATCAGGGCCAGGACTCTTCGCACGCGATCTGATCCCTCCTTCGTAATACGTAGGTATCCCGTCCGTTCAGTGTGGAGCGGGTGCTTCCTGCGTTCGTTCATCGGCACCCTGAATCCTCATTCTAAGGCAATCGCCGTAGCGCGGCAAGTATTCCGGATGCCGCCAGTGTGACAACCGCCCCGGCCAGCGTCACGCCCACCGCGATCGCAACCCACGCGCGCGGCCTGTTCACTCCCAGCAGCCACGCCAGCAAAGTCCCCGAATAGGCTCCGGTGCCCGGGAGCGGCACCGCGACAAACAGCGCCAGGCCCAGGAGCTCGTAACGCTCGACGAGCCCGGCACCCCTTGCCCGCACCCGCACAACTGCCCGTCGGACCGGAGCAAAGCGAGAGAACCATCGTTCATAGAACAGCTCGAGCGCGTAGTACCCGGGGACGATGATGGCGCAGTTGGCCGCAACCGCAATCGCCATGACCGCCAGGGGATGCATTCCTAGCGCGATCCCAAGCGGGATGGACCCGCGCAACTCGATCCACGGGACAAGCGTTAGGGCCACGACCCCCAGCGCCTGCTCGAATGCGCTCAGGCCCTCCAGCCAGTGCCCCACCTGAAAGAGCACGCCAGCGTGATTCACCCGCGCCGTCGCCCGCGGGCGCCGTACATGGCGGTATCCGCGCAGTGGACAAGCGCATCCGCGTCTGTACCGTCCTCTGGAGCCACGGCGATGCCCACGTCCAGATCGAGGAACAGGCGGTTGGTACCAACCAGGAAGGGGGTTTGGGCCATAAGCGCCTCCAGGCGAGCCACGGCGGCCTCGGCGCTTCGGCGATCGGTCCGGGGCATAATAATGGCGAACTCGTCCCCGCCGTACCGGAAGACCAGATCACCGGGGCGCACCGCGCCGTCCAGCAGCCGGGCGAACTGTTGGAGCACCACGTCGCCCGCCAGGTGGCCGTATGCGTCGTTGATGGCCTTGAACCCGCCCAGGTCGAGCAGCAGCAGACTAAACGGCGTGGCATCGCGGGCTTCTCGCCTGAACTCTTCTTCCAGGCGGACCCGGAAGTGCCGCCGGTTGTACAGCCCGGTGAGCGGATCGGTGATGGACAGGCGTTCGACGGCCACCAGGGCCTCCTCGAGCCGGCGGTTCGTGTCCGCGTAGCGCTCTCCGGCCGCGCGGGCTTCGTAGTTACCCTTGAGCGCGACGCTCGCCAGCAGCCACGACGCGAACCCCAACAGCGCGCCGGCCTCGCCGAACGAATCGAACAGGAGGACAATGATTATGCCTGCCAGCGCCATGCTGGCTGACAGTGCCATGATGCGGAGGGTGAATCTAGGGGTTATGGGCAATGTGCCGCCGTGTTGCGCCATCCGCCCGGAGACGGTGAGCACCGTGTTGGCCAGGGCGTGAATCCCGCCGGCGAGAATGAACCAGGCCAGCATTCCCTCGGTCAACCCCCCCGCTCCCAGCGGGGCAACCGAGGCCGCCAGGAGCAGGCTGCAGCCGACGTTCCCGAGATCGTAGGCGGCACGCCAGACCGGCCGCCTCCCGTGAATCCAGAAGATCAGCAGCCCCAGCAGGCTCATTACTACCGCTGCCTCCCAACCGAACAGGAACAGCACGGCAAGCGAGATGCCACCCACCGGGTGATACGTGACGCTCATCGGCAGCGGGAAGACAATCACCCCTGAGAGCAGTGACACGGTGCCGAAGAGCAGCCACACCTCCCACGGAAGATTGGGAAGGCGTAGCAGCGCTGCTACCACGAGCGCCAGGCCGACAGTGCCGACCACGCCGGATAACCAGCGGTATCGCAGCGGGAAGTTCTGTGTGCTCGCGCTGTTCGCAGTCATGGGTTGCTCCATGGATGCTCCTCCACTACCCTCCGAACTCGTGGAAGAAGCGAATCGTTGCTTCAATCCCTTGCCTGAAGTTGACCAGGGCGAACTTCTCGTTCGGCGCGTGCAGGTTGTCGTCGGGCAGTCCGAAGCCCATCAATACCGCGGAAGCCTTCAAGACCCGGTCGAAGGCAGAAACCGCCGGAATGCTGCCGCCGCTCCGCACATAGACCGGGGGCACGCCAAAGACCGCCTCAAGTGAGCGTGCCGCCGCGCGCACCGGCGGTGCGTCGGGAGACACCACAACGGGCGGCCTTGACGCGAGATGACGCACGTCCACGCGCACCCCGGGCGGCGCCTGCCGGCGCACAAACCTCTCCAGTTGCTTGAAGATCCGCTCCGGATTCTGGTCCGGCACCAGCCGCATGCTCACCTTGGCCGTCGCGCTGCACGGAATAACGGTCTTCATGCCGACGCCGGCGAACCCGCCGGCGATACCGTGCACGTCAAGCGTCGGGCGGACCCACAAACGCTCCAGGACGGGGTGGGCCTCTTCGCCCGGGGCCACGGTCGTTCCGATCTCGTTGCAGAACGCGGCCTCGTCGAAGGGGAGCCGTGCCCAGGCAGATCGTTCGGCGTCGTCCGGCGGCCGGACCCGTCCATAGTATCCGGGAATCCGGATGCGGCCCCGCCGGTCCTTGAGCACGGCCAGGATCTGCGTCAGCGCTCCGACGGCGTTGGGCGCCGCGCCGCCGTACTGGCCTGAGTGTAGGTCTGATCGGGCTCCGCTAACCTCGATCTCGGTGTAGAGCAACCCGCGCAGCCCGGTGGTGAGCGTGGGCAACCCGGGCGCGAACAGCGCGCCGTCGCTAACCAGGACGGCGTCGGCGGCCAGGGCTCTGCGGTGCCGCGGGATGTAGGTGGCCAGGGATGGGCTGCCGATCTCCTCCTCGCCCTCCAGCAAGAACTTCACGTTGACCGGCAGCGAGCCCGCCGTGCGCAGAATCGCCTCCACCGCCTTGACGTGCGTGAACAACTGCCCCTTGTCGTCGGACGCGCCGCGCGCGTAAAGCGAACCCTGCTCAACCGTGGGCTCAAACGGCGGGGAGTTCCAGAGGCTCAACGGATCAGGCGGTTGCACGTCGAAGTGGCCGTAGCACAGCACCGTCGGCCGGCCCGGCGCACCCAGCCAGTCGGCCCGCACGATAGGGTGGCGGTCGGTGGGCTCGACGCGGCTGCGAAACCCGAGCCTTTCCAGGTGCCCGGCGATCCACGCCGCGGCGCGGGCCACGTCCGCGCCCCGTTCGGGCGAGGTGCTCACGCTGGGAATCCGGAGGAACTCGATCAGCTCAGAGAGAAACCGACCGTCCTGCTCACGGGCATAAGCGACTGCTTGGTCCATGGGCCAACTCATTCGACGGAGTCCGGCGGGGTCCTCTGGGCGGCGGCCCGGCCTACTCGAGCAGCCTCAATGCCGCACCACCCAGGACCTTCGCGCCGATGACCAGCGCCTCCTCGTCGAAATCGAACCGGGGATTATGGTGCGCGGCGTCAAGACCGCGATCGCGGTTGTGGGACCCGACCGCAAAGTAGCATCCTGGGGCGCGCTGGAGGAAGTAGGCCATGTCGTCGCTGCCGGTCGTTGGTTTCAGGTCCACCACCCGCTCGCCGGCGACGACCGCTACGGCCACGTCCCGCACGACGGCCGTTACCGCCGCGTCGTTGACCACCGGTGGGCACCCGAACCGGTTGGTCACCTTTGCCCCGCAGCGAACCGCCCCTGCCACTCCGACCACGATCTCCTCGACGCGGCGCAGCGTGCGCTCGCGTATCTCCTCGGTGAACGCCCTGACTGTCCCGCGCATCTCCACGCGATCGGGTATGATGTTGAACGCCGTGCCGGCGTGGATCGTCCCGATGGTCACAACGGCAGCATCGAGTGGGGCCGTCTCGCGGCTGACAATGGTCTGGAGGGCAGTAACCGCGTGGGCGGCGGCCACAATCGGGTCAACCGCCCGGTGGGGAATGGCGCCGTGCCCGCCCTGACCCTCGATGGAGATCATGATCTCGTTCACCGAGCCGAAGACCGGGCCGGGACTCAACGCCACGGTCCCAACGGGAAGGTCGTTCCAAAGATGGAGCCCCACCACGGCATCCACCGGCGGGGCGTCCATCACCCCCGCCTCGATCATCGGCAGCGCGCCCGACGTGATCTCCTCTGCGGGCTGGAAGGCGAAGACCAGCGTGCCTGCCATCTCGGCCCGGCGTTCTGATAGGATCTCCGCCAGGACCACCGCGATCGCGGTATGGCCGTCGTGCCCGCAGGCGTGCATGCAGCCCGGGATCCGGCTTCGGTAAGGCGCCTCGCTCGCTTCCTGAATGGGCAGGGCATCCATGTCCGCGCGTATTAGGACGGTGCGCCCGGGCTTTCCCCCGCGCAGGACTCCGACGACGCCGGTTCGGGCCAGCCCGGTTCGAACCTCTAGTCCGGCGGCCCGCAGTCGGGCCTCCACGATCCCTGCGGTCCTTTCTTCCTGGAAGGCAAGCTCAGGGTGGGCGTGCAGGTCGCGCCGAAGTGCAACAAGCTCCTCACGGTGGGCTTCAACAGTATCGAACGAATGTACGGTCATGGTGTACCTCCTGCGCTCATAGTTCGCCCAGGCTCTGGGAAGCCCTTCGCTACGAACGACGGCCGCGCCCATGGATTGTGCACGCCCGCTGGAGGAAGGCCCCGCCCAACTGGGGAACCTCACAGGAACAACGGTGCTTTCCGGCCGAACCAGGCCGCCGGGAGAAACGATGGCGCTGCTGCTCCGCGAAAGCGACGTGGGCCTGCTTCTCACCATGGACGACGTGATCGCCGCCGTCGAGGGCGGGTTTCGTTTCCTGGGTTCGGGAACGGGCTCCAACCAACCCCGTAGCAGGTCGGTGACACCGTCGGGCACGCTGCACGTGATGCACGCTTCCGCGCCCGCCCTCGGCGTCATGGGCGTCAAGTCCTACGCCTCTACTCCTCGCGGATCGCGGTTCATCGCCGTGCTCTACAGGTTCGAGGATGGTGAGCCTGTGCTGATTGCTGAGGCCGACCGCCTCGGACAGATGCGGACCGGTGCGGCCAGCGGGGTAGCCACCAAGTATCTGGCGCGTGCCGGCGCGGGCACGCTCGGCGTCATCGGCAGCGGGTGGCAGGCCCGCAGCCAGGTAGCGGCCTTGGCGCGTGTACGGCCGGTAGCGCTGGTAAAGGTGTACGGCCGATCGGAGGAGCGGCGGGAGGCGTTTGCGGCTGAGATGGCGGCGGAGCTGGGGACCGAGGTAGTGGCGGTCGCGAGCGCCCAGGAGGCGGTCGAGGGTTCGGAGATCGTCGTCACCGCCACCTCCTCAAAGGAACCGGTGCTCCAGGGAGCATGGTTGCGGCCCGGCATGCACGTCAATGCCATCGGCTCCAATGCGTCGGCGCGGCGGGAGCTGGACGCAGAGGCCGTCCGCCGCAGCGAATTGATTGTCGTGGACTCCCTGGAACAGGCGCGCATCGAGTGCGGCGATCTCATCGCCCCTGCCGCGGCCGGGGAGGTGGTCTGGGAGCGGGTGACGGAGCTGGGGAGCATCGTGGCCGGAGCAACTCCTGGGAGGAGCAGGCCGGAACAGATCACCCTTTTCGAGTCCCAAGGGATTGCCATGGAAGACGTGGTGACGATGGAACTGCTGTACCGCCGTGCCGTCGCATCCGGGGCGGGGGAGGAGATACCCCTCTCGACCGTCCGGGCCAAGCCGGGCCGTTAGGTTGACAGTTGACAAAGGAGGAGAGCCGTGACCGTCCGCGTGACCGTTGCCGATCCTACCGCACACCGCTGTGATGTGCTCGCCCTGGGGGTGTTTGGCGGGCCTGCACGGCTCGAGGGTATCGCCGCCAAGGTGGACCACGCGCTCGGCGGCCTGCTGGCCCGCGTGCTCCACGAAGAGCAGTTCACCGCCGAGGCCGGCAAGGTGGTGTTTCTCCACACCCACGGCCGCCTGCCGGCCGGGCGCCTGGCAGTGGTAGGGCTGGGCGA
The DNA here is from genome assembly GCA_030018905.1 of bacterium. Classification (GTDB taxonomy): domain Bacteria; phylum Sysuimicrobiota; class Sysuimicrobiia; order Sysuimicrobiales; family Humicultoraceae; genus VGFA01. The sequence continues at coordinate 16,154 of JASEHJ010000008.1, read as the reverse complement.
TCGCGACGCCTTCACCATGGATAGGCTCCGGCTGGCAGCGGCATCGGTGGCCCGGGCCACATCTGGGCGCCGCCTGACGCGCCTGGCCTTTCCGCCCTTCCAGCACCGGGACTGGGAGCCGGCTGCAATCGCGGCCGCACGAACCCAAGGCGCGCTGATGGGAACCTATTCGTTCACCAAGTACCGCAAGGAAAAGGGCCACACCGTCCACCTGGAGTTGCTGGCCGCCAACCGCGCAGAGGCCGCCGCGGTGGAAGCCGGGTGCCGCCGCGGAAAGGTGGTGGCCGACGCGGTCAACTACGCCCGCGACCTAGTCAACGAGCCCACCAACATCCTCACCCCGGACGCGCTTGCCGCGCACGCCCGCCGCGCCGCGAAGGGCACGAAGATCAAGGTCCAGGTTTGGGGACCTTCGGAACTCAAGAAGCGGGGTATGGAGTTGATCATGGCGGTGGGCGGGGCCAGCGCGCACACGCCTCGGTTGATCCTGCTGGAGTATGCGCCGCCGCGGCCCAAGCGCACGGTGGCACTGGCCGGAAAGGGCGTCACGTTTGATTCCGGCGGCCTCGACCTCAAGCCCGCCGAGGGCATGGCAACAATGAAGGGCGACATGGCCGGTGCCGCGGCCGTACTGGCAACCATGCGCGCCCTGCCTCTGCTCGCGCCGCAGGTGCGTGTGACCGCCGCGATCGCCGCCGTGGAGAACGCCGTCGGCAGCCGGGCGATGCGGCCCGGCGACGTTTTCCGCGGGGTCAACGGCACTACCGTCGAGATCACGAACACCGACGCCGAGGGCAGGCTGATCCTGGCCGACGCGGTGGCGCATTTGGCCGCGGGCGCGCCGAGCGAGATCGTTGACCTGGCAACGCTCACCGGCGCGGCCAGCGTTGCGCTGGGCCCGTACGCCGCTGCCCTGATGGGAACGGACCAGGCCCTGATGGATCGCCTGGTGGCGGCGGCCGGCAGGGCAGGGGAGCGGCTGGTCCCGTTGCCGCTCTACGAGGAATACCGCCAGGCCATGCGCAGCGACGTGGCGGACATCAAGAACTCCGGCACACGTCCGGGGGGTGCGCAGAAGGGCGCCATCTTCATCCGGGAGTTCGCGGGCGGCATACCTTGGGCCCACGTGGACATCGCGCCCGTGGCATACCTGGATAAGGAAGAAGGCACGACCGCCGTCCAGCCCAAGGGTGCATCGGGCTACGGCGTTCGGACGCTGCTGGAGTATCTAACCGCGCGGGACTAGGGGGACGGGGCCCCGACCCGGCTAGACCGTTTCGATCTCCTGCAGGATCTGGACCAGGCCTGCCCGGCCGTCGGCAAAGAACATCCGGGTCCGGTCCAGGTAGAACAACTCGTTGTCCACGCCGGCGAAGCCGGGGTTCATGCTGCGCTTCATGACGATCGTGTGGGCGGCCTTGTCCACGTCCAGAATCGGCATCCCGTATAGCGGGCTGCTCTTGTCGTGACGGGCGGCCGGATTGACGACGTCGTTGGCCCCAAGAACCAGCGCCACATCGGCCTCGGGCAGCAGCGGGTTGACATCGTCCATATCCAGCAGCTTGTCATAGGGAACATCGGCCTCGGCCAGGAGCACGTTCATGTGCCCCGGCATCCGGCCGGCCACCGGGTGGATGGCGTACTTGACGTCCACACCGCGGCTTTCCAGAACGTCGGCCAGCTTGCGCACCTCGTTCTGGGCCCGCGAGACGGCGAGCCCGTAACCCGGCGCGATGATGACGGACTTGGCGTAGGCCAGCAGGATCGCCGCCTCGTTGGCGGTGATGGGCTTCACCGTCCTGCCACCGGTGACGGCGGCGTCACCGATTGGACCCACCGTTGCGCCGAAGGCCCCAAAGAGGACATTGGACACCCGACGGTTCATGGCCCAGCACATGATCTGGGTGAGGATGATTCCCGATGACCCCACCAGCGCCCCGCTGACAATCAGAACGTGGTTGTGGAGGACGAAGCCTGCGCCGGCGGCGGCCAGGCCCGAGAACGCGTTCAGAAGCGCAATCAGCACGGGCATGTCCGCGCCGCCGACCGGCAGGATGAACAGCACTCCCAACAGCAGCGACAGCAGCATGGCAACGTAGAAGGGACCCATCACGGGCCCGACCGGCGCCGCCTGCGACACCAGGTAGGCGCACAGGCCCAGGATGCCCAGCGCCACCGCCAGATTCCCCGCCTGCTGGAACCGGTAGGTTACCGGCCGGCCGGTGACCAGCTCCTGCAGCTTCGCGAACGCCACCAGTGATCCGGAAAGCGTCACCGCGCCCACGACCGTCGTGAACGCGATGCTGATGGGGAAGTCCAGCCTGGCTGTACCGGGAGCCAAGCGCAGGTACTCGGCCCAGGCCACCAGCATCGAAGCGCCGCCGCCCACACCGTTGAAGATGGCCACCATCTGCGGCATCGCGGTCATCGCGACCTTGAGGGCACTCACCGCGCCGATCGCGGCCCCGATCAGGATGCCCGCCAGGATGTACTCGAACTTCAGGATCCCGTGGTGGAACAGGGTGGAGACGACGGCGATGAACATGCCGGCCGCGCCGACGATGTTACCGGTCCGTGCCGTCTCGGCAGAGCTGAGCCACTTCAGTCCGACAATGAAGCAGACACCGGCGACGAGGTATGAAAGCTCAATGAGCAGCCCGATCACGACCCGGCCCCCCGTGGTTCTTTGCCCGCAGGCTTGCGCTTGAACATCTGGAGCATCCGGTCCGTGACCAGGAACCCTCCCACCACGTTGACGGTGGCCAGGATCACGGCGAAGAACCCGATGATCGTCCGCGCCGGGCTCTCCACCTGGCCGGCTATCAGCAGGGCGCCAATGATCGAGATCCCGGAGATCGCGTTCGACCCGGACATGAGCGGAGTGTGCAGGAGCTTCGGGACCTTCGTGATGACCTCAAAACCCACGAAGGTCGCCAGGACGAATATGTAGACGGCAAACAGCAGGTCAGCCATACCTCAAGCCTACCCTCCGGATGTCGCCTGGCCCAGTGCGGCCGCAGCGGCGACGATCTCTCCGTCACGCACAACGCAGCTCTCTCGAACTATCTGGTCGTCGGCGCCGAGGTCCAGCGCTTTGTCCTTCACCATGTTCAGAAGGAAGGCGGTGATGGTTCTGGCGTAGAGATTGCTCGCCTGGACCGGCATCGAGGCCGGCAGGTTCACCGGGCCGTGGATCATCACGCCGCCGGTGGTCACCTCAACGCCGGCCTGGGAGAGTTCGCAGTTCCCTCCCTGCTCCGCCGCCAGGTCCACGATCTGCGAGCCCGGCTTCATCTGCGCCACCATCTCCCCGGTGATCAGCACCGGGGCCTTCTTCCCCGGCACCAGGGCCGTGGTGATGATGATGTCGGCTTCCTTGACGAACTTGGTCATCAACTCGCGCTGCCGGCGCTCATCTTCCTCGGCGAGCCCCTTGGCGTAGCCGCTGGCGTCGGCCTCGCTGGTCACGTCCAGCGCCAGGAAGCGGGCGCCCAGGCTCTCGACCTCCTGCCTCACGGCAGGGCGCACGTCGAACGCGGACACGACCGCGCCCAGACGCCGCGCGGTGGCTATGGCCTGAAGACCCGCCACCCCGGCGCCCAGGATCAGAACTTTCGCAGGAGCAACGGTTCCCGCGGCCGTGGACATCATCGGGAACAGCCTGCTGTAGGCGTTTGCGGCCAGGAGCACTGCCTTGTACCCGGCGATCGTGCTCATGGCCGACCGGGCGTCCATGGGCTGGGCGCGGCTGATGCGCGGCAGCAGGTCCAGGCTGAAACACGTCAGCTTGCGCTCGACAAGCCTGCTCACCAGGTCGGGGTCGGTAGACGGCAGGAAGAAGCTGATGATCACCGCCCCGGGCGCCATGAGGTCAACCTCGTGACAACCCAACTGGACGTTCAACAACGGGCGCTGGACTTTGAGAACCACCTCGGCCTGGCCCAGTAGGGTACCCGGATCAGGGACGATGGTCGCCCCGGCTTCCTGGTAGTCGCGGTCTGAGCACAGGGAGGCCTCCCCTGCGCCGCTCTCGACCAGCACCTCGATTCCTGCCTTGGTCAGCTTGGAAACAAGCGCGGGCACGAGAGCCACGCGCTGCTCGCCGGGCTCAATCTCCTTCGGAACGCAGACCCTCACAGTCGCCTCCGAGTCATGGGGAACTTGGGCACACCTCCACTAAGGTAGGGAAGGGGCCGGGGAGCGTCCATCCGGTGGCCGCCCGATGGAAGATCAGGCCATTATCCAGATCTCCTGATCCCCGGGAAGTCCCCCCGCCGTTATGGTCACCGATGTTCCAACCCTCTTCACTCCCGTCCGCTTGCCCAGGAACTCCTCCAGGTCACGTATCGGCCAGGACGCGGTGACCCGGGTCTTGAAGTGCATCGGGATCACCACCCGCGGATTCAGTTGCGCGATGACCCGGTCGGCCTCGGCAGGACCGATCGTGAAATGCCCGCCGACCGGGACCATCAGAACGTCCACCGGGCCGATCGCGCGCGCCTGCTCCGGTGTCAGCACGTGGCCCAGGTCACCCAGGTGCGCAACGCGCAGACCCTCCACCTCAATGACTGCGACCGCGTTCTTTCCACGCGCGCGTCCCTGCTCGGTATCGTGGTAGGTCGGCACTCCGGTTATGTGCATCGGCCCGACGCGCGCGTCGAGCGCGGCCCAGGTCCTACCCTCATCGGCCAGGCCGCGGAGCACCTTGGGACGGCCCCGGACCAGGTCAACGCTGCTATGGTCGGAGTGCTCGTGACTGGTCACAACGGCGTCCGGCTCTACGTTCGGCCTGGGATAACCGACGTCGTCGTTGAACGGGTCAATGACGATCGTGGTGCCCTGGGCGGTCAGGCCAAACATCGCGTGCCCGTAGTAGCGAATCTCCACGGTTCTTCACCTCCATGCACGGTGTCCGTATTCGAAGTGTCCGCGGCGTCTACCGATGCGTTTCAGCCCTGGCGTCCCCATTCCTCCTCCCATGCTACAATGTGCGCCGTGAGGCGTACCTACCGGACTCTAGACGAAACCCGGGCGCTGATGGCGGTCGCCCGGGGGGAGGCGCCCCCGGACCTTCTCGTCACCGGAGGCCGCGTGCTCAACGTCTACTCGGGTGAGGTCCTGCCGGGCACGGTGGCAGTGGCCGCCGGGCGCATCGCCTATGTGGGTGAGCGCCCTGTCGCGGTGGGACCGTCCACGATCGTGGTAGAGGCGCGCGGCAGGTTGGTTGCGCCGGGGTACATTGACCCGCACGGGCATCCCCAGGCAATGTACACCCCGGATGAACTCGCGCGCGCGGTGCTCCCCCGGGGCACCACGGCCATCGTGGCCGACACCCTAATGCTGCTGAACCTGACCGTGCCGGAGGCGACCCTCCCGGCGCTGGCCGCGCTGGGTGCGCTGCCCCTCCGGTATTTCTGGTTCCTCCGGCTGCACGGCCAGGCGCACAGCCTGCACGACCCCACAACCCTCAGCGAAGAGCGGCTGGAGGCGCTGCTGGCGCTCGATGACGTCCGAACCCTGGGTGAGATCACCCGGTGGACGCAGGTGTATGCGGGTGAGGCAGGACTGCTGGGCCGAATCGCGCGCGGGGTCGCCGCCGGGCGCCGCGTCGAAGGACACGCACCGGGCGTCTCTGCCGACCGGATGCAGGTGCTGGTCGCCGCGGGGTTTTCGTCCGACCACGAAGCAATCACCGCGGAGCAGGCCCTGGCGCGTCTGCGCGCAGGGCTCTACGTGATGCTACGCCACGGATCGTTGCGCCCGGATCTGCCGGCGCTGGCGCCGATGGTCACCGGCAGCCGCGCCTTCTCGGGCCGGATCATGCTGACGCCCGATGGTCCCAACGCCACCTTCGTCCACGGGAAGGGATACATGGAGCACCTGCTGGATGTGGCCCTGCGCCTGGGTATAGACCCTGTGGCCGCCTACCAGATGGTAACCGTCAACCCCGCGACCTACTTCGGGCTGGACGAGGAGATGGGAGGCCTGGCGCCGGGTCGCCGCGCCGATCTCGTAGTGCTCGAAGGCCTCGACCGCCCCATGCCGCAGGCCGTTGTTGCGGCCGGGAAACTCGTGGCGCAGGACGGCCGTCTGGTGGCGGACCTCCCGGCGATGCCGTGGGACCGATGGTTGCGGCCGTACACTCCGGGGGACTGGCGACCCGATCCATCGTTCTTCTCCCCGGACGGGCTGCCGTCGCCGGTTCCGGCGATGCACTTCGAGAACACCGTCATCACGCGCCGCCGCGACGTCGCGATCGGGAAGGGTCTGCCCGAGGGCGTGCTTCGTATGGTCCTGCTGGATCGCGCCGGCCGGTGGCGGTGCCGCGCCCTGCTGTCCGGGTTTGCGGAGCGCGTCGGCGGCCTGGCGACGACCTATACCAGCGGCGCTGGGATGTACGTGCTGGGCCGCGACCCCTCGGATATGGCCGTGGCCGCGTCGCGTGCCCTGGACCTGGGCGGCGGCGTGGTTCTGGCCGAAGGGGGAACCGTGGTCTTCGAGCTGCCCCTCCCGCTGGGCGGGCTGATGTCGCCGCGCACCATGGGAGAGGTGGCCGCTGATCTGGAGGCGCTCACCACCCTGCTGCGCGCGCGTGGATATGCCCACCACGACCTGGCCTACAGCCTGCTGTTCTTCGGGTTCGACTCGCTACCGTACGTTCGGCTTACGTACCGGGGCCTGTGGGATGTCCTCGGTAATCGCGTGCTGCTGCCCAGAGAGGACCTCTGACGATGGAAAGCAATCGGGGAACCGGCCGCGGGGTTGTGAGATCTGGTGCCGGGGGACAGAGTTGAACTGCCGACGCGCGGCTCTTCAGGCCGCCGCTCTACCACCTGAGCTACCCCGGCACCCGCGCCTTGTAGTCTAGCAACCGGCCGGAGCCGGGTCAACGCTTCGTACTGATCCAAGAGATACGGAACCCACACCCCGCAACTGCTGCCTGAGGTGAGTTGCAGGTAGGACCTGCGGGGCAGGCGAATCTTCTGCCGATTCTGGAAGGAGGTCGCGGTTATGCCATCTGATCACATCACCGTCGTTGGGGCCGGCGCGATCGGGGGTACAATCGGCGCCTGTCTGGTCCGTGCCGGCCACGGGGTGACGTTCGTGGACGCTGTCGAAGAGCACGTGCGCGCGATCAACGAGCGCGGACTGACCATCGAGGGCAGCGGCGAGACGTTTACCGTGCTGGCACCGGCCTTCACTCCCCTGGAGATCCGAGGCCCGCTGGGAATGGTGTTCCTGGCCGTGAAGACCATGCACACCGACCTGGCCACAGCGCAACTGGCCCCCCACCTGGCGCCAAACGGCGCGGTCGTCTCTATGCAGAACGGCTTCAATGAAGAACGGATCGCCGCGGTCGTCGGACGCGAGAGGACGATCGGGGCCTTCGTCAACTTCGGCGCCGACTACCTCGAACCGGGCCGTATCCTGTACGGCGGTTCGGGCGCCCTCTACGTCGGCGAACTCGACGGCTCCGAGAGCGACCGCCTGGGGCGATTGGTCAAGATCCTGCTTGATTTCATGCCAAACACACAGGCCACTTCCAACATCTGGGGTTATCTGTGGGGCAAGCACGCCTACGGGGCCATCCTGAAGACCACAGCGCTCGTGGACGCGCCTATCGCGGATGTGCTTTCCGATTCCACCGCACGGCCGGTCCTGACCAACGTGGCCGCCGAGGTTCTAGCCGTGGCCGCGGCCGAGGGCGTCCGGCCGGAAGGCTTCGACGGGTTCGACCCACCCGCATTTGCCTTTCCCCCGCGGCGTGATGACGGCAAAGTGGAGGCCAGCCTCGATGCCCTGGTGGCGTTCAACCGGAAGTCGTTGAAGGCGAAGAGCGGCATCTGGCGCGACCTGGCGGTCCGCAAACGCAAGACCGAGGTGGAATCAATGGTGAACGAGCTGCGCGCCCGCGCGCTCCGGCACGGCCTGCCGATCCCGCTTGTGGAGGCGCTGGGCGGGATGATCCTTGAGATCGAATCCGGCGCGCGCCAGATGTCCTGGGACAACATCGCGGCCCTGGCAGCGGTCAGCGCGCGGGCCTACGGATCGGAGAGCAACCATGCATAGCAGCGGACTCGCGCGTAGGGTTGCGGTGGTAAGCGGGGCGGCGCACGGCATAGGCGCGGCGATCGCCGAAGCGCTCGTGCGGGATGGGGCCAAGGTTTGGGTCTGCGACGTCCTGGAGGAGCCGCTCGAGGAAACCGTGCGCCGGTGTCGCGATGCGGGTGGCGATGCGGGTAGCGTTGCCGTTGGCCGGGTTGTTGATGTCAGCCGGCCGGACGCGGTGCGCGCCCTCATAGCCGAGATCACCGCGCAAGACGGCGGCACAGACATTCTGGTGCACTCTGCCGGGGGCGTGCTCGGGCAGGTGGCGCAACCGGTGGAAGAGGTTACCGAAGATGACTGGCGCGCGATCGTCGCCGTCAACCTAGAAGCCGCGTTCCTCCTGGTGCGCGAGGTGGTCCCAGGGATGAAGGCGCGGGGATGGGGGCGGATAGTCACCATCTCATCAGGCGCCGGCCGGAGCTACAGCCAGACCGGAATCCAGGCCTATGCCAGCGCCAAGGCCGGTCTGATCGGATTCACCCGGCAGATCGCCCGCGAGCTGGGACAGTTCGGTATCACCGCAAACTCGGTGGCGCCGGGGTTCGTGCTCTCGAACCCATCCTCCCAGCGCCAGTGGGAAGCGCTGGGCGCAGCGGGGCAGCAGGCGTTCTTCAACGCCCTGGCGATCAAGCGCCTGGGCCGGCCGGAGGAGATCGCGCACGCCGCGCTCTTCTTCGCCTCGGAGGAAGCCGGATACGTGACGGGACAGACGCTGAGCGTGGACGGTGGACGGTGGATGCTGGGATGAGGAGGCGCGCGATGGCACGCGTAGGCAGGGACGCAGCTCCTTACGATCAGGTGAGCGCCAAGAGGTTGATGGCCGATGTCGAGACCCTGGCCCGGTGGGTCCGGCTGTCGGGGACACCGGAGGAGATAGAATCCTTCAATTATGTGCGGCGTCGGCTACGCGCAGCCGGATGCTCCACACGCCTGATCCTGCACGATTCCCTTGTCAGCCTGCCGGGTGAGGCCTCGCTCCTGGTCATCCCGGCTCGCGGCCAGGGCGGGCCCGTGGCCTGTGTCACGCACTCCTTCGCGGCAGGCACGGGGCCTGAGGGCGTCGAGGCCCTGGCGGTGTATGCGGGCAGCGGGCGATCCGCCGAACTGGCCGCGGCCCATCCGATAGGAAAGATAGCGGTGGTGGACGGGCTGGCCACTCCTGACCGCGTGCACGCGGCGGAGATGGCCGGCGCCGTCGGACTGATCTTCCTCAACCGCGATCCCCTGGTCCACGAGATGATCGTCTCCCCGGTCTGGGGAAGCCCCACTCCAGAAGGGGTGCGCAAACTGCCTGGCGTGCCGGTGGTCTCGGTGGCGCAACCCGAGGGAGACATCCTGCGTAAGTCCGTCGCGGCCGAAGAGCTGCGCGCGCGCATTACCGCCAAAGTGGACACGCGCTGGCGCAAGATCCCGCTGCTGACGGCGGACCTGCCCGGCGAGGTCGAGGATACGTTCGTGCTGCTGGCCGGACACCTGGATTCCTGGCACCGCGGCGCGATGGACAACGGCACGGCCAACGCTACCATGATCGAGGTCGCCCGAGTGCTGGCGCGCATGCGGCGCTACCGGGGAGTGCGCCTGGCGTTCTGGTCCGGACACTCGCACGGCCGCTACTCGGGGTCCACCTGGTACGCCGACCATCACTGGCAAGAACTGGACGAACGGTGCGTGGCGCACGTCAACGTGGACTCGGTCGGCGGCCGCGGCGCGGTCATCAATCCTCACGCCTATGCGATGCCCGAGACCAGCGGTGTGGCCGACCGTGTCATAGCGGAGGTGACCGGCGGCCGGTTCGAGGGAGGCCGCGTCGGCCGTGCCGGGGATCAGTCGTTCCTCGGCGTGGGCATCCCCTCGCTGCTCATGAGCCTGTCCGAACAGCCCGCGGACTCGGCCAATGCCAGTCAGGACTTCAACATCCGCACCGGGGGGGCCACAGGAGGCCTGGGTTGGTGGTGGCACACCACCGAGGACCTCCCCGACAAGATCGACCCGGATGCGCTTGAGCGTGACTGCAGGATCTATCTCGGCATCGTCCACGCGTTCTGCACAGAGCCGGTCCTGCCGCTGGACTACCAGGCCACGGCACGCGCCTGGCTCCGGAAGCTACGCGCACTCAGGCAAGGGGTCGGCCGGCGGGCGGATCTCCGGCCAGCGGTTGCCGAGGCGCAGCGTCTGGTGAAGGCTACCGAGGCACTCGGTCGGCTTGCCCGTGGGCTACGCGCAAAACCACGGAAGCCGGCGGTGCGCGCACTCAACAACTGCCTGATGGCGCTAGGGCGTGTGCTGATTCCCGCGGATCACACCCGGGGCGATCGCTTTGACCACGACGCGGCGCTCGAGCAGCACGACACGCCGCTGCTGGATGCGGTCCGCGCGCAGGCAACGGCTGCGCCCGAAGCGGTCAGGCCGCTGGAGGTACGCGCGGTGCGCGACCTGAACGCCGTCCAGTTCGCGCTGTCCCTGGCAGCGGAGATGACAGAAGCAACCGTGCGCGATGCGCGGGCAGAGGTTAGGCGCCGATAGCTAGGAGCGGATCTCCCGGGTTGGTTGCCGGCGTGGTCACCAGGAACAGAACCGAGCCGTGCGCCGGGCTGTTCACCAGAGCGAGGCGCCGGCCGAACCAGTCGCGGATCTCGCCGAGCACCTCTCCTTCAGCCACCGAGTCGCCCACGGCCACGCGGGGGTAGAAAAGCCCGGCGTGGTCCGAGCGCAACCACAGAAACCGCTTGACGTGCACCGGCGGCGCCGCCGGCTCCACTGCCCCAGGAATAACACCCAACGTGGAAAGCACGTTCCTGATCCCGCGCAGGTGGATCGCCACCATGGCCTCGTCGAGAATGCCCTGCCCGCCGGCTTCTGGAAGGATGGATGGTATCCCGGCCACGGATGCGGCCTCGAACGCGGAACCCGCTACCGAGCCCTCGATGATGTGGGAGATGCCGAAGGCCTCGGCCATCTCGCACGATCGCGCAACTATCTCCGGGTCTGCCCCGCCGAAGTAGATGGTGAACGGCAACAGCGCCTCGTTGAGGTCGCCGCCGTGCAGGTCAATGTACGCGTCGGCGCCGCGGATCGCGGAGGCAAAGAGGGCGTGGGCCATGCGCTCCGAGGGTGTGCCCTCTCGCGAGCCTGGAAACACCCGGTTCAGGTTCTTGCCGTCCAGCGGGCAGACGTAGATGGACCTGGCGGCAAAAGCTGGGGTGTTCACCACCGGCACGACAACAACCGTCCCCGAAAGCGCGAGGGGGTCCAGGCCGCCGATCGTCCGTATGGCCGCCTCTATGCCGACGTACTCGGCGCCGTGCACTCCCGCGGTGATGCACACGCACGGCCCGGGTGTCCGCCCTTGGATCACAGCCACGGGCATGGTCACCCCGGTGCCGGGGACCCCCAGCGTGCCGAACCCCTTCTCCCCGGGACCGGCCGAAGCAGTACCCACGACGAAGTTCGCGTTCATGACTCCTCCAGGAGAACCCCTTAGCCTCTATGTCCTGAGCTTCGGGTCCAGCGCATCGCGGAGTCCGTCGCCGAGGAGGTTGAATCCCAGCACCGCAAACGCGATTGCCAGGCCCGGGAACGTGGCGATGTGAGGCGCAATCACCAGGTAGTCGCGACCCGTGCTTACCATCAACCCCCACGAGGGAGTCGGCGGCTGGATTCCCAACCCCAGGAAGGAGAGCGCGGCTTCCAACAGGATCGCGCTGGCCATGTATAGGGCCGAGTACACCACCACAACGGAGATGCAGTTGGGCAGAACGTGCCGCACGATGATGCGGGATGTGCTGGCGCCTATCGCGCGGGCAGCCTGCACGTACTCCTGCTCCTTTACGGATATCACCGAACCGCGAACCACTCGTGCAAAGGCTGGGGTGGCCCAGATGCCCACGGCCAGGATCGTGTTCGCCAAGCCGGGCCCCAACGCGCTCACTATTGCGATCGCAAGCAGCAGGTAGGGAAACGCGAGTAGCACGTCCATGGCGCGCATTACAACCTCGTCGACCCCGCCGCCGAGATAGCCCGCCACGGTGCCAAGCGCGGTCCCCAGCAGCAAGGCTATCAGCACCGAGACAAGCCCCACCACCAGCGCGACGCGGCTGCCGTAGATCAGGCGGCTGGCTATGTCTCGGCCGAACTCATCGGCGCCCAGCTTGTACTTGATGCCCGGTGCCATCCGCTTGTCGTCGAGGGTCTGACGGGCGGGGTCGGCCGGTGCAAGCATCGGGGATAGAATCGCCAACACCATCAGGAACCCGACGATGACCAGGCCCATCAGGGCCAGCCGGTTACGGCGGAACCGCTTCCACATGGCCGCCCCGGCTGAGACGTGAGGTGTGCCCTGCACCGCCGCCGTCATTGGTAGGTAATCCGGGGATCTAGGTATGCGTACGAGAGATCCACCAGAAGGTTGATCATCACAAACGTGACCGCCAGGACGAGCACGCCTCCCTGCAGGAGGACGTAGTCGCGTGCGAAGATCGCGCGCACGAGCATGCGCCCGATGCCGGGCCACGCGAAGACCGTCTCGGTAAGCACCGCACCCCCAAGCAACTGGCCGGTTTGCAGGCCCAGGATGGTCACAACCGGGATCAGCGCGTTGCGCAGCGCGTGGCGGACCATCACGCCGCGCGTAGCCACGCCCTTCGCCTGGGCGGTCCGGATGTAATCCTCCCGCAGGACATCCAGCATCGTCGAGCGTGTCATTCGCGCCAGCATCGCGATGCTGGGCGTCGCCAGGGTCACGGCCGGCAAAATGAGGTGATACCACGAGCCCCGGCCGCCTGCGGGGAGCCATCCCAGCCAGAGACTGAACACCACAACCAGCATGATCCCGGTCCAGAAGATCGGCATCGAGAGACCCGCCAGCGAGACGATGCGGACCAAGTTGTCGAGCAGCGAGTAGGGCCGGCGGGCCGACATCATCCCGACCGGAATGCCAATCGCGACGGCAAGCGTCATCGCGGCAAGCCCCAACTGCACCGTCGCGGGCCAGACATCGGCGATCTCGGTGTTCACCCGGCGGCCTTCTCGGACCGAACGGCCCAGGTCGCCGCGCAGCAGGCGTGCGATGTATCGAACGTACCTGACCGGAAGCGGCTGATCCAGGTCGAGGGAGGCCCGCAGCTTCGCAACCATCTCGGGCGTGGCGCCCTGACCGAGCATCAGGGCCGCCGGGTCGCCGGGAATCAGGTCTATCGTCACCATGATAAGGAGGACGACCCCCAGCAGCACGGGGATCATCGCCAGCAGTCGGCGGAGGACGAATCGCGTCATGTCAGATCAGGATCAGGCGGCAGTTGCGCGGTGCAGGGCGGAAGGGGCTGGGCGTCCCAACCCCTCCGCCCCGCGGCGAACCGAGCCTACTTCTGAATCCACACGTATTGAAAGCCCTGGTTGTACTCTATCGGGTGCGGCACGAAGTCCTTCACGTGGGAGCGCATTAGCGCGATCTCCTTCGTCACGTAGAAGGGCACGAACATGATGTCACGCGCGATCATCTCCTGCGCGCGCCCGTAGAGCTCCTCCCGCTCGCGCGGGCTGAGACTGGTGCGCGCCTGGTCCACGAGTTTGTCGAACTCAGCGTTGAAGTACCGCCAGGTGTTCCAACCGCGCGGCGGGACCTGGTCGGATCGGAACATGGGCAGCAGGGTGTAGTCGGCGTCGGCGGTCGTGGTCACCCATCCCAGCACGAACATGTGGGCGTCCAGCACGGCAGCCCGCACCATTGTGAACACGGTGGCCCACTCCAGGAAGCTGATCTCGAGGCGCACCCCGATCTCGCGCAACTGCGCCTGGTAGGCCTCGGCGATCTCGGCGTCCTTGAAGTACCTGCCGCGCGCCGTTATGAGGGTCAGCGTGAGCGGGATGCCGTCCCGCTGCATGATCCCATCAGGTCCGGGGCGGAACCCTGCCTCCTGGATCAGCGCCCGGGCGCGCGCTGGGTCGTAGGGGTAAAGCGTGTCGAGGCCCAGCGACTTGTAACCAAACACCCCGGGAGCCAGGATGCCGTCGGACGGGCCTGCCGCACCCTCCAGGATGTTCTGCAGAATCGCCTTCCGGTTGGATGCCATGACCAGTGCGCGGCGCACGCGGACATCGGAGAGCGGGGACCGGGTGAGGTTCATCCCGATAAAGACCACGCGCAGTCCGGTGGCCTGGGCCAGCGTGTAACCCGGATCGCGCGCGAACGTGGCGAGCTGCGCGGGCGCCGGTACCAGTACCATGTCCACCTCGCCGGTGCGCAGCGCGATCATCCGGGCCGACTCCTCGGGGATCACCCGAAAGACGATGCGGTCGAGGTGCGCCTTCGGACCCCAGTAGTCGTCGTTGCGCACCACGGTTATCCGGTCATTCGTGCGCCACTCCTCGAACTTGAACGGACCCGTACCCACCGGCCGCCGGCTGAAATCGGCGCCCAGACGCGCGACCGCAGTGGGGCTTACTATGCCCGCGAAGACCATCGCCGCGCTGTGGAGCAGCGGGGCGTAGGGCTCGGTCGTGACCAGGTCTGCCGTGAAGTCGTCCACAACCTCGACACCCTTGATCGGGCCGGCCAGGCTGGCCCACCGTGAGATGCTGCGCGGATCGAACGCCCGATCGAAGGTGAACTTAACGGCTGCCGCGTTGAATGGGGTGCCGTCGTGGAACTTCACGTCGCGCCGCAGCGTGAACCGGATGCGCGTGGGCGACATCACTCGCCACGCCGTTGCCAGGGCGGCCCGGACCTTCATGTCCGGACCCATGGTGACCAGTGGCTCCAGAATCATCTGGTAGATCCAGGCGCCGGGTGCCGTGGTCTCGAAGTGCGGATCCAGCGAAACGGCATCCACCGGCCGGCCGATGGTGAGCGTGCCACCCCGAACAGGCGCAGCCGGACCCGAACTGACAGGTGCTGCTGCCAGCACCAGGGCCAGGGCCGCCGCCAGCAGGCCAAGACGAGCGCGTGTCATTCCGATCCCTCCCTTGCGGCGCGTGCGTTACAATCCACCCACCGCGTTTCGCCGTGATTCGCCACCACCGGCGCGATACCTTCACTGCTCCTGCCGGGGGACACATCGTACCGGCAGTTGTAGGCAACGAGTCCGGGCGCCCGCCAGCAGGAAGAAGACTCCAAGTGCAGGGGGCCGAGCGGTGTCGCTAGGGGTCCGTCGTATGCAACGCCGCACAGGGCGGCACGCCGGCTTTCGATCTCAAGACCTTCTACCCTCTCTTAACCGTGGCTGCCGGATTAGGGCAGCTTCTTCAGGAGTTCCGCGAACTCTGGAGCAGTGAACGCTTTGAGCGTCGTCGTCCTGACGTAGCCAGCGATCCCCAGCCCAAAGAGCTGCAGCATCGCCGCTTCGTCACTGGGACCCTCTGCGATGACCACGTAGTCGTACTGCCCCATCGTTAGGTAGAACCCCTTCATCTTCCCCCCAGCCGCCTCGAGGGATTTGGAGGCTGCTTCGATCCGTGCCGGGGCGCCCTTGAGATCCTTGACGCCCTGCTCTGTCAGGTTCATCAAGATGACGTACGTAGGCATCTCATCACCTCCCTGGATCCATTCAGCCGGTGTGCCGCCCTGTGCGCCGCGCCACGGTTGGGATTCGCTCTGCCCATCTGTGCAAGAAGCTCTGGGGTTTGTGTGTCGGTGAGAGGATCGTCAGGTACGAGGGCCGCCGGGACGTGGACTAGATCTGGGGATCCGTGATTGTCCTGCTCCGCACCCCCTCCCCGACCACACGGACTTCAGGTTAGTGTACCACGGGCGAGACCGTCGTGGCGCATGCCGAGGGGGCGCCTCGTCCTTGCGGCTTTGGGAGGCGAGTTCAGGCGGTCAGCGGTCCGGAGAGAAGATCGCGCAGCGCCGTTTCCAGTTCACTCCACCGGAACTGGAATCCGTGCTCCTGTAGTTTGGCGGGAGTTGCTCTCTGGCTGGCCAGCATCATCTCATCGGCCACCGCACCACCTACCAGGCGCAACTCGCACGCCGGCACGCGCAGGACGGCCGGGCGCCCCAGCGCAGCCCCCAGCGCGCGGGTAAACTCCCGATTCGTAACGGGCGCGGG
>JASEHJ010000089.1 GCA_030018905.1 bacterium | reverse complement strand
CGGTTCCGACGGCCGGGGCCGTTCCAGACTCCTCCGTAGGCGCCCTCAGCAAGCCGCAAGGGGATACAGGGCGGGCGGCCCATTGGGTTGGGGGCCGCCCGCCCAACTACCTACGGGCTGATCGCGTTCCCTCAAGGGGCACGCGCAGGAATCAGGGGACCTCCTCCCACGCGGCCACCCAGGCCACCACCGGTTCGTCTCCGGCCACCCGCAGTCCGGGCGTGCCCAGCACCGCTGGGTCGTAGCGGATCACGGCGCGCGAGTCCGAGTTCACGAAGCTGAATCCCTTGCCGCTGCTCAGGACAGCACCCACGATATCGGCCTCAGAACCCTCGGTGAGTTCCAGCACCCTGGTGATGTATATAAGCCCATGCGTGCGTAACCGCGCCCCCCGTGTCAACAGCAACTCACCCTTCTCCAGCGCGATGATCGCCGGCAATGTGCGGGTGGCCGCGGAGTGTGTTATCTCAAGCGTGGCCTCGGGCTCCATGTAGATCGCGCCTTCGGTCACGAGCCCGCCCTCGACGACCCTGAGCCGCTGGCCGGACCGGAGGACCACGCGTCCCCTGACATAGATGATGCCTTCGAACCGGTGCTCCCTCTGCTCAGCCATGAGGTATCGCAGCAGCCGTTCGAACTCCTCCTCGGTGTACAGGCTGTCCCGCTTGCGTTCGAGTGCGCCGTCTCCCGTGTACCTGCCGGCGGCCTGGTTGAGGGCGGCATTGCCGGTGTTGGCGGAAGCCCGAGCCTGATAGAAACCCTGATCTACGGTGGGCGGAGCGGGCAAGGTCTCCGTCCGCGCGATGGTGATCTCGTGTGGGAAGCCCATAGCGCGCAGGCGCTGGGCTCCGAGAGGCTGGAAGACCTCGTCCACCCGCAGGTCCGCCGCAGCAGCCAGGAGCAGGCGAAGCCCGGCGGCCGCCGGCGGGAGCACCGCCCCCTTTGTCGCATCCGGCATGTCCACCGGGCCCGGCCCGGCGACCGGTCGGGCGTCTGGGTCGTTGAGCGAGACCCCGGCTGTGGCCATCCATAAGCCATGCTCCGCGGCGATGTGCGCCCATGGCAGATCCCTGGCCCCGGCTCCGTATGGAACCACAAAGGTGGCCGCGGGCGGCTTCTCCAGGCGCACAATGCTGGCTCCGTAGATCCCGGCGAGGAGTGCGCGCGAGGCCAGATAGACCCGGGCACGCAGCCGGCGCGTCACCCCGCCGACCTCCCCGGCACTGGTGATCAGAACAGCCCCGTCAGGCGTGTCGGTGATGGAGACGGTGAAACGTCCTTCCAAGGGACCGACCCTGACTATCTCCGAGTAGGCTTCCGGGCGCCAGCCGCGGCCCGAGGCGCGGCCGTCCGGGGTCAGGGTTTCGAGGACCGCCAGTGCCCGGTGGACGCCGCCCTCGGCGACCGCGACTGCCGCGGCCGTCCGGAACCTGGATCCTGCACGCGCCTGCTGCTGGTTCATGTACCAGATGAAGGAGGCGGATGAGCCGGAGACCACCAGCAAGATGATCAGCACGACGAGCAGAACCACGCCGGTCTCCCGGTTGCCGGGGGGGGAGGGACGAAGACGCCTCATCGCCATGATGCCATTCTCACCACCGCTGGGCCTGTAGCGGTATTCGGGCTCGGCAGGGGAATCCCTCGGCCGGCTAGCAGGGCTGCACCCGATGCAGGTTGAAGTGAGCCGCGTTGATGCCGATTCCCGACTCCCCAGCGTTCCTCTCCGCTGCGCGATGAGCTACGCCGCAGATGTGGTCACCGTGCCCGACTTCGACGGGCCCTCGGCCGGGCGGTTCAGGCTCGCCACCCTCCTGTTCCTGGCCGCGTGGCTGGATCACCGGGGCGCCAGCCGGTCGTGGCCGCTGCACCTCGCGTGCATCGGCGAGCCCCCGGCCTCTGTGCGCCGCCTGGCCGACAAGGCGGGCGCGCACGTTTCGGTGCACGCGCCGCTGCTCATGACGCCGGGCCGCACGAGCAACAAGCTCCGAGGATTCGAGGTCGCGGCCCGGACGGATCGCATGCTCCTGATGGACACCGACGTCCTGATTCTGCGTGATCTCGCGCCGCTGGCGGATCTGGTGAGCTCCGGCATTGGTGTTGGACCGGCCACGGTCAATCACTTCACCGAGAGGACCTGGCGCCAGATCTACCAGGCGGTGGAGGTTCCCTACCCTGGGCCCACGGGCACGTGCTGGTGCGCAGACACGCGGCTGGCCGGTTTCCGGCGCCTCACCGATGAGCAGCGTGACATGTGCCGCCACATGCCGCCATATTTCAACAGCGGCGTCGTCATGGCGCCGAGAGCCCTTGACTTTGGAACCCTGTGGGGGAACCACCTCCGCCGCGTCGTGCCGCTCTTCACGGGCACCGCGCCCCTTGAGAACTGGGGCGGCGGAGGTGAAGGCGACGAGCACGCCCTGGCGACCGCGGTCGAGTCGTGCCGGCAGCGCGGCGCCGCCGTGGTCCCGATTCCTTGGCCGTACCACACCCGCCCCATCCTGCTCCGATCCGGCTTCCAGGCGTGGTCGCGGGTTGCGCTGTTTCACTATCATGGCGCGTTGAAGCCGCATGCCGGATCACTGGACGATCTTGGGCGGTTCCTGGAGAATGCCCGGTCAGGGGACGGGGAGAAGGCCGCGTCGCCCGCCCGCTGGCTGGACGAGTTCCGCGACTTCCTACGGGGCTTGATGCGGGCCCACATACGGCCCGTGCTGGGCGAGCCGCGCGCCACGTGATCACCACCGCCCCGAACGCCGGCGCTGCGAAACCGTCGAGGTCCGTGGACGTCGTCACCGTCGCGGACTTCGCGGGCCCGGCGGCGAAGCGTTTTGAGCTTCGCGCGCTCTTGTTCCTGGGCGCGTGGATGCGCCACCAGGGCACGAGCCGGTCCTGGCCGCTGCACCTGGCGTGCATCGGGAACCCGCCGGTATCCGTTCGCCGCCTGGCAGCGCTCGCAGGGGCGTCGGTTACCGTGCACGAGCCCGCGCCGCCGCCCCATTTCGCCACGGGCAACAAGCTGCGCGGTTTGGAGGTAGCACCTACGACAGACCGGTTTCTCCTGCTCGATACGGACGTCCTGATCCTTGGAGACCTGGACCCGCTGGCACAGATGGTTGGCGGCGGCATTGGGGCCGGCCCCGCGCGATTCAACCTGCTCTCCGAGCCCATCTGGCGGAGGGTCTTCGACTCCGTGGGGGGGCGCTATCCCGTCGCTTCCGGCCCGCCGCCCTACTACAACAGCGGCGTGCTCATGGCCCCCTGGTCGCTCGGGCTGGGGGGCGTGTGGTGGGAGCACGTCCGGAGGATCCTTCAGGCCTTCTCCGCCGATCCGCTCAGCGGCGACTGGAAGTGGCGGCGGCACGCCGAGCAGTACGGGCTAGCCACGGCAATCGAAGGGTTCAGGCAGCAGGACATCTCCGTCACGGCGATCCCGCCTGCCTTCCACGCACGGCCGTACCTGCTGCTTGAGCGGGTTGTGCCCTGGCGAGACGTTGCGCTCTTTCACTACGTGAAGGTGCTCACGCCCGAGGAGGAGACGGTGGAAGGGATCGCTCGCCTGCTCTATGGCCGGCGGCTACCAAGGGCCAGACGATGGCTTGCGGGGAGACTCGGGCTCCGAGCCATCCGTTCTCCGGTGTTCAGGCTGGTCGCGCCGGACCGCCTCCGCGCCCATCCTGCGTTCTACGAGCACGTGCATCAGATCTTCCGCGATCACATCGCGCCGGTGATCGAGGTCACAACCGCCCGCAGCCCAAAGTAGCGGCTCACGGCGCCACGCGGAACAGCTCCGAGTGGACGACGTGGGTTTCTTCACCCTCGGGGCCGCGAGCCAACCGATAGCCGAACCTGATCCGGTAGGTGCCGGCGCCGATCGGAGACCGTCCTGGTTCCTTCGGGGCCCCCGAGAGGAAGTGGATGCTCCGGGGGTTGATCTCGACCGGCCGTACCTGCCCGGGAGCGATGGCGACTACCCGAGGCGCCCGGCCCAGCGCGCAGCCCGGCAGCGGTTGCCACGCGCCTCCGCTGTACCGCTCGAGGAGCACGATGGAGCAGTCGCTCTTCATGTCTTCGGTGTAGATCGTCTGCCGCAGTCCGTTGACGACGGCAATCCGTATGAGATCGCCCGGGCCCAGTGATCGCACGCCCAGGGAGAGGGTAACCTTCCCAGGCACCACGACAGGCTCGCCGCATGCGCCTAAGGCAACCGGAAGGCCGGCCACGCCGGCAGCAAGGAATCCCAACAACGCCACCGTGACAAGCCGCGCCCCTCGACGAATTCCCCGCATGAAACCCGCACCTCTCTCCAAGGCCCCTCAAGTTGCATTACGAGCCCTGTCCCAGAAATGTTCGCCCAGACGGTCACCCGGCCGGGGGGAGACCGGCCGCCCCCTGCCGAATGCAGTGTCAACGTTCGCGTGCGTGATGCATCCGGAGGATTGATGACCGAGCAACGCGGGCGCCCCCGGGTCTTCCTTCTTGGCCTCGACGGCGCCACGTTCACACTGCTCCGCCCCTGGACAGAGGAGGGGCATCTGCGGACTTTTGCCCGTCTGATGAGGGAGGGATCCTGGGGGCCCCTGGCGTCCACCATACCGCCGTCCACGCCGATCGCATGGGCCTCGATGATCACCGGCGTGTATCCGGGGAAGCACGGGATCTTCGGGTTCGTCAAGCGCCTGCGGCACAGCTATGAACTGGACGTCGTCACCTCCCTGGACCGCCGCCGGCCTGCCATTTGGAGCCTCCTGGACCAGGCGGGTCTGCGCTCGATCGTCGCGGACGTGCCTTTCACCTACCCGCCCGAACCGATCAACGGGATCATGATCTCCGGCCTCGGGACGCCCGATGTGGCCTCCGAGTTCGTACACCCGAAGCCGCTGCGCGAGGTGATCCTTAGGGAGTTTGGCCCATACCCGCTCGACATCCACTTTCGCGGGGATGTCCTGGCATTCATCGAGGATGCCAGACGACTGACGGAACACCGGCTGGCCATCACGCGGTTCCTCCTCCGCGAATTCCCCTGGGACTTCTTCATGCTCGGCCTGATGGCCACCGACCGGCTCCAGCACGTGGTCTGGAAGTACATCGACCCGGGGCACTTCCTGTATCGGGAGGAGGAGGCCCGGCGGTACTGCCCGGCTATTCTTGACTACTACCGTCGCCTGGACGAGGTCGTGGCCGAGTTGCTCGATCTGGCAGGAGGCCAGACCGCGTTCATGATCGCCTCGGACCACGGGTTCGGGCCGATGGACCGTAGCCTCTCGTTGCTGCGTTGGCTGGCTCAGCAGGGGATGATTGCGCTGGGAGGTCGCGTGTGGGAGTACTCGCCCCCCGACCGGATGCCCGATTTCATCCCGCGCGGTCCCGGGACCGCGGTGCAGCAGATCGGCGGCCCGCATGCCGGCGGGCTCACTTTCCTGGTCGAGGAGCCGGACGCGTATGCCGGCGTGGTGTTCCATGTCTCGAACCTGCACCGCGACCGCCGGTACGAGGTCCGTGCCACGATCGTAGATGGCACGCGGGACGCGCTTCTGGAGTTCGATGATCTTGCGCGCGAGGGTAACACGATCATCGGCGGCGGACGCTTTCACGAGTGCCCATCGGAGGTCTCCGCTGTCTTTCAGCCAACGCGGCCGGAGATCAGCCTGTTCGTTGGCCTGACGACCTACAACGACAATCCACGCGGGCGCCTGACTGTCGGTCGCGTCGTCCTGACCGAGCGCGAGGACTGGTCGCGCACCTCGGCCTACGTCCTGGACACCGGCGATGCCACCGAGGGCCGGCGCATCCGACTCAACGTCCGGGGCCGGGAGCCGAACGGCATCGTGGAGATGGGCGAGGAGTACGAGCGACACCGCGAGCGGATCGCCACTGGCGTTCTTGCGCTGAGGGATGAATGCGGTCGGCCTCTGGTGAGTCATGTGCACAGACGGGAGGATCTGTATCAAGGGCCCTACGTCGAAGACGGTCCGGATCTGGTCGTGGGCTTTGCGGAGGGCGTTGGAGGCGTTGGCTCGACCCCGGAGCTCTACGGGTACTCGTCGGACGGTCCCATCAGCACTCCCTCCGTCACGGGCAACTCGGGCAATCACCGTAAGGAAGGCATCTTCGTCGCCTGCGGCAAGGGGATTCATCGAGGGAAGGTCGTCGCTCCCGCGATCGTGGATCTCGCGCCGACGATTCTCCACCTGCTCGGCGTACGGGTGCCTGCGGACATGGATGGCCGGATCCTCGAGGAGATCCTTGTGCCGGCGGCGTACCAAACACAACGCGCGGAGCCGAGCCCCGCGGCTGCGCCGGAGGCTGGCGAGACTGCGCCGTACGCGGGTGAGCCGCCCTCCGCCTACACGCCCCATGAGCGCCAGCAGGTGGAAGACCGGTTGCGAAGGCTCGGGTACATGGAGTGAGTGCCGGAGGTCTGAGCATAGGCGAGCACTCCCAGCACCGTAGGGTCTTCCTTTTCGGGCTCGACGGCGCGACCTTCACGCTGCTGCGCCCGTGGATGGAGGGGGGAGATCTGCCAGCCTTCGCCAGGCTCGTCGCCGAAGGCGCCTGGGGTCCGCTTGTCTCCACCATCCCGCCCATGACGCCGGTTGCCTGGACCTCCATGGTGACCGGGGTTTCTGCCGGGAAGCACGGGATCTTCGGGTTTCTCAAGACGAGGCCGGGCAGCTACCAGCGCGAGGTCTCCTCGTCCATCGACCGGCGGCGTCCGGCGATTTGGAACCTGCTGGATCAGGCCGGGCTTCGCTCGGTCCTGGTGGGTGTTCCCTACACGTATCCGCCGGAGCCGATCAACGGCGTGATGGTCTCGGGGTTCGGAACACCGAGCGTCGAGACCGAGTTCGTCCACCCCCGACCTCTACGCGACGTGATCCTGCGCGAGCTCGGCCCGTATCCCCTGGAGGTCCTTTACCGCAAGGATATCGTGGGCCGACTGGAGGATGCCCACCGGCTGACCGCGCATCGCCATGCGCTCGTGCGGTTCCTGATGCGCGAGTTCTCGTGGGACTTCTTCATGTTCGTCCTGATGACGACCGACCGTCTCCAGCACATCGCGTGGCGGTACCTGGACCCCTCGCATCCCCGGTATGATCTCGATGAGGCACGCCGCTACGGCCCGAAGATCCTGGACTACTACCGGCGGCTGGACGATATGGTGGCCGATCTGCTGGACCTGCTGGGCGCGCAGACAACCTTCATCATGGCCTCCGATCACGGCTTCGGCCCCCTTGAGCGCAGCATGTCGTTGCTGCGGTGGCTCGGTCAGACGGGTCTGCTGAGGGTTGGAGGACGTCGTTGGGCCTACGCCCCGCCCGAGCAGATCCCGCCCTTTACGGCCGCCGGATGCGGCAGGGTCATCCAGCGGACGAGCCCGGCGGACAAGCGGGCGGCCGGACTGACCTTCGAGGTAGATGGGCCCGACGTGCATGCCGGGGCGGTGTTCAGGCTGACGCACCTGGATCCGCTCCGGCGGTACGAGCTGGCAGCGACGGTGACCGACGCCGCGCCCGGCGCGTTGCTCGAGTTCAGCACGACCGGGCCGGGGGAACAGCGCATCATCGGCGGCGGCGCGGCTCTCCGCGGAGGCCGGATCTCCACCGTGTTCTACCCGGCTGAGCCGGAGCTCGATCTTCTCGTCTGCATGACCTCGCACGGCGGCAATCCGTGGGGGTACCTCACGGTCTCTTCGGTGACGCTCGATGAGCGGGAGGACTGGTCCCACACGGTCGCCTACGTCATCGACGACGGCGAAGCCATGGGCGGTCCCGGCATCCGTCTCAACGTGCGGGGACGCGAGCCGGCCGGAATCGTCGCGGCGGGGGACGAGTACGAAGCGATCCGGGCGCGGATCATCGCGGACTTACAAGGCCTTCGGGACGATGAGGGGCGGCCGCTGGTGCAACAGGTTTTTCGGCGCGAGGAGGTCTACACGGGCCCGTATGCCGATGAGTCTCCCGACCTGATTGTCGCCCTCGCCGATGGCGTCGGAGGGCCCACTCGGCACCCCCTGCTACGCAACTTCGTGTTCGAGGGGCCGGTCAGCGCCCCGGCAACGCCCAGCATTTCGGGCTGGCATCGCCTGGAGGGCGTGCTTGTCGCGCATGGCCGCGAGATTGCTCCGGGCAAGATCTCCGGAGCACACATTCTCGATGTGTGCCCGACCGTGCTCCATCTCCTTGGTGTCCCCATCCCTAGGGACGTGGGCGGGCGCGTTCTCACCGGGATACTCGGTGAGGGTCTCAGGCATGCGCCGGCATACGCCTCCCCGACCGTGGCCCCCGAATCCTCGGTGGAGGCGATAGACGTGTACAATCCCGAGGAGCTCCGGCGGATCGAGGACCACTTGCGGAAGCTGGGGTACATCGAATAGACCATATGATGACGCGCGCGCCAGCAGTCTCGGTGATCGTCCTCAACTACAACGGGAAGGCGCATCTTCCCGACTGCTTCGCCTCGCTTGCCGGGCTCGACTACCCGCGGGACCGGCTCGAGGTCCTGCTGGTTGACAACGGATCAGCCGACGGATCACCGGCCTGGGTACGCGTGGCTTATCCCGAGGTTCGCGTTGTCGAGCTGGGCAGCAACCTTGGCTTCGCCGAGGGGAACAACCGCGGGGTTGCTGAAGCGCGCGGTGAGATCGTCGCGTTCCTCAACACCGACACGCGCGTTGACTCCCACTGGCTGCTCGGGCTGGTCGCACCCCTGGCGCGCGATGACGATGCCCTCACGGGGCCCGAGGCCCGCCCGGTCGCCACGGCCTCGAAGATGCTTGACTGGGAAGGCGCGCATCTCGATTTCCCGGTCTACGCTACGCTGCTGGGCATGCCGTACGCTTCTCGGCAGGCCCGTCGGTACCGGCGGCCGGGCGACTACGACACGCCTGACGCGCTGCTGTTCCCCTCGGGCGGCGCAATGGCCATCCGGCGCGACGTCTTCCTTGAGGTCGGCGGGTTCGACGCCGACTTCTTCATGTACCACGAGGACGTTGACCTGGGGTGGCGTCTGTGGCTCCAGGGGTACCGCGTCGAATACGTGCCCGGCGCCATCGTTTACCACAGGCTGGGCGGTTCCTCCCGTTCCGGGACTGCTCCCCTGTACTTCCTGAACGAGCGGAATGCCCTGTTCACGGTGATCAAGAACACCGGCGACGCGCGTCTGGCCAGGGTGCTCCCGCTGCTCCTCCTCTGGCTGGTCGAGCGGACCGGCCAGTACCTGCGCCTCGATCCCGCGGCGTACCGGCCTGGTGCCGATCCCGCAGCGCTACCCGAATCCCTGCCGGCCACGCCTGGATCGCTGGCCGGGATCGCGGCCGCGATGGATGTGCTCCGGCACCTCCCGCGCCTGCTCGAGAAGCGGACCGCAGTCCAGGAGCGCCGCGCCCGCACCGACGAGGAGATCGCGGCGCTGCTCGGCCTGCCCCCCGAGGTCTTCGTCCAGATGATGCTCGGCGCCGACGTGGACTTCACGCAGGCCGTCCGCCTGCTCGATGAGTTCGGGCTCGCTGCGGGAGAGACATCGTTGTTCGGCCGGCGGCTTCGAGGTCTCGGCAGGGCGATCTCCGTCGAATACTCCCCCTCGGGTGCTGGATCCCTGGACTGCCTGCTGTACCTGGCGGACCACACGGCGCAGGAAACGGAGGCCGCGTTCGGCCCAGACAGGATAGACGAGCTTGTGCGGCGCGCCGGAATCCCGTTGCGGGACCTCCGGACGCTCGCGCGCCTCCTCGTTGTCGTGGGATCACGGCTGCTCGCGGGAATAGGCTTGGGGGAAGCCCTGGCCGCATCCGAGCAGTGCCAGGAGGATCACCCCGACGTCGTAGTGGGTCTGATGCGGGAGGCTCTGTGGCGCGACTTGGTGTTCTACCGGGAGGAACTCGGAAAGCGCACCGACCAACTCCTCGAGACGCTGCGCGATGTGCACGCGCGCGCCGGGGAGGTGCTGGTCAGCGAGGCCGCTTGGCGCGAGAAGGCGGAAGCCTGGGCAGGGGAACGGGAGGCGCTGCGGGCGGAGGTGGGGGCCGCGCAGGCTGCTCGAGAGCGCGCCGAGGCCGCTTGGTCAGGGGAACGGGAGGCGGTGCGGGCGGAGGTGGGGGCCGCGCAGGCTGCTCGAGAGCGCGCCGAGGCCGCTTG
>JASEHJ010000088.1 GCA_030018905.1 bacterium | reverse complement strand
AATCCTGCGGTCCGGGGACAACCAGCACGCCGGTCCTGCGCTGCCCCCCTGCGGTCTCTACCTCCAGCGCGTCGTCTACGGGCCGGAGCACGGCCCCGCGCTCAGCGGCCCAGGATCACCGGCGAGCGGCCCAGGATCACCGGCGAGCGGCGCAGGATCACCGGTGAGCGGTGCGGGGCCTGTGCTATAATCGTCGCGCGGGCCCGTAGCTCAAGTGGCAGAGCAGCGCCCTCATAAGGCGCCGGTTCCTGGATCGAAGCCAGGCGGGCCCACCACA
Source organism: bacterium (assembly GCA_030018905.1). Taxonomy (GTDB): domain Bacteria; phylum Sysuimicrobiota; class Sysuimicrobiia; order Sysuimicrobiales; family Humicultoraceae; genus VGFA01. The sequence goes on along the minus strand of JASEHJ010000088.1, from coordinate 9,994 downwards.
GCACGCCTGGCCGTAGGGGTGATGTTCTTGGAAGAACGCGAGCGCACCGGCGTCTTTCAGTTCGGCGACCTCACGGCGCAGGGCGTGCAGGAGATCCTGAGGTTCGTATACCGCGCGCTTGAGGAGCGGGGATACGACCCCGTGGACCAGATCGTTGGGTACCTCCTGTCGGGAGATCCGACCTACATCACCAGTCACGGTGACGCGCGGAAGGTTATTCGCCAGGTGGACCGGCTGCTGCTGCTCGAGGAGCTGGTCAGGGCCTACGTGGACGCCAGGCTGCGCACCGCAACGTCCTAGCATCGCACGCGCAGATCTCGCAGGAGGATCATGTCAGTGGAGTTGATCATCAGCGGCGGCCGCCGGTTGCGCGGCGCCGTGAGGGTGGCCGGGGGAAAGAACAGCTCGCTGGCCGTGATAGCCGCTTCCGCTCTCGCCCCCGACGTCTCGACCCTGGAGAACGTGCCGCACTGCCGGGACGTTATAACCCTGCTCGACATCCTGGGGGCGCTGGGAGCCCGCACCTCGCTGGAAGGTGGGCGCCTCACGATTGACGCGCGCGGGTTGAACGGTCACGTGGCACCCTACGACCTGTGCCGGAGCATGCGCGCCTCATTCTACACCGCCGGGGTCCTGCTCGGGCGGATGGGCCGGGCCCAGGTCCCGCTGCCGGGCGGCTGCTCAATCGGCGCCAGGCCCGTGGACTTCCACCTGCGGGGCTTTGCCGCGCTGGGCGCACGCGTCGTAACAGAGCACGGGTACATGAAGGCCTCGGCGCGTCGGCTGAAGGGCAACACCTTCTATGTACCCCGCAGCAGCGTCGGCACGACGATCAACCTCATGATGGCCGCCAGCACGGCGCGGGGCGCCACCGTTCTCCAGAACGCCGCGCGGGAGCCGGAGGTGGTGGACACCGCGGTCTTCCTTAACCTCATGGGTGCCAGGATCAAGGGGGCCGGCACAGATGCCATCACCATCGAGGGGATCAAGGAGCTGCACGGCAACTCGTATACAATCATCCCCGACCGGCTCGAGGCCGGAACCTACCTGATGGCCGGTGCTGCCAGCGGCGGCGACGTGCTCGTAGAAGGCATGATCCCCGAGCACGTCATCGCCCTCTTGGCCAAGATGGAGGAGGCGGGGATAGAGATCATCCGCAACACCGACGGTGTACGGGCACGCGCCGGCGACGACCTTCGCGCGGTAGACGTGGATACCGCCCCGTATCCTGGATTCGCCACCGACCTTCACCCCCAGATGGCGGCGCTCCTGACCCTGGCCCGCGGCGCGTCCACAATACGCGAGACCGTGTTTGAGGCTCGGTTTGCCTACACCGACGAACTGCGCCGGATGGGCGCGAACATCAAGGCGGAGGGCGACAGCGTTCACATCACCGGGGTCGAGCGGCTCACCGGCGCGCCGGTGGAGGCGCCGGACATCCGGGGGGGCGCGGCCGTGCTGGTCGCGGCCCTGGCCGCCGAGGGCGTGACCGAGATCAGTCGGGTCGAGAACCTGGACCGCGGCTACGAGGGGCTCGAGCGCAAGCTCACGTTGTTGGGCGCGCAGATTACGCGAGCCGGGTCCGTTGAGTCGCGGGAGGCCGGTTAGTGCAGGCCCGCTCCGGGGCGTCTAGGCCGGGGCGTCTACGTTACGCGTTCCTTCGTGGCACGGGCCAGATTGAGCCGGTTGACGTGCGAGATGGCCGGTAGCTGGCTTATGAGCACCACGATGACGATCGCAACCGCGGCCATCACGTAGGTTCGCGGATACACCACCGCCTTGAACGAAAAGAGCTCCATCTGCTTCTCTGTTGACCCCGCCTTGATGAAGGCGTCCACCAGCCACCTGCCCGCGGGCAGTCCCAGGCACACCCCCATCGCGGCCGTGAGCATGTTCTCCAGCGTTATCATTCCCAGGATCTTCCAGCGGCCGATGCCCAGCGTGCGCATCGTGGCCACTTCGCTGCTCCGTTCCAACACGTTTATGGTTATCATGTTGAATACTATCGAGAAGGCCAGGGCCATTCCGAACAGGAGCATGATTGCAAAGATGTTCCGCGCCAGGGCCATCATGCTGTCCAGCATCTTGCGCAGGTCGGCGAGGACGTTCACGGCGCCGGCCCCGGGCAGGTTCAGCAGGCGTTCCTTCACCTCCGCCAGGTAGTCTGGGTCAACCTTGACGCGTACTCCCGTGATGGCGCCGGGCGGGAGTGGGAGGTCTTCCCGGAACAGCCGTCCCATCCGGTCCAGGGGCAGGTAGGCCACCGTCCCGATCGACTCCCACACGAACCCGGCGACCCTTACCGATCGCTGCACCGGCTCCTGCTCCGCGCGAGTGCGCGGAAGAGAGACGAGGATCGTATCACCCTGCTCGACCCCCAGCTTCGAACGCAGCACCTGGCCCAACAGGAAACCGGCGTCCAGCGGGCGCATACCCTCCCCGCTTTCAGACCGGAGGCGGTAGAGCCGGCTTCCGTTCTCGAGTCCCACGAGCAGCGCCGAGTATGTGCGGTCTCCCTTCCTGAACTCCACGGGCATCTCGAGCGCGCCCTCGGCCCAGATGACCCCTGGCCAGCTCCGCACGGTGTTGACCACACCCCGGTCCTGGTAGATTGCGAACTCTACCCGGATGTCATCGTAGAGGGTGTCGTGGATCCAGCGGTTCATCGCCTCTTCCGATGAATCCAGCAACCCCTGGGAGACCATGATCAGCGATATCCCCGCCGCGACGCCGAAGACAGTGGAGACGGTCCGCCGTGGGTGGCGGAAGACGTTGCGCAGCGGGATGCGCCAGGCCAGCGCCATCGTCCCCAGCCCCGGTATCACCCTGTCGAGCGGGACGACGCGTCCGGTCGCGGGCACCGCGCCCCGGAGGGCGTCGGCCGGGCTGATCCGCGCGGCCGCACGGGCGGGCAGGACGCCGGCCGCCAGGCAGACTCCGGTTCCGATGAGGAACCCGACCAGCAGCGCTCCCCAGCGGGGTACGAGCAGGACGTAGGGGAGTGACAGGAACGAGGTGTAGCCGCGGGTGGTCCACCCGGAGAGCCAGAACCCCAACGCGCTGCCCAGCAGGCTTCCCATCGCGCCGATGAGCAGCGCGGCGGCCAGGTAGTGCAGGACGACCTTCTGCCGCGAGAACCCTGTCGCCATCAGCATTCCTATCACGGGTCGCTGCATGTGGACCATGCGCGTCAGCAGCGTGAAGACCGTGAGACCGGCGACGCTCAGGAAAAGGAACGGGAACAGGACGGAGTAGGCCTGGAACCCCTGCAGGTCCTGTTCGAGGAGCTGGTGGCTGGGCTGGTCTTCTCGGGCCACCGGCTCCTCAGCCCCATAGATGTCAAGCAGCCTCTTCGCCTCCCGCATGATCGCGGGCCCGCGCTGAGGATCGGTGATCGTGGCCACGATGTGATTGACCAGCCCCATCTTGCCCACCAGCGGCCCGAGGACATCGCCGGATACGAACATCACCCCGAAGGACTCGGGAAAGGGCATGAGATCCTGCTTGCTGCGGACGACGTACAGGTACTCCGGGCTCATGGCTATCCCGGCGATCTGGAACCTTACCCGGGCGCCGGCGCGCTCAATCTCAATGGTGTCCCCGGGCCGGAGCTTGTGGTGTTTCGCGAAGCTGCTCTCTATGAGAACCTCACGCGCGGTCCGGCCGGAGAGATACCGACCCGTGACGATGAACAGGTTGTTGACGGCCGGCCGGAGATCGGCCGGGATCGAGATGAGCCTTCCTATCAGCTTCTTCGTGGACCGCCCGGGTATCTGGATCACGACGTCTTCGACGAGTCGTCCCTCGACCGCCTTGACGCCCGGTATCCGCCGCACACGTTCCGTAACCCGCTCCGGCGCGGCGTGGAACGATATGCCGAAATCCTCGAACTGCAGGCGATCGTAGGAGTACCGGTAGGACGCGTCGAGGTTCCCGTACGACATGTAGGCCGCGCCGTAGAAGGTCACGCCCAGCATCACCGTGAAGCCCACGGCAAGGTACTGCCAGCGCGAATGCCACAGGTCTCTGACCAGCTTCAGCGCGAGCAGCGACATCTCACCACTTCAGTTCCATTGGATCCGTCGGCGCGGGGTTCTCCTCTCGCGAGTCCACGGCGCCGCTGCGCAGGCGGACCACCAGGTCGGCCATTGATGCGATCGCCGAGTTGTGCGTGACCAGCAGCACGGTGCGGCCCTCGGAGCGGTTTATCTCCGCGATCACCTGGAGGATCTTGCGGCCTGTCTCGTGGTCGAGTTCTCCGGTGGGTTCATCGCAGAGCAGGATCGGAGGGTTCTTCACGAGGGCCCTGGCAATTGCGACCCTCTGCTGCTCTCCGCCGCTCAGCTCCCCGGGGAAGTGCCTGGCCCGGTCGCCCAGGCCCACGGCGTGGAGGACCTCATCGGTGTTCCTGGGATTCCGGACCAGCTCGGCGGCCAGCTCGACGTTCTCCTTCGCGGTGAGCGTGGGGATGAGGTTGAAGAACTGGAACACGAAGCCGATGCGATCCCTCCTGTACGCGGTGAGCTCGGCGTCGCCGAACTGCGTGATGTCCGTGCCTCCGATCAGGACGCGCCCGGAGGAGGGGGTGTCAATGCCTCCTACGAGGTTCAGGACGGTCGTCTTGCCCGATCCGCTCGGGCCCAATATGACCACAAGCTCTCCCTGGCGGACGTCAAGGTCAACGTCGCGGAGGGCGTGTACCTCGACTTCTCCCATCCGGTAGACCTTGGAGACCCGCTCGAGTCTGACCAGGGCCGCGTCGCCCAGCGCTTCGACACCCAGCGGCATGTCAGGAGCCCCCGCTCCGCAGAACCCGAACGCGCCGGCCGTCTTGCAGGCCGTCCTTGCCCTTGACGACGACCAGATCCCCTTCTTTCAGCCCCTCCAAGATCTCCGCGGCGGCGTGGGTCGTGTACCCCACCTTGACCTCACGCAGGCGCGCGGTACCGTTTTCCACCAGGAACACCATGTTGCGGTTCTCGCGGAACAGGAGCGCATCGCCGGGCACCGAGAGCGCGGCGGCGACGATCGTGCCTTCTCCTTCCACGTCCACCTCCAGCCCGGGCCTGAGCAGGTCCGAGCCCTCCAGGAGCTTGACCTTGATCCTCACGATCCGTGTGCGCAGCGCCGCGTCGAGCTTGAGTTCAGCCTGCGGGGCGAGTTCCTCGATGCGCCCGCGGAACCGGCGGCCGGGGTAGGCCGGTACCGTGATCGTGACTTCCTTGGAGTTCTGGGCCTTGGCAGCGTCCTCGTCGGCCACGTCTGATGTGACCCAGAGGTCGGCCGGGTCGAACAGGGTGACGACCGGAAGGCCCGGGGAGACGAGCTCCCCCACCTCCGCGGCAACGCGACTCACAATGCCGCCAAACGGTGCCCGCAGGGTGGCCGAAGCCAGAAGGGCGGTGGCGGCTTCAACCGCGGCTTCTGCCTGTGCCACCCTGGCACGGGCCATCTCAGCATCGGCCTCCCGCAGGCGAACCTCGCCGCGGGCGCTTCTTGCAGCCTCAGCCCCTGCCGTAGCCGCTTCCACCTGGGCTCTGGCGGCTGCCTGCTCCTCAATCCGCGCTCCTGCCCTAACCAGATCAAGGGCCTCGTCGGCCGCGCGGAACTGGGCGCGTGCCACCTCATGGCGCGCCTCCGCCTCGTCGAGATCCGCCCGGGAGACCGCTCCCCGGGCGTGCAGATCTCGGGCACGCCGAAGTACCCCCTCCGCGGCTGTGAGGTTTGCCCGGGCCTGCTCCACCTGCTGCTGGGCCTGGGCCACCTCCTGCGGTCGGGCCCCGGAGAGCACCTGCTGGAGATGCGCCTGAGCCCCCCTCAGCAGAGCCTCGGCCTGTGCCTCCCGGGCCTCGACCTGCTGCCGGGTGAGCGCCAGCGCGGCTTCGGCCTGCTTCACCCCCGCGCGCGCCGCGCGCAGCGCGGCCCCGGCCTCGCTGAGACCGGCGCGCAGGTCGCGGTCGTCGAGCTTGAGGAGGATATCCCCGGACCTGACCGACTGGCCCTCCCTGACAGGAGTCGCCTCGACCCGGGCTGCGATCTTGGCTGCGATGTTCACGGTCTTTCCCTTGACGACGCCGTCGGCAGTGAACGACGCGGTCATGGGGCCCCGGCTAACCCTGGCCACCTCCACCTGGGCCGGCCCGCCGGATCGTGACCACATGGCGTAGGCCACCAGGACCGAGATCACCAGAGCGATGCCGAAAACGACCTTCCAGCGTTTCATCGGACACCTCGCATCTGCGGCAATGGGAGCCCCTCAACCATCGTATCTGCGGGCGGAATCGCGCGCCAATGGGGCCGCAGCGATTGGTCTGTGTCTGGATTCGCGGGGCATAATGCGGGGGCCTGCTGGGGGTTGACGGCTCCTGCCTGCCGGCGTTGGTCGCCGTCAGTTGAGGAAGGGCCTATCAGCCGATGAGCACCACCGCGAGGTCATCTACACACTTGACGGGACTCATACTTGTCTGGTTCCATTGAGAACCCACCGCCTCCCATCGCGATGATCTGTGACTTCTTCATGGTTTGTGGGCCAACGGCCGCTGAAGCGCGATGTTAGGCCGTGCCTTGCTCACGAGTGGATAACGCTCTGGGTGTTCAATCGAGTCCACGGCGAGGTCCACATCGAGATCAGGCCAGTGAAGGTGGTGCTTGTGGGGCCGTTGGACATTCAGAATCTGCCCGATCGTGGCCGCGCGGAACCAGGGGAACTGCTCGAACGGTACGAATAACTCTCGCTCGTCCACGAGTAGCCAGAAGCCACTCGCCGAGATGTTGGTAACCTCAGCGACCAAAGTGCTCTCGCCACGCCGCTCGGATCTCATCCTCGTGCTCCCGGATCAACCGCAGGGCTCTGTGCACCAGTTGTGGGCCAAGCCCATGGTCTTCTGCCAAATCGATCTCGGGATCGAGTCAGAACTTGGCCTCGCCCCGTGTACCCTGCGCGTGCACGTGCAGCCGCCGTTCTTCTCGCGAGAAGAAATAGAAGCGAAGGCCGCCCGCTCTGAAGATCGTAGGACTCACGTGCCAAGTCTACCATGGGAGGCTCGGCACATCCTCTTCGGCCTAACTCCTACTTGACTGGCCGACCTAACTCGCCCGCTGTGTCAGCCTAGCACGACCACCCAGGTGTTGCTTCTCCTTCTCCACGTGCGCCTGCAACCGCGCCGATCGTGGTGGGCGAGGAGGGTCTCGAACCCCCGACCTCCTCTGTGTAAGAGAGGCGCTCTTCCGCTGAGCTACTCGCCCGCTGCGCCAGTATATCACGCTCATATCCTGTGGATAAGCTGCTGCTACGCGCGCGTTGGGCATCAAGTAGAATTAAATATTTCTCACCATATCGGCCCATATCGAACCAAGCTGCTCGGCGGCTCCAGTGTCCAGCCCGCCGGAACGCCCCATCTGGCCCCAGTTCGCAGGGGAAACCCGGTCGCAGGGCGAATTCCCCTTAACTAGCGCCGTGACACGGTCGGGGGGATTCCCGGAATGGGGGTCTAGCCGGACGGTGCCGACCAAGCCGAGGTGAATCCTAGTGAAGAAACAGACGCCCGCTCAGCTCGAAGCGATTCAGCGGCTGATGCAGATGGCCGATACCCCTCAGAACCTCGAGGCCATGCAGTATGTAGTGTTCCAGTTCGACTTTCGGGACTTCGATCAGTTCATCATTGAGTGCCCGCCGGGCAGCATCCGCTTCAACAACCTGCTCAGGCTGGCCGTCTTCTGCGACAACGTTGGGTTCCTGGTGGAGAGCGGCGTGGTGGACCGCGAGGCGGTCTTCGAGTTGTTCCCCATCCCCTGGGCAAAAGTGGAGCCGGTAATCCAGGGCATGCGCAAGGATCTCGATTGGCCGGACACTTTCGACTACTTCGAGCGTCTGGGGCGCGAGTACATGAAGTGGTGGGAGGCCAAGCGGAAGCGGCTCAACGTTCCGGCTGGCTCGCCCGAGTTGGGCGGCATCCCCAGGTCCCTGTTCGTAGCCAAGCCGCGGCCGCCGGCCCCAGCCAGGCCGGCCTCGCCTCCTCGCCCTGGATCGCCTTCCCGCGCGGCAGTGCCGGCCCCTGCAATCGGCCGTGTACCGCAGCCTGCGCTCCCGGTGGCGCCTGCCGGAGCCGTGGAGGAGAAGCCCAAGACCCTCAGGGTAATGACCCCCTCTAAGGCAGTGAAGGTTGTCAGCAAGGAGAAGGGGGGCCCGCAAGCCCGGCCGAAGGCACATTCTAGGGCCGCGCCTGCAAGGAAACGATAGCTGGGTGGCTGCATACCAGCTCTATGACCTCCAACTGCTCGACACGTCCATTGTCCGAACCGCTGCCCATCGGGCGAGCCTTGATGACGGCACCGCGCAGCGGGCAGTAGTTGCCGCGACGGTCCAGGAACTGGCCGACCTGCAGGGCCGGTTGGCCGCCTGGCATGCCCACCTGCGCGCGCTTGACCTCGAGATTCGCTCCGTGGGGGCCAAGCGTGCCAAGTTCGATGCCGATCTCTACAGTGGCCGCGTCGGCAATCCGAAGGAGCTGGCCGCGATTCAGGAAGAGATAGGCTCCCTGGATCGCCTGAAGGGCAGCCTCGAGGATGAGGCGCTGTCGGTGATGGAGCAGGTCGAGCAGGTTGAGCCCGAGGCGCGCCGAGTCGAGGCCGCCCTGGAGGCCTCTCAGGCCGCGCTGACCCATCAGGAGGCCGCGTTCATCGCAGCGACGGCAGCGGCTGACGGCGAGATCGCGGATCTGACCGCCCGGCGGTCGGCGCTCGCGGCCCAGATTGACGAGTACCTACTGAAAAGATACGAACGGTTGAGGGAGCACAAGGGGGGCCTGGCAGTCGTGGCGGTCACCGGTGGGATCTGTGACGGCTGCCACGTTGCCATTCCGGAGGGACGGTTGCAGCGGATCGCGGAGGATCCCAATGCGCTCGCGGCCTGCGACGGTTGCGGGCGGTTGCTTGTGGTTCGGGGGGTTCAGGTGTAATGAAGCTCCGGCTGTTCATTGACGGGGCCTCGAGGGGGAATCCCGGTCCCTCGGCCATAGGCATAGTGGTGCAGGACGGTCGTGGCCGGGTAGTCGCCGAGGTCGCCGAGACCTTGGGGAAGGCCACGAACAACGTCGCGGAATACGAGGCGCTGCTCCGTGCTCTTGAGGTAGCCCGCGCGCGCGGGGCGGACGAGGTTGAGATACTGGCGGACAGCGACCTGCTGGTCCGGCAGATCGCCGGCACCTACAAGGTCAAGAGTCCCAATCTGGCGCCCCTGCACAGAGCCGCGCTCGACGCGCTTGCGGGCTTCCGAAAGTGGCATATCACGCACATCCCTCGCAGCCGGAACACCGCGGCCGATGCCCTGGCCAACCGTGCTCTTGACGGTCTTCCGCTGCCGGGTTCTCTTCCCTGCGCCCCCGACGCCGGGGCCGGCCTGCGCTCGGAGCTTGCCCGCCTCTCGGGCCGGCTGGACGGGGTGCTGGGCGTCGGCGTCAAGACGGTTTGGGACGGCCAAGAGATCTTCCTTGAGCCCGACCGGCCTTTCCCGACAGCCAGCGTATTCAAGATCCCGGTGCTGATCGAGCTGCTGCTGCAGGCCGAGGAGGGGCGCCTCCACCTCGATGACACGGTGACCGTTACCGAGGAGATGAAGTCCCCGGGATCCGGTGTCTTGAAGGAACTGATCTCTTCCCCGGCGCTCAGCGTCGCGGACCTGGCGATGCTGATGGTCATCATCAGCGACAACACCGCCACCGACATCCTGGTTGATCTGGTCGGCAAAGAGGCCATCAACCGGCGGCTGGCGTCGTGGGGATTCTCGGCGACGCGCGTGCCGATGAGCTGCCGGGAGCTGCTTTTCGAGCTGGCAGGGCGCCCGACTGGTCCCTTCACCCCGGGGGCGCGTCTCGAGGTGGAGCGAATCCTCAAGACGCGTGAGCGGTCATTTACCGGCCGCGCCTATGCGGGCCGCGATAACGACCTTACTACCCCCCGCGAGATGGTCAGGCTGCTTGAGATGCTGGTGCGTGAC
>JASEHJ010000087.1:1627-10432 GCA_030018905.1 bacterium | reverse complement strand
GGGACGGTGTTCCCTCCCATTCCGGCCAACTCCTGCCGATCCGGTTCATCCCCACGCGTGTGGGGACGGTACTGTGTAATGATGCGGGTTTCAACCTCCCCAGGGCTCCTAAGTGTCTTCAGTTGTCAAGGTGCGCCGCCCGGACAGACCGTCGCCGTTTCGGGCCGTTAGTTCCCCCCACCGAGCATTCCGAACCGCTACCAACAGGAGGCCGTCGAAATCCACCACAGATCGATTGAAGTCACCGGCAATCCGGATGTCAAACCCCTGCTCGTTGTTAGTCCTGTATACCTGGCAGCAGCGCCCGCCCGCGCCGTTCCGAATGCACTTGTGCCACAGAAGATCCCGAACGAGAGCGCTGAGGCTTCCGACATAAACCCCTGTTTGAACCTCAATCATCCAGCGGCTCAGTTCTCCTCTCAGGCTCGGCGGAACCTTCTCCAACACCATCACCACCATAGTCCACGCCTCCCGGGACCGTCCCCTCGGGGTCCCACAGACCGCCTGGTCTCGCGGCGTCGGCGGCGTAGGGGTCGTCAGTCTCCGGCTGCCCCTCGCCTGAGTCCAAGCCCGAAAAAAGACCGTGCAGACCGTCCACGGCTCGCTCTAGCAGCCGGGAGGCCTGAATCTGCGCCCGCACGGCCGTACGTATCCGCTGTTCGATCCCAACCGTGGACTCGGCTGCGGTGCGGAATGCCGCCGGTATGAGGATGTCTGCCTTGTACACATCGGCCAGGTCATAGACGAATGAGAGTTGCTTTCCTGTGTGAATGAAGCCCAACGCAGGGCTGTAACCCGCAGAAACAATCGCCGAGTGGCACACTCCGTACATGATGGAGGCGCCGGTGGAGATAGCTCGATTCACTGGATCGGTATCATGCCAGTTGTCACGTTTGTAGTTGCGCCCGCGCCATGGAACGCCGGTCTCGCGGCTGGCACGCGCATATGTCTCACGGACTCTGATGCCCTCCATACCCCTGATCTGTCTGAGGGTAAGGTCAGCAGGCAGCGGGGTCTGGAACCTGATTCGGTAGAGACGTACGGCCACTTCAAGGCGGAGGCGCGTATCAGCCCACGCGCGAGCCTGACGCATGAGGTTCAGGCTGCTTCTTGTCTCCCCAAGACCGGCCGCGTAGAAACGGCCGAAGTCTTCGCCCACCCAGCAGACCATGCAACCCCCTTCCGCCAGGTTGCGGACCGCAGCGTGGGTGACTGAGGTCCCTGGGCCCAGGAACAGGATCCCAAGCGCTGCAACGGGAACAGCGACCATTCCGTCCTGCCTGTAGCATGCGATTGCCCGGTCCTGCTGTTCGATGCGGGCGTGCTCGACGTAGAGATACGATAGTCCGTCTCGGAACTTCGGCAGCTCCCTCAAATTGCGGGTCTCGTACCGCATGATTACTCCCGCGCAGGCGCCACGGACAGAAGGCCCAGACCCAGAGCCTTCGCGTGTCCTAGCCCTAATTCGAGCGCACCTCTGAGCAGGGCAGGATCCTCCACGCGCAGGTAGCCGTCGTAGGTGACCACCTGAACGGTGATGACGTTGCCGCCTTCCTTCCGCTGGCGCGCCCGCAACAGACCGGGCTGGCTCAGCGTGCACGCCAGGACCAAGAAGCCATGGCGCTCGCCCTGCCGGCGAAGCCAGGCGATCTGGTCGGGCTGCCCCCGGAGTCCTTGCCGCTTGCCCTGCCGGGTCACAGTGGGGTTGGCCCTCAGGCGGAACCGGAGGACGTGGCCAGCGCGCAGACGATCGAGCAGCCCGTAGTCCTTAACGCTCGCTTTGGCAAGGTAGCCGGGTAAGCGTTCCTCGAGCGCGTCCCAGCAGGGTCGCGTATAGCTCTGGACGAGGACGACCGGGAGCCCGTCCGAGCGTACGGGCTCAAGCCGCCAGAGGAAACGGGAAGGTTTTTCCGTCGGCCCTGCGGCGAATACCCACGAGAGGGTAGAGTGCATTTCGTAAGGGTTTGCCAGATCCTGACGTACCCCGGCCAACCGGAGGTTGAGGGTCAGCCTAGATAGGTGCATTGGGTGTTTCTCCTCTGGACCAGGCCAGCCCTCGCACGAATCGCGCGCCGAAGCGGCGCTCGGCAAAGGGGCCCAACGGTTGGTCCATGCGCAGGGATCCATCAGGGCTCAAGGACTCAATGACGCACCGGTGTTCCTCCGGCGCTCTTCCCGAGCCGAGGTAGGGGTACGATCTCAGTGCGCCCTCAAGGTCCTGGTCCAACACCCCGGGCTCCAGGAACACTGGCTGGCCGGGCGCGAAGGCCTTGCGCCCCAAACAGAGGGACCAATAGGGGTTCCTGAGCGCGGCGTGTGCGCGCTTCAGCAGCTCCCGGTGCTCACCTTCAAGGCCGACAAGGAAGATGGCATCGGCCAAGTAGTAGCGCCTAGAGACGTCAGTGCGGCGCACCTTGGAGGGATCATCGGGGTCAACTTCCTGGGCGGTGTGGTATTCGTACCGCAGCACCCCAGGCCGATCCACCCGCACGCCCATGCGCAGCCGGGTGAGGGGCTCCAGATTCCCCCAGTCGCATCGGTCAATGCCCATGGCCGCTGAGAGCAGGCCGAGCACACCGCTCTTGGAAGGTTCGAGGTCGGTATCTCGCTCGTCGAAGCGGCTTCTGGTACCCCAGGACTGCATGGGGCCAGCGAGGCGAAGAAGGAGGATGGGCATGGTCTACCCCTCCAGGAGACCTGCGATGTGCTGCACGGTCCTTCCGATGAGATCCCTTACGTTCTCCACTTCTTGGCCCGGTAGCTCCGGTGCCCGAGCCTCGGTCGTGTTCACAAAGAGGGTGTGCCCATCCTGGCCGAAGACGGTCTCCAGCCTTGCCCACTCCATGGCGAGAGCCTGTACCGAGGGAGCGGTGAGGCCGTCGTTTGCCGGGCGTGTGGGCTTCTCAAAAGCGTTTGCCAGGCTGCGGGGCGAGGCATCTTGGCGCACTGTGAAGGCGATGAAGCCGGGCAGACTGTGGGCGGCAAAAGTATTCTGCTTACCGGCGGGCTCCGCGTATACGCTGGCTTGCAGGAAAGCCTCGATTCCCTTCAGCGCAAGTTCCTTGTCGCCCTGGAGGTTTTCCACGAGCTTCTCGATATCAATGGTTGCGTAGCGGTAGTAGCAGGCGCTGTTGAACTCCACCGTGCCCAGCATGTCGGCCCCTGAGGTGTCGTCGGGCTGAAGGTCATCCACTGCGGTATAGAAATCGAACTCGCGCTCGACCTTGTGGGTGGAGATAGCGTGCGCCACTTGCGCGGCCGCATCCCTGCTCAGACTTGGAATGTCTGCCAGCATTCGGCCGAAGAGAGCGACGTCCACCGCCTTGCCCCCATCCAGGGCTTCCCCAATCGCCCTCGCCAAATCAGCGGGTATCGCCCCTTTGGCCGCTTTCTTGGCCTCCTTGCTCTTCTTCTTCTCTCCGTCGCCTTCCGTCTTGGCGGCCTTGAGAAGGGTGTCCCAGTGCTCGTGAACTAGTCTGGCTATGCGGGCGACCTCCTGCTCTCCCAGGAAGAGCAGGTATTCTGACTTGCCGTCCTTCACCTGTAACTTCACCCCGCCCAGGGCAGCCACAGCTACACGTTCAGCCTCCTCGGCGGAGCGCCCCAGCTGCTCCAACTTCCCCACGAGAGCCTGGGTGACCCGTTTGGTGCGCAGGGCCAGGTTGCCCTCGCCGATCAAATTGCCTGCATGGAAGTATGTCCGCATCGCCCGTTTCAGGCACTGGCTCGATATCCGGGCGCGACGCACGCCGCCAAAGAGAGCATCCTTTGGGCTACCCGTGTCGTCGCGATTCAGGTTGGAAGGGGCGAAGTTCTGGAGAATGTGCAGTTCGACCAGCTTCTTCATGCGATTTACTCCTCTCCTGCAGCCGGTTCGCCGGCTTCTACTGACGACCTATAGAACTCGCGGGCCCAACGCTGCTGCACGTAGCGGTGGTCGTGGCTCCAGGCCAGCAGGTCTTTGAGGAACTGCACCCAGTGAATGTGGATTTCGTCGCTCTGGAGTAGTGCCACCATCTGCCGCAGGCGGTGGGGCAACTGGTCTTCGTCGGCGTCAAGCAACGCGATGAAACGGTACTCGATGCTGGGGCTCTGGTCCCGCTTGGCGTGCAATTCGGCCACAGCGCTACCCAGGCTGGGGGCCAGCTGGTTCGAACCTGGGCCCTCGATTTCCGCCGGACCGCGACCCCGCGCGCATAGGGCGAAGAGCCCTGCGTGCAGGTAGAACCACCGGCGTTCGTACTCGTGCACAACATGTCGCTCCACGTATGGGTAGGCGGGCGGGTAAGCCCCGGGCTCGAAGGCCAGGCTGCGCCGTAGTTCGGCAAGAGCCCCACGGTCGAGCCTGCTCAGCGACTCCACGAAAGCCGGGATGCGATCCATAATCCCTCAGTCCCTCCCTATGCTGGTTGGACCTTCTTGCGCAGTTCGGCCAGGTGAGGCTGCAGAACCCGATCGGCGCGGGCCACAGCCCTGAGCGCCCTGGCGTCGTTGCCCACCGCCTGGGTGGTGTGCTGCCAAGCCCTCCGCAACGTGCGGTAGAGCGCCTCGCGCCAACGGGTTTTCGCGCCTTCCTCGTCGGATTCAGGGGTAAGGCCAGAAAGGAAGTCGGAGAAGTGGGCTTCGAGATCAGACCAGTAGTAGGCGAGACCTGGGAGGCTCCGGACTAGATTATGCTTGTCAGCGGGAATGGGGTTGCGCCCCCCGCGTGAGAGGAGGCCCTCAGCGAGGGCCAGGCTCGCCCGATTGAGTTGTCGGCCGCTCTCCTCGGCCTCGTTCAGCGCTGTCTTGACCAACTCATACACGTCGCGGTCGGAGAGAATCGCAGGAGGCAGTTCGAAGTACTCGGCCCGCCAGAACTCGATCTTGGCCTGATCGTTGAAGACACCGACTACCATAGTCTTGGGCGGACGCTGGCGTTGGCGCAGCGCGCGGAAGAGATCGCGGGCATGACGTACCACCCCGGGCTCGACGCCACCCTCCTGGGCCTTGCGGGGAAGTAGGGCGGCGAAGTCTCGCCAGAACCCCCTCCCCGGCCTGAACCTGAGTGAACTCAGTCCGATCCTGTCATCGTAGCGGTAGGCAACCATCGGGTCATAGCGGTACGCCTCGCCCTCCTCGAGACGCACCCCTGCGCCCCGCAACACTTTCGGTACCGCCGTTCGCCCGCCCAGCTCCTCTGGCAGGAACAGCACCGAGCGGTGGGGCCAGGTGTACCCTTGTACGTGGCCTCTGGCGGGCTCCCGCGGGCACTGCCTCATGTGGTCCACGGTCAGCACGTCTGCGCGCTCCCAGATGGGCACGTCGCGGGCGGGATCAGTATAGGGCACCAGATTGAGGCAGAGGGTCTCGTGCAGGTTCTCCCCCAGCACGAACACCAACGCTGCCGGGGCGACGTGGCTGGCCGGCGCGGAGGTAAGGAAAACCTTGACGAGGCCTTGCAACGCAAAGACCTGATAGGTTAGAAGCGCCCGGGCCGCCTCGTCGGGGCGCGCGGGGTTCGGGCTGTAGCCCTCACGCCGGCTGGGGTTGAACAGAAGGGTGGTGTTGTTGCTGCCCTCCTCGGGCAGGAGGATGGTCCAGGGCTGGGGTTTGGCGACCTGATCGAGGCCCGGCACCTGGAAGAAAGGATGGGTGGGGTGGAAGAGATCAAGGCGCTCCCGCCGCCGATCCAGGTAGGCCGTGATGCGGTCTTCCGGGAAACCCTTCTGGAACCAGCGGGCAGCCTGCTCAGTGGTGCTGGGACCCTCGAGTGCTCGGTGTAGCACGGCCAGCAGGAAACGATGGAGTGCGGCCAGTACCAGGGGGGAGGCGTCCTCAAGACACCGCAGCCGGTGCGCCTGGAGGAGCGTATCCCGTAGGCTCAGGGTAACAAGTCCCCCGTCCAGGGTTCTTACCGGGACCCAGGGCTGATCTACCAGGTTGAAGCTGTGCATTTCACCTCCTCAGTCGGTGACCCTCTCGTACACGATGCCGAGTTCGGGCACGTAGGCTATCCGTGTCCTTCCGAACACGTTCTGCACACCATCGAGCACCAACGGGTAGCAGTCCCTCAGGAGAGGGCTCTCCCTCCAGGCCGTGCGCGGGATGAGCTGGGCCTTGAGTCCCCGTACCACTTCACGGCGGCTCAGGCGCACCGAACGCATGTGGATGGCCTTGGCCTCCTCGAAGCTGAGCGCCCCCTGCAGGCGGACGGGCCGCGCGCCTTCGAGGTCCAGGGCGTAACCCCCCGCTACCACGTACAACGGCACGGCAGTGACGCTTTCCTCGCCCTTGCGTGTGAGCACAGGCAAGAAGTAGCCCACGTCGTCCTCCGCCTGGCGCTTGAGGCCCTTGACCGTCTCCCAGGTCCCATTGAGGGGATCGCCAATCACCACCGCGCCGGAGTCGGATTGGTCGCCCTCCACAGCCCTATCCATGGCGGCCTTGGCCTCGGCGAAAGCCTTTCGAGCGTCATCCGACAAGTCTTCGGACAGACTGTCGTCACTGTACACGGTTTGCACCAACCGGTCGATGTCCCCGGGAGGTTCAACCTGCGTGAGACGTTTCATCATCGCCCAGGTGCGCAAGAGCACGTAGCGTTCATAGACGGCATCGAAGTAGTGCGGCTTGCCCAATTCCGGCAGCTCGCCTTCGTGCTGCATGCCGGCCACGTAGAGCACGGGTGCAGGGTGCCCCCGCCGTGCTGCCTGCGGACGATCGTGTCGGTGCAACCGCCCCGCTCGTTGAAGCACCAGGTCCATGGGGGCCAGATCGGTTACCATCACGTCGAAGTCAAGGTCGAGGCTCTGCTCGACAACCTGGGTGGCTACCAGGATGGCCCGCTCGGGCCTGTTGGCCCCGTCTTTGCCGAAGAGATGAATGACCTGCTCCTCGCGGCGCTGCCTCTCCTCGATGGGGTAGCGGGCGTGGAAGAGGTAGAGGGCGATGCCGCTGGGCTGGAGTTCCCTGCACAGCTCCTGGGCACGCTGCACGGTGTTGACGATGCAGGCCGCGCAGCCGCCTTTCTGTGTCAGCCCAGCCAGCAGACGGGCCAGATCGGTGACCTCCCCTGGAGCTTGCCTGACCGTCAGAGTGGGCTGCGGCCGGGCCTCAAACGTCGTTGCCTCAGCTCTTCCATCGCTCACCCGTGTGATGCGGGGGTAGCCGATCTCGGGTGGTTGTTGGGCCCCGAACGCCTCGAGCAGCTCGCGCCGCTTGGCACCGGGCAGTGTGGCGCTCATCAACACTACAGAAGAACCCAGGGCATGAAGCCAGCGTACCAGTGTGACGATGAGTCCCGACGTATAGGTGTCGTAGGCGTGAACCTCGTCAATCACCACAGTGCGGTTGGCCAGGCCCCAGAGTCGTACGAACTGGTGCTTGACGTTGAGCACCGAGAGGAGGGCCTGATCCACCGTACCCACCCCGTACTCCGAAAGGAGGGCCCGCTTCTTGTGGCTGAACCACTCGCGGGCGGCCACAGCCTGGGGCTCGTCCCCGGGTACGTTGCCTCGCACCGCGATGGATTGATATTGTTCATTGAGCAGCGTAGCCCCGTGCAGGAGTTGCAGGTCGAGGTGTTTGCCCGAGCCCGTGCGGTCTAGGAACTCGAGGGCGCGGGTGAACATCATGTTCCCGCTGGCCTGCGTTGGCAGAGCCACGTACATCCCACGGTGCCCCAGGGCGGCTTCCAGGTGTAGGTGAGCGTAGAAAGCAGCCTCGGTCTTGCCCTCGCCCATGGGCGCTTCGATTAGGAGGAGGGTTGGTGCGGTGATCTCCCTGACCAGCGCCTCGATGCCGGTCTGCAGGGGACGGGCCCGGAACGGGCGCTCATGGGAGCCCAGGTAGGTGAAGATGGACTCAAGTCGTTCCGGCGTGGGCATCAAGGGCTCCCGCCGGTGCCAGCCAATGGCATCCAGAGCGGCCCGAGCTCGCTCAAGGGCTCCACGGTAGTAGGTGCTCAGGTCGCCATTCAACGGGGCGAAGGGCAAGCTTGAGCCGATCCAATCGGCGAAGCTGGCAAGCCCTGCCAAGCGCATGAAGGCGGCACCAGAGAGGCGTTCGAGAGCTGGGGGCTCGCCACTCACGCCCACCACGGCCAGCACGGCCTCCAGCAGCTCCTCGCGGGCGGCATCCCAGTGTTTGCCCCCGTGCTCCCTGCGGTCAATGTCGAGGTCGTCGGAGGTAGCGCGAAAGCCGTGATGGCACCCAACCGCGTCTGCGACATGGAGGGCACTGCGGTACGTCCACCCGAGCTCCTCAAGGAGTACCTCAAGCGCCCACTGTGTGATGAGCCCGTGGGCCACGTCGGCCGGAGGATCATTTTTGTTCCATGTCAGCGCCTGCTCGCGAACACGAGCCGCACCCAGTGCCCACTTCCGCTGGAACGCCGGGCTGGCCTTCCCAAGGTCGTGCAGCCCTGCCAGAGCGCACACCCAGGGGAGCGCGGTGTCCACATCGAGACCCAGGTCGCGAGCGTAGAGCTCTCGAGTCCGCGCCGGCTCCCGGCTGAGAATCTCCCGAGCAACAGCGGCAGTATCAAGCATGTGGGCGATCAGCGGGTGCCAGTCGGCTCCCTTGCCGGATTTCGCCCAGATGCTAAGCGCGTGCTCCGAGACTGTCTGCAGGGGGGCACCTACCCCAAAGGTTGTCTTTCCCCTCTTCACCTTCGCAGCTCAGGATACGCCCCGGTTGTCGCACCCTCGGGAGACATGTTGGCTTCCGCGGCTCCTCTCGCCCACTCCGCCACCTTGCGTCTGAGTTCCTCGGGCTCAATGACCGTGGCGTGGGGACCATACCCGACAATCCAGTGCACCATATCCT
>JASEHJ010000087.1:0-1617 GCA_030018905.1 bacterium | reverse complement strand
CATAAGACCACCGTCGGGAAGCTCAACGATCGTCTGCGTTGCGTGGTGTTTCATCCGGCGTATGAACTGGGCTTTGGCCGAGCTGAAGCGTACTCTAACGCGAACCGCTTCCCCCTCGCCCGGGAACCATCGAAACCTCCGTCGGGTGTAGGCCTGCACATCGAACTTGGGATTCGAGAAGAACTCTGCCAGAAGACGGAACGATGCTATCTGGTCCAGCCGCAGTTCGTGTACAGGATCGTGGCCGGCCGCGCGGCTGTTGTGGTTGGCCCCCACCAGGTACAGGTGGGGGTCACGGGCGATCAGGATGTAGGGATCGAAACGGTAGGTCTTCTCCTCTCCCTTCGCATTCCGGTAGGTCACCAGGGCAGTCCGGCGCTCCCGGATCGCATCCGCGACGCGCTCGTACAAGCCCGGCGGGTACTCGTCGGCCAGCGGGGAGTAGATCACGGGGTCGCGGGCGAGATCCCGCTCTGCCGGAGTGCCCCGAGCAAGCTTCTCAAGCGCACGGCGCGCCAGGGGCGTGAGGTTCTGAATCCGGGTGGCTGCGGTCAGAAGAGCGTCCAGTTCTCTGGCGGTCAGGACGACCGAGACGTCCGGGCGGTGCTGCCCATCGAGCCGCAGATAGCCGCGGAGGATGGCGGGATCCGTGGCACAGTCGTCCACCCAGACACCGTACACCCTGCGGGCTCGATCGCGCAGGCGGTAGATATGCTGGCGGCTCACACCCAGAGCTGCGGAAGCGTGCACAACAGACACCCCGGCGGGATAATCCCGCAGGAGGTTGAGGAACTCGACCAGGGTGTCCTTTCGCCCCATGGCGGCACCTGGCGGTCACCAGCACGCGGCTCGGGAGAACCGATCCCGGCTCAACTCTTGGTACGGTGCGACAACCGGAATCCCTGCATCACGAAAGTGCTGCCACCAAGACCGGGGGCTGCCCCTACGGCAGCGCGTTCTCCCGGCTGATCTCCCCGTACAGCGCGGCGCTGGGGCGCGGCGTGCGCACCTGCGTCGCGGGATCCAGTGAGTAGAGCCCAAAGCGCAGGCTCCAGCCGTCCGCCCACTCGAAGTTGTCCACCAGCGACCAGTGGTAGTAGCCGCGCACCGGACATCCTTCGTCTATCGCCTGAGCCACGCGGCGCAGGTGCTCAACGATGAAACCGGGCCTGAGGTCGTCGTCGGCATCGGGCAAGCCGTTCTCGGTGACATATACCGGACGGCCGTAGCCGCGCACGCGCCTGAGCACATCCAGCAGGCCGTCGGGATAGACCTCGCTGTATCCACCGTCGGTGATCGTGGCGCCGGGCGGCGGCTCGTCGCGCACGAACAGGTGGCCCGGCCGCCGCAGATCGAACGCCACGCGGCTGCGGGTGTAGTAGTTGACGCCCAGGAAGTCCAGGGTGCCGGCAGCCTGCGGCACGCGCGCACGCACTCCGAACGGACCTGCCAGCACCCCTGTGGCGAGCGCGTCCAGATACATCCAGTTGACGATGTGGTCGAGCCGCCTCGCCACCCACCGGTCGAGCGGAGAGCGCGGGCGGGCCGGTGCGGCCGGCCGCAGGTACGCGGCCACGCCCACCCTGGCACCCGGCTGCGCCTCGTGGATCGCGTGGT
>JASEHJ010000086.1 GCA_030018905.1 bacterium | reverse complement strand
CGCCGGGCCTTGGGCGAGGACAGGACGCGTTCGGCCCCGCGCGCCGCTGGCGCCGCCCCCTGGCGGGCCTGGAGATACGCCTGCACATCGGCCTTCTCTATCCTGGTCCCCCGCGGGGTCAAGGCCTTCAGATCCACCCCGTGCTCGGCGGCCAGCCGTGCCGCAAGCGGGCTGGCTGCGGGTTCACGGCCCGCCGGAAGGCCAGGCTGGGCGGGCGGAGGAACGACGGCCGCCGGTGAAAGCTGCGCGACGGCGACGCCCGCCGACGTTAGGATCACGGCAATGGCCTGGCCCACCGGCACGTCATCACCCGCCGCGGCGACAACACGGCCGAGGACGCCCGTGGCCGGCGACTCTAGCTCAACCGTGACCTTGTCGGTCTCGATCTCCAGCAGCGGCTCCCCCGCTTTGACGCTCTCTCCTTCGGTCTTGAGCCACCGCAAGACCCGGCCGGTCTCCTGGGCCATACCCAACGCGGGCATGATGACGTCCGTGCTCATCCCTACGAATCCTCCCGCGTCACCATTGAAGGATTGGATCCCCTAACGGTCAGATGGAAGACATCCGGCCGGTTGTAGTGCCCAGCATAGTCGTGGCGGATCTTCTCGACCACGCACTCGGACAGGTCAATGTCCGCGCAGAGGATCCCCTCGTCCGTTCCCATGGGACCGGCGACGATTGCCCCGGACGGCCCGGCGATGCTCGAACCGCCGCTCGCCCGCTCGTCCCAGAGCGCCTCCCTGTCGTCCTCCCGGTAAACCAGGAGTTCCCTTATCTCATCGGTCATCGTTCCGCAGCAACTGAGGACGAAGGTTTTCGACGTTAGGGCCAGGGCCCGCCCGGCTAGGAGGGACCGCTCCGGACAGGACATCCCTCGCTTGGGGAAACGGTTGGGCCAGCTGACGACGATGATCTGGGGGTACTCAGCGACCAGGGTGAAGATCGCCAGGGGATTGAAGCTCTCACCGCAGATCAAGCCCGCGATCTTCCCGAACCCCGTTGGGAACGCCCGCAGCGTGCCGCCGTCGCCCCCCATGTGGACCAGGCGCTCGCCCACGGTCGGGGTGAGCTTCTGGTGCTTGCCAAGGATCTCACCGTCCGGGCCAATGAAAAGCTGAGTGTTGAACAACGTGCCCGACGTCCCCGCACGGCGCTCGCAAATCCCCATCACGACGTACACGCCGGACTCCCTGGCCGCGGCGGCCAGGGCCTCGGTCGTGGGGCCCGGTACCTCGACGGCGTTCGTAAACAAACGCGCGGCCATGGCGCTGCTGGTGGGCGCCGTCGCAGGGTGGAAGTGATACCAGAGCGGGTGGCCCGGGATGAACCCTTCCGGGAAACCGATGACCCTTGCCCCCATGCCCGCGGCCTCCCGGATCAGCCCGCAGGCCTTCGCGGTCGTCGCCTCCCTATCCAGGAAGACCGGCGCGGCCTGGACCGCCGCCACCCGCAACCGTTCGTACTGATCACCCATCAGTTGTAACCTCCATAGGCCGACGACCGTCGCGCTCAGCGGGAAGACCGGTTCAGGTTGGACTGGGTCTCCCGGGTGGCCGGCAGGGGACCGGCCGCCGTGTGGTAGCGCCCTCCTGCCACCAGCAGCTCCTCGGCCGGAAACCGGGTGATCACCTCGCAGCCCGCCTTGTTGACGACAACCATCTCCTCGATGCGCGCCGCCGACCAGCCGTCCGACGCCGGCCAGAACGTCTCCAGGGCGAAGACCATGTTCTCCTCGATGACCTCCGGGTGAGCAAACGAGACGAAGCGACTGAAGATGGGCTTCTCCCAGATTGAGAGGCCTACGCCGTGCCCGTACTGCAGGGCAAACGCCGCCTCCTCGCTGGCGAACCCGAACTCCTCTGCGCGCGGCCAGATCTTCACGACGTCGGCGGTGGTCACGCCCGGCTTGATCAGGCTGATAGCCTCGTCGAGGTAGTCGCGGCAGCGCTTGTACGCGTCCACCTGGGCCGCCGACGCGCTGCCGATGGCAAACGTCCTGTAGTAGCAGGTACGGTAGCCGTTGTATGAGTGTAGGATATCGAAGTAGGCAGGGTCACCGGGGCGGAGCACGCGGTCGGTGTAGACGTGCGGATGGGGGTTGCACCGTTCCCCGGAGATGGCGTTGACGCCCTCAACGTGCTCGGATCCCAGATCGTAGAGCACCTTGCTGACCAGCCCCACGCATTCGTTCTCGCGCATCCCGGGTTTCATTACCCGGTAGAGCTCCTCGTAGGCGGCGTCCACCATCATGCATGCCGTGTTGATGAGCGTGATCTCGTCCTCGGTCTTGATCTTGCGGGCCTGCTGCATGAGCGGCTGGCCATCCGCGATCTTGACCCCTTCGGCCTGCAGTGCAAAGAGAACCGCCGGCTCGATCACATCCACGCCCACCGGCTCGCCCAGCAGGTTGCGCTCCTCCAGCTCGACGCGGATCTTGCGCGCCACTTCCTGCGCCTGTTCCGAAGAAGCCCCCCGCAGCGTGGAGATCCCGGCGCGAGACCGTTCTCCCAGCCAAGGGCAGTACAACTGGTGGTGCCGGGCCGCCGAGCCAAAATCCCAAAGGATGGGATCGCCGCCTTGTGGCAGCAGGCAGAACCGCACCAGCTTGTCCATCGCCCAGGTGCCGATGTGCGTCGCTGTGATGTACCGTATGTTGCTCATGTCGAAGCACAGCAGGGCGCCCAGCTCAGACTCGCTGAGCAGACGCTCCACCCGTGCCAGCCGTTGGGCGCGGAGTCGGTCGTAGTTGACCCGCTCCTCCCAGTCAACCGCCGTGAGACCAAATGTCTTCAGACCCATTCCCCTTACCTCCTCGCCCTTCAAGTGCGCCCGCAGAGGGCTCTTGCCGCTTCCGCCACCCGCTCAGCGGTGGGCACCGTAAGATCCTCCAGCGCCGGAGAAAACGGCACGGGCACGTCCATGGCACCCATGCGCTTGACCGGCGCGTCCAGATGATAGAAGGCTCCTTCGGCAATGACCGAGGCAATCTCGGCCGTGACGCCGTAGCGCTCGTGGCCTTCGTCCACCACGATGGCCCGTCCGGTCTTCTTGGCGGATTCAACGATCGTACGCGCGTCCAGGGGGACGGTTGTGCGCGGATCAATCACCTCCGCGCTGATCCCGTCCTTCTCCAAGATCTGCGCCGCGGCCAGGGCCACCTGCACCATGCTGCTGGTCGCCACGAGCGTAATGTCCGTCCCCTGCCGCTTCACGTCGGCAACGCCGAAGGGAATGGTGTACTCCCCTTCCGGAACCGGGCCCTTGAGATGGAACATCAACTTGTCCTCGAAGAACACCACCGGGTTCTCATCGCGGATGGCGGTTTTGAGGAGACCCTTGGCGTCATAGGGGGTTGACGGCAGAACGACCTTCAATCCCGGGATGTGGCTGAGAAGGGCATGCAGGCTCTGGCTGTGCTGAGCCGCGGATCGGCGCGTTGCCCCCAGGTTCGTACGCACCACCATCGGCACACGCAGCTTTCCCCCGGACATGTAGTGCACCTTGGCGGCCTGGTTCACGATCTGGTCCATGGCCAGGGGAAGGAAATCCCCGAACATGATGTCCACGACCGGGCGGAGCCCGGTCATCGCGGCGCCCACCGCGATTCCGGTAAACCCGGCCTCGGAGATCGGCGTGTCGGTCACCCGCTCCGTGCCGAACTCCTCCACCAGTCCCGAGAGCACCTTGAACGGCGTCCCGGCCTCGGCGACGTCCTCGCCAAGGATGAAGACCGCGGGATCCCGGCGCATCTCTTCAGCGAGGGCCTCTCGAACGGCCTGGGCAAAGGTGATCTCGCGATCCGCGACGGCGCTAGGCATAGACATGCTGGTCCACCTCACCAGGGTCCGGGTAGGGAGCAGCCAGGGCGAACTCCACGCCGGCCGCCACCTCGGCGCGGGCACGCCGCTCAATCTCCTCCAAGGTCCCTGCGTCCGCCAGCCCCTCGCCGGTCAGCCAGTCAGCCAGGATGGCCAGGGGGTCGCGCCGCGCCTTCCAATCCAGCTCTTCTTCCTTGCTGCGGTAGTAGGCTCGGTTCACGTCGCCCACGTGGTGGCCGAAGTACCGGTAGGTGTTGCTGATAAGAAAGGCGGGGCCTTCACCCGCTCTGAGCCGCTCGACCACCCGGCGGGTCGTCGCGTAGACCGCCCGCACGTCCTGGCCGTCCACCTCGACGCACTGGATTCCGAACGCGGCAGGCCTCGCGCGAAGCTCACCTGCGGTGACCTCGGAGTAGTGCGTGTACTCGTTGTAGAGATTGTTCTCGCATACGTAGATCACCGGGAGCTTCCAGAGGGCGGCCATGTTCATGACCTCGTACAGCACTCCCTGGCCCAGCGCGCCTTCACCAAAGAAGCACACCGAAACCTGACCGGAGCCGCGCCGCTTCGCGGACAGGGCAGCACCGGTAGCGATCCCTGCCCCCCCACCGACGATCGCGTTCGCGCCCAGATTGCCCGACTGCGGGTCGGCGATGTGCATGGAGCCGCCCTTGCCGCGACAGTAGCCGGAGACTTTGCCAAGTAGCTCGGCAAACATGAGGTCCACCCGCGCCCCTTTGGCGAGGCAGTGACCGTGGCCGCGGTGGGTGCTGGTGATGTAGTCGTCGGGCCGTAGCGCCTGGCAGATCCCGACCGCGGAGGCCTCCTGACCTGTGTACAGGTGGGCGAGACCTGGCATCTTGGCGCCGCGGTACAGTTCGTTGACCTGCTCCTCAAACGCCCGGATCTTGATCATCTGTTCGTACATCGCAAGCCACTGCTCACGGGCCACGCCCTGCAGAGCATCGGCCTGCTGGGTCTCGGTGCGCGGGGCTGTGCGGCGCATCGGATTCTCCGCCTCCCTAGCGCCCTGAGGCCTGTCCCGCGCCGCCCCCGGAAGGAGGCATCCCGGCCATGCGGGCCAGAACCTCAAAGACGATCGCGAAGTCCTGCTTCTCCAGACCCTGGGCCCGTGCCGCGGTAAGCATCTCGTTGGTGGCAGCGGTGGTGGGCATCGGTACCTGGAGCTGCCGGCCCATCTCCAGCGCCAGCAGCATATCCTTCTGCATCATCGTCACATCGAACCAGGCCTCCTCGGGCATCTGGAGCACAAATGGCCCACGGTAGCGCAGCATGGGTGAAGCCATCACGCTGTTGAGCAACACTTCGACCGCGACGGACCTGGGGATGCCGTTCTTCTCGGCCAGCAGGATGCCCTCGCTGAAGGCCAGCATCTGAACTGCCAAACTCAGGTTGCTGGCGATCTTGATAAGGACCGCCTGGCCGTTGCTGCCGACATGGTTAACCGTGGGGCCGATGTCCTTCAGGATCGGAAGCACCCGCTCGAAGACTTCCTTTTCGCCCCCTACCATTATGGAGAGCTTCCCTTGCTCGAGGGTAATCACGCTTCCCGACACCGGCGCGTCCAGCATCCGAGCGCCGGCAGCGGCGACGCGCGCCGCCAGATTGCGGCTGGCGTCCGGGCTCGCAGTGCTCATGTCCACGTAGACCTTGCCCGGCCCCAAAGCGGCCAGTATCCCATCCGGCCCCTCGGTAACGGCCTGCAGCGCGGCGGTGTTCGTGACCATTGTGAAAACCACGTCCGAGGCCTCGGCCACCTCCCGCGGCGAGGATGCCCACCGCATGCCCGCGTCGAGCAGCCACTGCGCCTTCTCCCGTGTGCGGTTGTAGCCCGTCACAGGGCGGCCGGCGTCCAGCAGCCGCTTGACGATGCGGCTGCCCATCACTCCCAAACCCACGAATCCTAGCTTCTGCATTGCTCCCTCCGCATTCAGATTAGGTACCGGCGACCAGAGCGTCGCGGATGTCGCCCTCTACACGCAGCAGGTGCTCCCGCATCCGCTGCCTGGCCTCGTCCTGATTGCCGGCGGAGATGGCTCGAAAGATCTCCCTGTGCTGTGCCAGGGACTGCTGTGGGCTGCCCGGGATCTGGAATATCGAGGCCAGGGCCCGGTGAAGCGCGTCACGGATGGCCTGCATTACGTGAAGCGCGATGCGATTGCGTGTCGCCGCGGCGATCGCCAGGTGGAACTGCAGGTCGGCCGCGATGTAGCGCTCCTGCGAGGACAGACCCTCGACCATCTCCTCGATCCGGCGGGCCATCTCAGCCAGGTCATCGTCTGTGCGCCGCGCAGCCGCCAGGCCCGCGGCCTCGACCTCCAGGATCTTGCGCACCTCAAACAGCTCGGGCAGGGCGATCTCCTGCAGCGCCAGCAGCAGCCGTACCGAGTGCTGAAGGGGGTTGGCGTACTCCGCCACCGCGAACGTCCCCTTCCCCACTGGCCGGATAAGCCCCTTGGATTCCAGGATCCGAAGGGCTTCCCGCACAGAGGACCGGCCCACGCCATAGGCCTGAGTCAGTTCCCGCTCCGCGGCCAGCGTGTCGCCGGGCTTCAGCCGTCGATCAGAGATCTGCCGGATGAGGTGGTTGGCAACCAGCTCGCAAACCTTCTGCCGTTCGATGGGTTGGTAGATCATGCCCTTCTACCGATCGGTCGGAGCCGTCGTTATGCCGGAGGTCGCACCGCCACCAATCTCGGTGGACCGCTGCAGCTTATGCTTCTGCCAGAAGAAGACCGCCACGAAGATGGCAATTGCGGTCAGGTCGGTCGCCAGCCCGGGCACGAACGCCAGGAACGTGGCGGCAGCCAGGAGCAGCCACTCCGCCAGCGTTGTTCGAACAAGAAAGAAGCCCGTGCTGCATATGGAAAACGCCACGGTGCCGACGATCGCGGAGACGACTGCCCAGATGTTCTCGGCCAGGGTGCCGTTGAACAGAATGTGCGTGTACGCGAAGAGCAGCGGCATGACGTAGATCATCTTGGCGAACCTAAAGCTGTTCCAACCGGTGCGCCAGGGATCGGCGTCCGCGATGGCGGCCGCGGTGTAAGCACCCAGGGCCACGGGCGGGGTGATGTTCGAGTCAAGGCTCAACCAGAAGATGATCAGGTGCGCCGCGATGAGCGGCACTCCCAGTTCCACGAAGGCCGGCGCTGAGGCAACCGCCACCACCAGGTAGGCCGCGGTGATCGGCAGACCCATGCCCAGGATGAAGGAGGCCACCGCGACCAGGAGGAGCATCAGCAGGAGGTTCTGCCCGGCCAGGGTGAGCATGATCGTCGAGAACTTGATCCCGATCCCGGTTAGGGCCAGGACGCCGATGATGATGCCCACAGTACCGGTCGCCGCCCCGACAAACGTGCAGACCTTGCCGCCGTCCACCAGCGCCTGCCACACCTGGAGCGGACCCATCCTGGTTTCCGGACGGAACCAGCTCACCACGACGGTGGCCACGATCGAGTAGATAACAGCGCGAGCCGGCGAGGCCCCACTGAAGAGTGCACCCACCAGTACGACGATGGGCAGGAAAAGATACCAGCCCTGCTTGAGGACTTCCGCTGCGCGTGGAAGCTCCTCCCGGCTGAGACCGCGAATGCCCAGCTTGCGTGATTCCAGGTAGACCATGATCCCAACCGAAAGGAAGTACAGGATGCCGGGAACGATAGACATCTTCACGATCTCTGCGTAGCGAATCCCGGTCATCTCCGCCATGATGAACGCACCCGCGCCCATCACCGGGGGCAGGATCATCCCGCCGGTGGAGGCGGATGCCTCCACGGCGGCGGCGATGTGTGGCGGGAAACCCGTGCGCTTCATGAGTGGGATGGTGAACGCGCCGGTGGTCGCGGTATTGGCGATCGGGCTGCCATTGATGGATCCCAGCAGGGCGCTGGAGATCACCGCGACCTGTGCAGGCCCGCCTGCGACCCGCCCCATCCCCGCCATTGAGAGATCAATGAAGAACTTCGCTACCCCGGCCCGCATCATGAACGCGCCAAAGACGACGAATGGCACGATGTAGCTCGCCATCACCTCGGCCATTATCCCGAAGATGCCGTCCGAGGTCAGGTAGATGTACTCGACGACGCGGCGGAGTAAGAAGCCCCGGTGGCCGATGAGCGGCGGCAAGAGGGATCCGTAGAGGGCGTAGGCGATGGCCAAGACA
Organism: bacterium; assembly: GCA_030018905.1. GTDB lineage: Bacteria > Sysuimicrobiota > Sysuimicrobiia > Sysuimicrobiales > Humicultoraceae > VGFA01. The sequence continues at coordinate 2,507 of JASEHJ010000086.1, read as the reverse complement.
GAAATGATGGCAAGAGGGCGACCGAGCACCCGTCGCGCAACCTCGATGGCCAGCAGCGTAACGACCAGGCCCATCAGGTAGTCCACGCGGGTATGCATGCCCGCCCTGTAGGCCAGCGTCTCATGCTCCAGGATCCAATAGCCCACCCCTATGACAGCGCCCGCGATGAGGAGCAGGTCCAGCCATGAGGGAGCGTCGGAGGGAGCTCGGCGCCATCCTTTGTAGAGAAGCAGGGCGGCCACCAGGCTGAACATCACGGCGATCCCGCGGTGGTACTGCATCGAATCCACGCCAAACGCCGCCGCCCGCAGGTAGAAGATAGCCACCGCGCCTAGGACGACCTGGGCGGCGATGTCCCAGTTACGTGAGAGGTTTCGGTTCACGTTTGGACCCGCTTCCCTGTAAGGTTATCGCGCCCGGATCCTCTCCGGGATCTCGATGCCCTTGGACACCCAGACGGCCTCGGCTCCCCGGTGCAGCGGGATCGTGACCCCCTGCAGGGCCTTCAGCGACGTCATGTCGGATGAGGCGCTGTGAACTCGCAGCATGTGGCCGTGTCCCTCGCGGCCGTAGGCAGCCTCGACCATCCTCTGCACTAGAGGCGCGCTCATGTCCTTGTTGACGAACCAGAGCGCGGGAACGCCCAGCGCGGCAGTATTCTCGGTAACGCCCGCATAGGACCCCGCGGGAATGATGTAGCGCGCGTAGTACGGGAAGACCCTGTGGAAATCGGTGCGTGTCAATGGAGTGTACGCGTCAATGAAGTGGATCGGGCGGGTTATGGAGGCCTCGATCGTCACCCGGTCCGGGTACGGACCGGTCCAGAAGAAGGCGTCAACCCGACCGTCTCCCATCGCACCGCCGGCCGCGGCCCCCAGCAGGGGCACACGGGTGATCCGATCCCAGATGCCTAGGCTGCGGAAGACCCGCTCCGCGGTGGCAAAGGTCCCGGAGCCGGGAGTCCCGACCGCAACGCGCTTCCCCGCCAGATCCTCGACGGTGCGGATGCCGCTGTCGCGGAAAGTTATCACATGGGCTATGCCCAGGAACATCATGCCGATGGCCCGGAGGTTTGTGTGCGGGCTACCCTTGAAACCTTCGAGGGCGTAGTAGGACTCGTGCACGTCCGATGTGAACGCGATTCCCATCTCGGCATCGCCTGCATTGACCCGGCGGACGTTCTCAACTGACCCTCCTGTGGCGGCCACCGACACGTCCAGGTTCGGGACCGCTCTGGAGAGGAAAGTCCCGAGCCCGGTCGCGAAGATTCCAAAAACCCCGCCCGGGGGCCCTCCCAAGATCGTGAGTCTGTCCAGCCTAGGGCCGGCCGTACTGGGCGTGGAACTGAGAGGACCTGCTACCAGCAGGCCCAGGATGAGTATGAGACTCGCGACAAGCCGCACCGTGCTCTTGATGGACATCGCTGCATCCCTCCAACGGTGTTTTGGTCCGACATTCAGACAAGCAGACTGGCAAACCGAGACTCCAGTTCGCCGCCGGCACCGCTTCTCCTCCCGGGTCCTGAACATTCTCGTCCTAGGCGCTGCCCTGATCCTGGGGGCTGCCCCTTTCCTGGGGGCCTCGCCGGCCTCAGGCGGAGCGCGGCCGGCCATCTCGGTGGACCTGTCGCGTGCCTCCGTGCGCCAGGGTGAGGCGCTGAGGCTCTTCGTTCGGACATCCGCGCCGGCATCACGCGTGGACATCCGATTCGCCGGGCGGAGGTGGCCTGCCTACCGGGCCGGGGAGTCTGGGTGGCGTACGGTCCTTGGCACCGACCCGAACACACCGCCGGGCCGCCACACCTTGACCGTCGCGGTGTCGGGTGTGGGGCAGGTCAGTCTCACCGCCCGGCGCACGGTCACCGTCGTCCGCGTGGCGTTTCCCAGGCGTGAGATCGCCTTTGATCCTGCCCTGGCTCCCCTGTTGACGCCAGAGGCCGCGGAGCGCGAGCGCAGGCGGGTTGTGGAAGCGCTGCGGGTCCTGCATCCGTCCCAGCTCTGGGCGGACCCGCTCACCCTGCCGATCGAGGGGAAGGTGACCTCCAGGTACGGCGTGCTAAGCATCTACCAGAAGCAGGTCAGGGGATTCCATGGAGGTGTGGACATCCAGGCGCCACCAGGCACACCCGTCCGGGCAGCCGGCCGCGGCATCGTGCGCCTGGCCGAGCCTCTTCCCCTGAGCGGTCATGCGGTGCTGGTAGACCACGGCCTGGGGGTTGTCACATCGTACCTTCACATGTCGGAGGTAGGCGTGCGCGCCGGGCAGAAGGTTGGCAGGGGCGAAATCTTGGGCCGTGTGGGTAGCACAGGGCTTTCCACCGGCCCCCACCTCCACTGGGGACTGCGCGTGAACGGGACAAAGGTGGACCCGATGCCGTGGGCGACGCGGTGAGAGCCCCGAGTGGCCGGCCTGCCGCAGGGCGCCCCGGCGCTACGGATGAAATCGGTACCGCCAGTAGGTGCGCTTCTTCTCGCGCTCCTGCCTGCCCGTCATCTCGGTGATTGCGA
>JASEHJ010000085.1 GCA_030018905.1 bacterium | reverse complement strand
CCAAGCTTGAGCAAGGCCTCCTGCACCGTCTCGCCCGGAAGCGTACAGATCCACTCCGCCTCCCGGGACTTCCAATCCAGGCTCTTCGCCTGGTCGGAGAGGATGACACCCTGGACTGAGAGCCCCTGAGGAATCACAACCTCGAACGGGTACCCCCTCATCTGGGTGGTGATAGGGCACAGGATGGCCAGACCAACCTTGCCATTGTACGCCCTCGGCGACATCACCAGCGCCTGCCGTCGCCCCACTTGCTCACGCCCCGCCTGCGGATTCATGGAAACCCAGACCACGTCTCCTCGGTCCGGAACCTTGGCCATGGCCTACCAGGCCTCGTTCCCTTGCAACGGGCCGGTGTCCACTTCGCGATGCAGATTGCTCTTCCGGACGCCGCGCAGGAGTTCGTCCAGGCTGGGCGGAGTTGGGACAGCAGGCTCAACGACGAGCTTCCCTCGATGCAGCCGGAGCACAACGGGAGAGTCATCCTCCAGGCCGACTTCGGCCGCAAACGCCTTGGGAATGCGAACTGCAAGGCTGTTGCCCCATCGCTGAACGCGCGTCTTCATTGGGTCCTCCATCAGCGGACTATACAATGAGTATACCACGCGTGCGGTTCATGAGTCAGCAATCCGTCGAGCGCCAGGTAGGTCGCCAGCAGCGTCCTCATCCCTGAAGCGGATCCATGCGCCTGCTCCGAAGATATAGCCACATCCCCACCGCGGCAAACGCCTCGGCCGCCACCACGGCCCAGGCCATCCCCCTCTCCCCAAGCGAAGGCGCCAGCCAGACCGCCAGCGCCACGTTGAGCAACCCTGCCCAAATCACGATCCGTGTGAAGGGCCGATCCAGCCCGAGCGGCAGCATCCACTGGATGCCCAGGACGTTGCTGACCGCGGCCAGGGGCGGCACCAGCGCCAGCACGCGCAGCACCGCGACCGCGGGCTCAAATCCGGGACCCAGGAGCAGGCGCACTAAGACCGGCGCAGCCAGGAAGGCCGCGATCCCGAGCAGCACTCCACCCAGTCCCATCGCGGCCAACCCCAGCCGGACCATCCGGAGCGCCTGGGTGCGCGCGTGGCTGGCCAGGCGGCTGACGCGTGGGTACAGCGCCTGGCCTGCCGGACCCAGCAGCCCGATTATGGCCCTCCCGATCTTCTCCGCGCCCGCGTAGTAGCCCACAACCTGGGGCGGCGCGAACAGGCCCAGGATGAAGGCGTTGCCGGCTGTGTAGAGGCCTGCCGATGCGCGGAAGACGAACATGCTCCAACCCATGCGCAGCGCGTCCCGGGTCGCCTGCCAGCCGGGCCACCGGACCGGCGCCTCGCGGCGGACCATAATCCATCCGCCCCCGAAGGCCAGGAAGCCGGCGGCCGCCTGCAGCAACAGCACCAGGGCCGCATCCTCCGGCGCGCGCACCAGAACGAAGATGCCCGCGGTTGCCAGGACTCTTGTCCCGGTGTCGAGCAACGCGGCCTGCCGCATCCGCTCCATCCCCAGCAGGTACCATCCGAACGAAGAACCCTGGGCAACCCCCCAGAGATACGCGCCCCAGAGCAGCGCGGGATGCTCTCCCAGGACGGGCAGCCGCGCCTGCAAGACAAGCGGGATCGGGAGGATGAGCACCGCGAGCAGCGCCCGCGCGCCCAGCACCCCTGCTGCGAGATCCGCCAGCCGGGCACGATCGCCCCTGGAGCGGGCGACCTCGCGCGTCGCCGACAGATGGAAGCCGTACTCCACCACATTCGTGATGTAGATGCCCAGGGCCAGGGCCATCGCCAGACGGCCCCAGCCGGCCGGCCCCAGCACGCGGGCAAGGTACGGCACAGTGACGAGCGGCAACAGGTAGTTGGCCAGGTGGGCCCAGTACAGCACCAGCGCGTTCTGGGCCAGGCTGTGCCGCAGGAGGCCGCGGAGCTCGTTCAGCGCGTCCCCTCCGGGGGAGGCCCGGGAACTCTGGGAGACCGTGACGCGACAAGCCGCAGGTAGCCGAGTATGGTCCTGACCGCGGGCATCTTGCTGCGGCCGGCCTTGCGGTCGTAGCGCAGGTCGAGCGGCACCTCAACGATGCGCGGACGGAAGACCGCGAGCTTGACCAGCAGCTCGGTCATCACCACGAACCCGGCCGACTCGATCAGGCGCGGCCCGTAGGCCGCCAGCGCCTGCCTCAGCAGTCCGGCGCGGTAGGCGCGGTACCCGCACGAGTAGTCGCGGACCCCATGTAGCCCGAAGCGCAGCCGGAGCAGCCATCCCACCCCGGCGCTGAGCAGGGCGCGGTGTGGAGGCACCCCGGCCTGGGACGCGCCCCTCCGGTAGCGCGATGCGATGACCACATCGGCCCCGCCGCGAAGCGCATCGAGCATCGCCGGGATCTGGTCGGGCGAGTGGGTGTTGTCGGCGTCCATGGTGATGATGACGCCCTGCGGCCCATCTGGCGCCGCCTCGCGACAGGCGTGCTCCAGACCGGTGCGGATCGCGGCGGCCAGGCCACGGTTCTGTGGATGAACCAGCACGGTCAGAGGGATGCGGCCGGCGAAGCCCTGCGCGACATCGCCGGTCCCATCGGCACTGCCGTCGTCCACCACCACGACGCGCACGACCGCTGTGTCGGCGAGTCGCCTGCCGAGGCCCTCAATCGCCTCCAGCAGCGGCGGGAGTCCCGCGGCCTCGTTGTAGGCGGGGAGCACGACCCAGACGGCCACTCCTGCGGGTTCGTCTCGCCGGAGCCGATTCCTGCGCCGCATGCGGCGCCTTGGCGCCTGTCGCCCCCGAGCCTCAACTCCGTCCCGGAGGTTTCATTATGTACTTGAATTTATGAAGATCTGAGTTAGAATGCATAATGTGACCTTAGACCCTCTCCAGAAACGAGAGATCTTTCACCTGGCGTTTCTGCGGGTGCTCGCTCGCTCGTTGCCTCTGTCGGCCTTTGTCTTAAAGGGCGGGGGCAATCTTCGCTTCTTCTTTGGAAGCATCCGCTACTCCGAAGACATGGACCTCGATGCGGCCGGCATCGAGGTGCACGTGCTGCGCGACAAGGTCATGGCGATCCTCACCTCCTCCGCACTGGCCGATACCCTGCGGACCTTCGGGATCGAGCGCATCGATCCTCCGGCCATCTCGCGCGCCAAGCAGACCGAAACGGTGCAGCGATTCAAGGTGCACCTCATCACGTCTGCAGGGGAAGACCTGTCTACCAAAGTTGAGTTCTCGAGACGCGGGTTGGACTCGCCGCTCCGATCGGAAGCCATCTCGGCCTCAGTGCTTGCAGCCTACCGCATGACTCCCCTGATCGTGCCCCACTACACAGCGCCTGCTGCGGTCCGCCAGAAGATTCGAGCCCTGGCCTCCAGGCATCAGGTGCAAGGTAGGGATATCTTCGACCTCTACATGCTGAGCACGCACCCCGAAATCGCGAACGTCAATCTCGCTGATGGCATCCCGCGATCAGTGGCCCAAGTCGCCCGCGAGAGAATCTTCGCGGTGGGCTACGAACAATACCGGGACACTGTCGTGGCCTTCCTCGGGCCCGAGGATCAAGCCGCGCATGATTCGAGTCAGGCCTGGGACGAGATCCGACTTCGCGCGGTCGCCCTCTTAGAGCAGAGGGTTCAGGATGACCGGTAGGATCTCCGTCTCACAGGCCATCCAGACCATCGGCCGGCCGGTGTTCACGACCCGGGAGATCGCGGCGGTTCGCGGCGGTTCGGTCTCGGCCACAAGCCAGGCGCTGATGCGGATGGAACGGCAGGGCCTGCTCGTCAGTCCGGTGCGTGGCATCTGGTGCGTCCCGACCGATCCGCGGTTCACGCCTCTTGCGTTGGTGCCCTACCTGGCCCGCGGCCACCAGGCGTATGTCTCCTTCTTCTCTGCCCTGCATCTTCACGGGCTCATCGAGCAGATCCCGCAGGTTGTATACGTCGCCACGACAGGGCACCCGAGGATCAGAAGGACACCGGCGGGGACCTACTCCTTCCACCGCATCCATCCGCGCTTCTTCGCCGGCTTCGACTGGTACCGCGGCAGGCAGGAGTTCCTCATTGCCAGCCCCGAGAAGGCGCTGGTGGATTGCCTGTACCTATCGAGCAGGAGGGGGAGGCGCTTCGCGCACTTTCCGGAGATCGATTTCGGCGGGAAGTTCAGCTTTCGCCGCGCCGCTGAGTGGGTGGAGCAGATCCCCTACAGGAACATTCGCGAATATGCTTCAGCACGTCTGGAGGCGCTCAGACGGAGAAGTCGGTAGATGTCTCCACGAAACCCGCCAAGACTCACAGGCCGCATCCGTCCGTGGGCCTCGTCCTTCAACCCTTGCCGGATTCGCCTCGTGAGTGGCTTGTCTTCCAGGAGGCTTAAATCTGCTGGCCAGGCGCGCCCCCCCGGGCCCCTTGAACGCCCTCTGGGGATACCTTACGATATACCATAAGGTGATCCGTATGCGATATGTTCCCGTAGAGGAAGCCCGGAAGAGGCTCGGCGCGCTCCTCCGCGAGGCGCGGGCGGGTGAACCCGTCGTGCTCGGCCGCCGTGGCGCCGACCAGGCGGTCCTGCTGTCCTCCGAGGAGTACGAACGGCTCCGTCGGGTCGAGGAAGATGCGGCGCGGGCTCGGCTAGAAGCAGCCCTGACCGTCATTGCCGCGGATGTTCGGCGGTCTCGGTTGGCTCCACGCGTGGTCGAAGAGGCCGTCCGCGCAACCCGCCGGCGGTGAGGATCGTCCTCGACACCAACACGCTGGTCTCGGCCATTGGCTGGGACGGCTCTCCGCGGCGCGTCCTGCTGGCGACCGTTGCGGGCAGGCACCACCTGATCACCACGCCCGACCTCCTGAACGAACTGGTCGCAGTGCTCCGCTACCGTAAGCTACAGCCTGTCGCAGCGCATTCCCTGCTGCCGGCGGTGCTGGCCTGGCCCCACCGTCCGGAGCACATTGCTCTGCCGTCGGCGCGCCTGCGCATCATCGCCGACGATCCCGCCGACAACATGGTGCTGGAAGCCGCGATGGCCGGTGGGGCCGATGTCATCGTCTCCGGCGACCGGCACCTCCTGGCGCTGCGCGAGTTTCAGGGAATCCGTATCCTCACCGCCCGTCAGTTCGTGGCGCGGTACGCGCGCGGCGAGGCAGCGGGCTAGTCCGAGACATCACGCTGCCTCGGACCGCCTGCCCGCTCGATCATGGCGAAGTGCCGGTCTCCGGCATGCCAAACCTCGCAATTCCAGGCGCGGGCGATCCCCGCGATCATGAGATCTACCGTGGGTACCCGCTGGCCTCGACGGTTCAGGGCACGGGCGACGCCTGCAGCGGCGGCGCACGCCTCCCACGAGGCATCGAGCAACTCCATTGCCCGGATCCGTTCGACGGCCGCGGCATGGGCCGGAAGACGCTCGTCCAACCCGGCCAGCAGTTCCACCACTACAGGCGACGCGGTCACAACAAGACCCTCGGCAAGCGCGGCAGCCACGTGGCGTTTGACCTGTGGATGCCCGCGCGGTTTGAAGAACTCAATCCAGGCCGAGGTGTCTATCAGGAAGCGCATCTCCGACCCCCTACCGGTTGCGCAGCCGGCGACACGGTAGCGTGCTTCACCGCCCGGTGCGCATGGCATCGAGCTGCCGTCGCGTGAGGCGAATGTTTACCCGGCCCGCCATCGCGGCGAGCTCCGCGAGCTTGTGGCGCCGGACGGCTTCCCGAAGCGCCATCTCAATGGTCTCCCGCTTCGTGCGGGCACCCGTCAGCCGCCGAGCCTCGGCAAGCAGCGCGTCGTCAATCGTCACCATCATGCGCGGCATGTCATACACCTCCCGATACACCTGATTATACACCAGGCCATGGTTAAGAGGAGACACGCAGAGCGGGCATCGCGGTCATGTGACCTCGTTCTTGCCGGAGAGCAGCGCCACTCCCTCGGATGGAAACCGCTCGTCGAAGGTGTAGACAGCCGGCACTCCTAGCGACCTGGCTGCCGCCCAGATCATCGCGTCCCCGAACGAGACCCGCCCTGACGCTCGGCACATAAGCAATCCGAGGAGAACATACTCCTGTTCGGCGCCCAGCACCGTGATGTTTCGTCGCCGGAGCAAGGCGACGAGAGCGTCAACGACCGCTTCCCGCGGCATGCCGTAGACGCTGGTGAGGACGTACGCGGACTCGACGATTCCGACATCGGTGACGCCCAGCACTAGGTTGCTGTCAATGAGACCGCGCGCGCGACCCGCCTGTTCCGCGGGCTGACCGGTCAGGTAGCGTACGATGAACGACGCGTCCAGCAGGCCGCTGGGACCCGTCATGGCGATCGCCGTGTCCGACTACGGCGCGACGGGGTCCGCTCCTTATCCTTCGCGGCCGCCCCCCACGCCCGGCGCTTGACCTCCGACCACGCCCGTGTAGCCGCACCCCGACTGAGGTGGCTGGAGAGCACCCCGAAAAGTGACTCGCTGTGAGCAGGCGGGACGAAGCGGATCTCAACGCGGTCGCCAACAAGCGTCTGGACGGCAACGGCCCCGGGCTGGACCCCCAACCGATTGCGGATCTCCCTCTCAATGACAACCTGACCCTTGGATCCCACGAGTGTGGGCATGGTATCCCTCCTGGGAGGAGTATAACATGTCCGCTGAAGTCATACGACCAGGCTCTATGACCGCATCCGACACTTCAGCGCAATCAGAGCCAGTCGATCCTCACAAGCTGCGAGGCTGACCGGAGCTCGGGATCGCCTGTGACGAGCACAGCGTCTTCTCTGATCGCGGTGGCCACGGCAAAGGCATCGGCATACGCGATGGGAAGCCGGGCCTTGATCCTGGCGGCCTCCAGCACATCGTCGAAGACGTTGGACACGGCCCGGATCGGCAGCGTCTCGATCCGGCGAAGGACCTCCTCCGCCTGCTCCAGAGACCTCCCCCGTGCCGTGATGTAGTACACTTCACCGATGTTGATCTCGTTCATCAAGAGGGGCTCCGCGGCGGCGGCGCGCAGGAGCCGCCGCACCTTTTCGAACCCCCGTTCTCTGTTGAGGAAGGCCAGTAGCGCGAAGGAATCGAGCACCCAGCGTTGCGCCGCGGGCATTGTCCCGTCTCCTCTCCTCGATAAGGGCCTCGGTCAGGGGAGGACCGCCCTGGAGCATACCGCAGGCGGCCTCGATCGGATCGTCGGGAACCGGCTCGATCATCACCCTGCGGCCGCCGGCCGGCGTCACCAGGACCATGCTCCCAGGCCGGAGCCCGATCTTCTCGCGTAGATGGGCCGGGATCACCACCTGCCCCTTAGGCGAGGACTTAACGACGGCCATGATCGTTCTCCTATTCTGAAGACTGTTAAACAACTTACCAAACAGTTTAACGCCCGCTCCCAGAGGTCGTCAAGCGTTCACCTCTCCTGTAGCCGCTCCACCAGGATCAGCCGCGCCATGTTGACGGCCTCCTGGCGCCGGACCTCGAACCCCCTGCGGCGCAGGGCCTCCAGCAGGGTTCCAACTGCCGGTGGCACCGGCGGCACGGTCAGGATCCAGACGCGCTGGTGCCGCGCCAGGGCGTCGGCGACCTGCGGCAGGCGCGCGCCCCCGGGCCCCTCGACGTCCCCTTCGCCCCGTGGCGTCAACACGATGCGCGGCTGCGGACCTCGGAAGTAGTAGTTGACCGGAATCCTTGAGAACCCCGGCAGAAAGGCGATCGCGTCCTCGGGCCGCGCCTGCTCGGCAAGCGTGCGCGAGACCAGGCGCCAGTCGAAGACGTCGAGCCGGCTCTGGCGGTGGAATGCCGCGGTACCCACGGCGTTTGGAATGAGGACGAGCACCGGCAGCAGCACGCCCGCCGCCCCCAGCAGGCGCGCCCGTCCGCCGGCCAATGCCGCAGCCCCGGCGCCCACCAGCAGCGCCACCGGAGGCACGATGAAGAGCAGGTAGCGCGGCGCGTAGACATTGATCCCCAGCGAAACCGCGAATGCGACGACCGGCGGCCCGAGCGCGGCGGAGATCAGCAGGGCGCGGGTCTCGCGCTGGGTGTTGGAACCGCGAACAGCCGCGACTGCGAGCGCAACTGCCGCGATTAGCCCGACCACGGCGATCCAGGACGTCCCCACGGCTTGGATCGTGGTTAGCTTGGGCCCCCAAGGGTCCAGAATCGGTCGGCCTACTGTCATCGCCGCCAGCGTGTCGAACAGGGTGGCCGGCGCCAGTGGAACCCGGTGCGCGGGCCAGGCCCGGCCTCCTGCGAGCTGCTGCACAAACGACGGCATCCAGGGGATGAAGAGAAGCATGACCCCCAACGAGGCATAGACCCAACGCCGCCACTGTGCCTTGGCCGTGCGCCTCCAGAGAAGGTAGCCCACCTGCGAAGCGACAACGAAGAACCCGTAGTAGTGAGAATACAGCATCGCCGCGGTGGCGACCGCATAGGTGGCCCACGCCCTGCGGCCCCCGAGGATGTCGGCATCACCGCGCCTGTCGCCGCCGACCACCGCCCCCCACAGCGCCCACCACGAGAGCAGGGCGGTCAGCGTCAGCAGCCCGTACATCCGGGCTTCCTGCCCGGCGGCCACCTGCGACGGTGAGGCGGCCACCAGCAGCGCGGCGAACAGCGCCGGCCCTGCCCCAACCAGGCGGCGGCCAAAGGCCCAGGTCACGGCGACCACCGGCACGCTGATCAGCACGGACAGAACCCGCACCGCGGCCTCTCCGCTCCCGAAGAACGCCATCCAGAAGTGCAGCAGCAGGTAGTGCAGCGGCGGGTGCGGGTCGTTCGCGACCACCAGGGCCAACATGCGCTCCAGCGGCTGAGAGGCCAGGAAGATGCTGATGGTCTCGTCGAACCACAGCGACTTCGCGGTCAGCCCCCACAGCCGCAACCCGGCGGCCAGGACGACGACCGCGGCGGCCGTTACCGCCTCGCCCCTCGAGATCATGGCTCCATATGGAGCGCCCACCGCGCCCCTATCACTGGCGATCATAGGCCGCGTCCCGCGGGTTGTCCCAAAGATCCGCCAGGACCGGATCGGCCGCGGCGGTCATCCCGAGCGTGGCCCCCACGTCATCGTTCAGGTCTTCACTCGGCCTACACATAGTCATCCAGCAGGATAACCTCTGGGACATCTGGGATCGGCCTCCGGAAGACAGGGTCGTTTGTGACAAGCGCGCCTGCGCCGTGCACCATGGCCGTGCCCAGGACCATCGCGTCCGGCATACGCAGGCCGAGCGCCCTTAGCCGGGCCGCCCTCTCAGCGATCGTCACCGTGACGTCGGCCAGTACTGTGTTGGGCAGCCCCCGGAGGAACGCCGCTGCCCGCGCCGCCTTCGCGTCGTCCCGTGCCAAGTGTGGACCGGCCAGGATCTCGCCAACCGACACCGCCGAAATGACCATGCGGAACTCCCCCTCGGCCAGGCGGGTCAAGAGCGCCGTCGTGAGATCCACGTATGATGCCAGACCCTCCAGGTGGTAGATGAGGATGTTGGAGTCCACCGCAACCACGGTGTGAGATCGAAGCGCGTCCAGGAAACGCTCCGTGTCCGCCCTCACGCCCTACGGCCACCCTTTGCGTTCCCGGTCCAGGTAGCCGCGGATCTCCTCGACATTGCGGCCGTAGGTGCCCGAGAGGATACCCGCCGTCATCTCAGCGTAGCGGCGGGCGCTGACCAAGACGGCCTCGTCATCACGCAGGATCCACACGCCTCGGTCCCCTGGCTTCAGCGCCAGCTGCTCGCGCACCGCAGCCGGGACGCCAACCTGTGACTTCTGTGTAAGCCGGGCCGGGTAGGCGGTCTGCTTATCTGTATTACCCATAGCACATCACCAGGGTAATTGTGTGTGGTATTACCGATCCTGTCAAGGGTCCGGGGTCTCGCTCCAAGGCGTCTTCTGCCCCTCACCTCTTGTCAGGAAGAGGGCCTGGTCCACCAGCGCGTCTTCACCCGGGAACTCCGTCACAAGGCGTTCGAGGGCGCGAGAAAGGTCGCCCACCGACCGCTGTGAGACGGTTCGCTCGCTAACCAGCACGATCCCCCAGTGCGTAAGGCCCCTCCGCGTCCACTCTTCAGCCAACACCGCGAAGTCCGCGATGTTATACGTGACGAGCGTGCGGCGGTTACGAGCTGCGGCAGCGAGCTGCTCTTCGTCGGTCGCGCCCCGGGTGCCCAGATCGTCGGCGGTTGCCACTGCGTATTCCGGCCATCGTGAACACCCAGATCGCGTCATCGTGAACACCAGGATCGGTGATCGTGAACGGAGCGACAGCGACGCTGGGCGCCGGAGTCGGTGTCGAGCCCTCTCCTTTCTCGAGATGACCTCTGTCACGGTGGTGCAGGTGAGGCTTACCCTTCGAGCATGGTCGGGCGGACCCCTTGTGCTCCTTTGAGCGGTCCACAGCTGTCCGGGCCCGTCACATCCAGGACGAGGAGCACCCGCAGGCCCCTGGGAGCCCCGTGGAGCGCTTCTGCACAGGTACGGAGGCGTCTCCCTACCCCCCTGTGGCGTCATCCGCTGGCCGTGTCTTCCGCATCGACTCGCCTTTGAGCTCGATCCGGTGGGCGTTGTGCACGAGGCGATCGAGGATGGCATCGGCGAGCGTCGGATTGCCGAGGTACTCGTACCAGACGGACGGCGGTAGCTGACTGGTGATGATCG
>JASEHJ010000084.1 GCA_030018905.1 bacterium | reverse complement strand
CTCAGCCCGCGGCGGAGCGCCTGTTCAACGAGTGCCGCGGCGAACGGTTTGCCGTAGACCTCCCGCCCCGTGGTCTTGGGCGGGGAGAGCCGTAGAAACGGATCGCCCATCAGCTCGTCCAGCCAGCCTTCGTGCACCCGCCCCCGGGAGGCCATCGCGCCCCCGTGGTCGTATGCCTGGGTCCCGCCGGTGGTGAGTTGCACCACGCCGTCAATCAGCATGTTGCCGGGGCCGGTGTCGAACGCCAGGGCGTCGCCTGGACCGCATCCGGCCGGCAGATAGGTGACGTTGCCGATTCCTCCTATGTTCTGCACCGCACGCGTGCGCGCGGGGTGGCGGAACACAACCAAGTCGAAGTACGGCACCAGCGGCGCGCCGTGCCCGCCGGCTGCAATGTCGGCCACGCGGAAGTCGGCAACCACCGGCAGGCCTGTGCGCTCCGCGATCACCGCCGATTCCCCTATCTGCAGCGTCGCGCCGTCCGGGCCGGGAATGTGCCAGACCGTCTGGCCGTGCGAGCCGATCAGATCCACCTCTGCCGGATGCAGTCCGGCCTGGGCGATCACCGCCAGCGCCGCGCCAGCAAAGAGGTCGCCCAGCCGGAAGTTGAACCGGCACAGGCGATCCACCGAGGCGGTCGCCGGATTGAACATGGAGAACAGCTCGTCACGGTCCGCATCGGAGAACGGCACCGTCTGGCCGGCGATCAGCCGCACCCGTGCCTCCAGACCTGCGCCGGCGATCTCAACGAGAGCGGCGTCAATCCCATCGGCCGAGGTGCCGGAGATCAGGCCCACCACCCGCTTGGGGTCTTTGCGCGCAAGATCAGCCGCGTCTCTCACCGTCCGGCCTCGACTGCCTGCCTGACGAATCCGCCTGTCTGTTCCAGCAGCCGCTCGGCCTCCTCGCGCCCCACCGCGGCCAGTGCCATGACAATGGCAACCTTGGTGCTGCCGCCGGCCTCCTCCAGCAGGAGTCCGCTGGCACCGGCATCCAGGCCGGTCGCCTGCGCTACCATGCGCCGCGCGCGCGCCACCAGCTTCTGGTTGCTGGGCGACATGTCCACCATCAGGTTCGAATACACCTTACCCAACCGCACCATGGCCGCGGTGCTGAGCATGTTCAGCACCATCTTCTGGGATGTCCCGGCTTTCATGCGGGTCGAGCCGGTGAGGACCTCCGGGCCGGTGACCGGCGTGATGGGGATGTCCGCCGCCTGAGCCAGCGGCGAGCCGGGGACGTTGCACAGACCGATAACGATGCAGCCGCGCCTTCGCGCCTCTGTGACGGCGCCCAGCACGAACGGCGTCACGCCGCTTGCGGCGATTGCCACCACCGCATCGTTGCCTCCTGCGCCAACTGCCGATACCTCGGCGGCGCCCGCGGCCGCGTCATCCTCGGAGGGCGCAGCCGATCCGATCGTAGCCTGCGAACCTCCGGCGACGAGGACCGGAATCAGCTCCGGCTCAACCCCGAAGGTGGGGGGCCACTCCAGCGCGTCGAGCAGGCCGATCCGCCCGCTCGTGCCGGCGCCCACATAGATGACTCGGCCCCCGGAGCGCACGGCCCGCACGATGGCAGTTACCGCCTGCGCGATATGGGGGATCTCGGCGGCCACGGCGTCGGGGACGCTGTGATCCTCCTGGTTGATCACACGCAGGATCTCCTCGGTGGAGAGGCGGTCCATCTCCATGGTCCTGGGGTTGCGCTGCTCTGTCTCCATCTCCCAGTAGTTCACCTGGGGGCGTTGATCAGGTGGTGCCATCGCGATCACCTCGCTCGCGCCACGCAGTTTCCATGCCTGCCGCTTGGGCCGCCAGCAGCGCGGCGCCAATCTCAGGTGGGAAGCGGGCAGGCGTCAGCACAGCCGTGCACGCTCGGGCGTCAAGCGCCCTCATCATCAGCCCGGCCATGGGCCCGCCCTCGCCCAGTACCCCTCCGGACGCCACCAGCGTGAACCTGTTCTGCTCCCAGCCCAAAGCACGCGCCACGGCCAAGACCATCACGGCGAGTCCCTCGCCGGCGCGCGCCAGAATGCGCGCAGCCACGGGATCTCCCGCATCCGCGGCTTCCACCGCCAACGGGGCGACCGACGCGACCGCGTCTATGCTCGCTCCGCGCACGGTGGCCTTGAGCGCCGCAAGCGAAGCGATGCCGAACCGTGCCCGGACCGCCTCTGCCATGAGGGTGGAATCCCCGCGACCGTCGTGGGCGCGCATCGCGGCCCGCAGCACAGCGCGGCCGATGGAGTATCCGCTACCCTCATCGTCGAGGAGCGGCCCCCATCCGCCGGCACGCGCCCGCCGGCCGTGCTCGTCCACCCCGAACGCAATGGAGCCTGTGCCGGATATGATAACCACGCCGGGCGCCAGCGCTGTACCGCCGGCCAGCGCGGCAGCAGCATCGTGATCCACGTGCACGATCCGGGCGATGTTCGCCCGGGTGAGCGCGCCGATCAGCCGCTCGCGGATTGCCGGGTCGTCTGCGCCGGCCAGCCCGGCTCCGAGCGCGGCTATCGGTTCCGCCACGCCGGAAGTGGCCAGCGCCTCGCGCGCCGCGGCCAAGACCACGGCCGCCGCTTCCTCGGGCTCCTTATGGTAGGCGCTCGAGGAGCGCACCGACGCCGTCGCCAGGATCGAACCGGACGAGGACACCACTGCCGCGCGGGTCTTCGACGCACCCCCATCCACCCCGACCAGCACCGCGTCAGCCATCAAGCTCAACCATCAAGGGCCTCGATCACAGCGTCGTGGAACGCCGGGCGGAAAGCCTGGATCTCCTCCCGCTGTGCAGTAGGATGCACGCGGTTGGTCAGCAGCACCACCACCAGGTCGCGCGCGGGGTCCACCAGTAGCGAGGTCCCTGTGAAACCGGTGTGGCAGTACGCCTGCATCGAGGCGCGCGTGCCGGCAGAGGGCGCACCGGCAGAGGGCCCGCCCTGCAGGCTCCACCCGAGCCCTCTTCGACCCGGGCCCGGCTGCCCTGTCTGGTCCCGCGTGGCTTCCGCAACGGTCGCCGGACGCAGGACGCGCGCGCCGTCTATCGCCCCGCCGCGCAGCATGGCCGCGCCGAACCGTGCAACGTCCCCGGCGGTGGCGAACAGCCCGGCGTGACCCGCCACCCCGCGTCCCAGGTGCCAGGCGTTGCCGTCGTGCACCTCGCCCCGAAGCAGGTGGGTTCGCCAGGCGAACCCCCGGCCCAGCCCCTGCTCGCAGGCCTTCATCCGCTCATAACCGTTCCCGACCTCGGTGGCGGCGCAGCGCGTCCGCCATGCCCGCGGCGGCGAGAAGCGCGTCGCCCCAAGACCCAGCGGCCCGAAGATCCGCTCGCGCGCGTAGGCGTTAAGGGACATCCCGGTGAGACGTTCCACCAGGTATCCCAGCAAGATGAAACCCAGGTCGCTGTACTCCACCCGCGACCCGGGCGGCGCCAGAGCGGGTGTGGCGCAGATGCGCGCCGCCGCTCCTTCGATGGACCGGCAGGCGCCCGCGCGCACGAGTCTTCCCCCCGAGGGGCGCGCGATTGTGAGGTAGAGCATCTCCCAGGCCGGGAGCCCCGCGGTGTGCGCCAGCAGGTGGCGCACGGTCGCATCTGCCTTCCCTCCCCAGGCGAAGCGGGGGATGTATGCCGCGACCGGGGCATCGAGATCAACCGCGCCTCGCTCCCAGAGCTGGAGCACAGCGGTCGCCGTGGCCAGCGGCTTGGTCAGGCTGGCCAGGTCGAACACCGTCTCGATCGTCATCGGGCGGCGCCGGGGGACCACCTGCGCATCCCCGAACGCCTGGTGCAGCAGCCAGTCCTTTCCCCTTACCACCGCGACAACCGCGCCCGGAAAGACACCGTCCCGCAGCCCCTCTGCCACGCGAGCACGCACCGCCTCGCGTACGCGCACCGCCTGGCGCGTCGGCCGGGCCGTCATCGCAGCCTCGGATCGAGCAGGTCGCGCAGACCGTCGCCCAACAGGTTGAACCCGAGCACAACGATCATGATCGCCAGGCCGGGAAAAACGGCGTTCCAGGGAGCCAGCTCGAGCAACTGCCGGCCGTCGCTGAGCATGTTGCCCCACGAGGGCGTAGGCGGCCGCGTGCCGAGCCCCAGGAAACTGAGCGCCGACTCCGAGAGGATCGCCAGCGACAGACTCAGCGAGATCTGGACGATCATCGGGGCCATCACGTTGGGAATGACGTGCCTGCGCATGATGCGCGCGTTGCCCATCCCCAGCGCCCTGGCGGCGTCAATGAACTCCAGCGAGCGCACGCCCAACGCCGCGGCCCTGGCCACGCGCGCGAACTGGGGCGTGTAGACGATCCCGATGGCGATCACCAGGTTGAACAGGCTGGTGCCCAGCACGGCCATGATCGCGATGGCGAGGAGGATGGCCGGGAACGCAAAGACAATGTCCATGACCCGCATCGAGACCGAGTCCCACCACCCGCCGTAGTATCCCGCGGCCAGACCGACCGAGGTCCCCATCGCCACGGCCGTCAGCACGGACAGAAAGGCGACCACCAGGGAGACGCGCGAACCCATCAGCACGCGGCTGAACACGTCGCGGCCGAACTCGTCGGTGCCGAAAAGGTAACGGCCGCCGGGCGGAGAGAGCGCGTCCTCTGGGGACATGACCCGGACGTCGTGGGGAGCAATCGCGGGTGCCGTCGCCGCGATCACAACGCTGGCAAAGATAATGACGAAGCCGATCGGCGCGACGCGGTTGCGCAGGAACCGGCGCGCCCACCATCGCCAGCCGGTGCCCAGGCGCGGCCCCGCGGCCACCAGCGCCTTATCCGTATCGGATGCGCGGATCGATCCAGGCATAGAGCAGATCCACCACCAGGTTGGTGACGACAAAGAGCAGGGCAATGGTCAGCACGACCCCCTGCACCACCGGATAGTCGCGCTGGAAGATCGCCTGCAACACGAGGCGGCCCATCCCGGGGAGGGCGAAGATCTCCTCGATCACCACGGTGCCGCCCAGCAAGTAGCCCATCTGGAACCCCACAACGGTAATGACCGGGATCATCGCGTTCGGCAGTGCGTGGCGGAGCATCACGGCCGATGCCCGCAGCCCCTTGCCTCTAGCGGTCCGGACATAGTCCTGCCCCAGCACCTCGAGCAGCGACGAGCGGATGTAGCGCATCAGTATCGCCGCGATCGCCACCCCCAGGGCGATCGCCGGCAAGTAGAGACTCTCCAGCGTGCCGAGGGGATTCTGCCGCAAGGGGACGTACTGGCCGAGCGAAACGTGCAGGTATCGGGAGAAGACGAGAATCAGCATCGCGCCGAGCCAGAAGTTGGGCATCGAGAGGCCCAGTAACCCGCCGATGCGCGTCAGCACGTCAAACGCCGAGTTGCGTGTAACCGCGGAGAGGATGCCGAGCGGCACCGCAATGGCCAGCGCAATGGCCAGCGCGAACATCGCGAGCTGAAACGAGAGCGGCAGCCGCGCCATGATGTCGGGAAGCACCGCGCGCGAGGTGCGTAGCGAAACGCCGAAATCTCCTCGGAGAATCCGTCCCAGGTAGTCAACGAACTGCGCCCAGATCGGCTTGTCCACCCCAAAGAACCGGCGCAGCTCGGCCATCTGCTCGGGCGTCATCTCTACCTGGGTTCCCAGGAAGAGCTGGACGGCGTCTCCCGGTATCAGTCGGATCAGCAGGAAGACGACGGCAAGGATGCCGAGTAGCACGGGAATGAGCGCCAGCAGGCGCGTGGCCAGATACCTTTGCATGAATGGATACAGGTTGGGTCCCGGGGCGGGGCGCCACCCCGCCCCCGGATCACCCTCTCGCTCGAGCCTGTTACCGACGTGCTGTAGTGACTACCGCTCGATCGTCGCTCGCTCCAGCAGGTAGAGGGCGCCGTTGCCTATGATCCTGAAGCCCTTCACATACCCCTGAAGTACCTGTGTCTCCATGGGCACGTAGAGGAACAGGGCCGGGGCGGCCTCTATCAAGGCGCGCTGCAGCTCGTCGTAGATCGGCCTGCGCGCATCTGCCTCGAGGTTCACGCGGCCCCGCTCCAGCAACCGGTCTATTGCCGCGTCTTTGAACAGGAAGTTGTTGACGCCTCCGGTGCTGTGGAACGTGCGGTACAGGAACCGGTCGGGGTCTGGATCGCCCCCGCGCAGCTCGATCATCGTGTCGAAGTCGCGGGCAACCCACCGGTTGATGTAGGTTCCCCACTCGAGCGTCTCCAGCGTCGCGGTCACGCCGATCGCCCGGAGCTGCTCCTGGATCACCTGCGCCACCGCAATGCCACCCTCGTAGGTCGGAGAGGTGACGATCCGCGTGGCGAACCCGGCCGGGAAACCGGCCTCGGACAGCAGCTGGCGCGCGCGCGCGATGTTTTGGGTGTATGACGGGAAGCGCGACGTCGGCAATGCCCACGGCGTGGGTGCCGAGACCGGCCCGGAGATCGTCGCGAAACCGAACTCCGCGGTGTTCACGATCGCCTGCCTGTCGATCGCGAACGAGAAGGCGTACCGTACTCTCGCGTCGGTGTAGGGCGGCCGGCTGGTGTTGAACGCGAAGATCCTCAGGTTGATGCCGGCCTTCTGCATCACGTTAAGCGCTGCCTCGCGTCGCGCCGCGGAAATCACCGGACCCTGGTTGATCGTGGCCATGTCCAGCGCGCGCGTCCGAACGCCGGCAAGCAGCGATGCCTGATCAGGAATGACCCGGATGATCAGCGTGTCGAAGTTCGGGAGGCCGCTGCGGAAGTAGTTGGGGTTCTTCACGAGGCGCATGAAGTTGTCGGGCACCCATTCCGCCAGCATGTACGGTCCGGTGCCGGCCACGTTGCGCTGCAGGTTACCGTGCCGCAGGACGGCCGCCTTCTCGACGATCGAGAGGTTGGCCGAAGACAGGCCGGACAGCAGCGATGCCAGCGGGAAGGTCATCTTGACCCGCACCGTGTAGCGGTCCGGGGTGTCAATCTCCTTAATGACGTCAATGAACGACCGGCCTGGCGCCCGCGTTGCCGGATCCAGCACGCGATCGAGGGTGAACTTCACGTCCTCGGACGTCATCTCGGCGCCGCTGTGGAACTTCACCCCGCGGCGCAGCCGGAAGATCGCGGTACGAGGGTCGGGGAACTCCCATGATTCGGCGAGATCCGGTTCGACCTCAAGCTTGTCGTTGTAGCGAACCAGCTTGTTGTACAGGAAGTCAATGCGCCGGAACGAGGAAAACGCGGTCACCAGGTTGGGGTCCAGCCCCACGACCTCCTGGTCCACGCCGATTGTGAACGTTACACCGGCCGGGCCGGCGCGCACCGGCATCACGGGCAGCGCCAAAGCCACGACCACGAGCATCAACCACCAGCGTCCCTTCACTGTCGTCCCCTCCTTGGATGTACCGTCTGTGACCTATTCTACCTCCCTGCCCCTCTGTTCACACCGCCTTTCGGCCTTTCGCGGCGATAGGTCCCCGCGCCTTGCGATAGAGAAGCTCGGTCACGCCGCGCACAATGTAGTCCGGAATCGTCCCCACGCGAGTGTAACCCAAATCCTCGTAAAACGCCTGCGCCGTTACATTGAAGTCGGCAACCAACAGAAAGACGTTGGGGCCCGCCTTGAAGATCCGCTCCTCCGCGTAGCGCATCAAGGCCCGGCCCACGCCCTGCCCGCGCGCTTCCGGGGCCACACCCACCCACCGGACGTACCCGCTGTGGTGAAACGTGCCGGCGCGATGGAACCAGATGAAACCCACGACCCGCCCTGCCTCGCACGCCACGGCCAGGACCCCGGCGTCAGGCGCGGCCGCACCTCCGCGGCCCTTGGACGCCAGTGCCCGCCTGATCGCGCCCCGGGCGCGCGGGAGCGTCTGGCCGTAGCACTGCCACAGCCGCTCTCCCGCGACTATCCGCGCGCACGCCAGAACGTCGTCCGCCCGCATGCGGCGGACCTGAATGGCTCCCATCAGAACTTCTTCTCCGCGACCGCGTCCCGTGTCGCCCGCAGAGCCGCCAGCGTCTGCTCGTAGCGTTGAAGCGCTACCGACATCGTAATGGCATCCACCACTGCGAGCTGCGCCATTCGGCTGGCGATCGCCGCGCCGCGGATGCCTCCCTCGGACGAAACCGTGTACAGGCGTATTGACGCAACTTTGTCGATCGGGGACGGTCCGTACCTGGTGATGGCCATCGTCGTCGCCCCGGCCGCCTGTGCCACTCCCAGCGCGTGCACCGTGTCCCGGGTCGAGCCGGAGTCCGAGATGCCGACCGCGACGTCGCCGCGACGGAGCAGCGCGGCCGAAACCGCCTGCATGTGTGGGTCCACAAAAGCCTGGGCGTCGATGCCGATGCGCAGAAACTTCTGCTGCGCGTCCATCGCGACGATTCCCGACGCGCCCACGCCGTAGAAGTCCACCCGCCTCGCAGCGGTGATCGCCTCGACCGCGCTCTCAAGCGCCCTGTCGTCCAGCACGTCCAGGGTTTCCTCAAGGGCCCGGATTGAGATCCCGAACACCTTGCGTTTGACGGCGGGGCCGTCATCGTCCGGCTCGATCTCCTCGTAGATCTGCCGCGGCGGAAGCACCAGGTCGGCCGCCAGCCGGATGCGCAGGTCCTGATATCCGCGGCACCCTATGCGCCGGCACAGACGTACGACCGTGGCCTCGCTCACGCGGGCCCGTCCTGACACGAGGGTGATCGAGGAATCCAGGACCTGACGGGGGTGCCGCAGGATGTAGGTGGCCAACCGGCGTTCCGCATCGGCGAGGCGGGGGCGGAGCTCGCGGAGCCGGGTCAGGCTTCCGATGCCGGTGTGGCGTTCGGGAGGCATCGTTGTGTTCTTCTGGGGGGGCGTGAAGATATCCTTCTGGTATGGCAGGGTGAGGATGAAGGAATTCTTCATCGGATTCGCATGCCCCGGGCCTCGGCAGCCCAGAGCCACAGGCGCCGCGGGCGACAGGCGGTCCGCGGCATGTGCCGAATCTACAGGATGCCGTGCGATGGATCCACGCGGGCGTCGCGCTGGTCAGCGCGGCGGCCCTGCTGCTGCAGATCGTCCTCACCCGGATCTTCTCGGTGGTGCAGTGGCACCACTTCGCCTTCATGGCGGTTGGACTGGGGCTGCTGGGGTTCGGGGCCAGCGGCACCGCGCTGGCCGTGTTCCCAGGGCTGCGCCGGGCGCCGCTGCGCACCGCGGCGTGGGGCGCGCTGCTGGTCGCGCCCTCGGTCGGCCTGGCTCTTCTGGCGATCGCATCCGTCCCCTTCGACGCCTATTTGATGGCGTTGGAGCCGGTGCAGGTTCTCTACCTGGCCGTCCAGGCAGCCGCGCTTGTGCTTCCTTTCCTCTTCGCCGGCCTGGTGGTGGGTGCGGTCCTGGCCGGCTTCCCCGATGCCGCCGGCAGTATCTACGCCGCTTCGTTCCTGGGGGCCGCGGGAGGCGCACTGGCAGCCGTACCCCTCCTGAGCACCCTCGGCGGCCCGCAGGGCATGATCGCCTCAGCCGCCCTGGCGACATCAGGAGCGGCGCTGCTCTGGCAGGTCAGTCCGGCGCCTCAGCGCACGCAGGCGCCTGACCCCAGGCCGGCGCCTGGCCGAAGGCCTGCGGTCGCCGCTGCGGCCCTGGCAGTCCTGACGGCGCTCGCGGCGCTGGTTCCGCTGGACCTCCCCATCTCGCCCTACAAAGCCCTCAGCCAGTTGCGGCGCCTTCCCGACGCACGGGTGGAATTCTCCAGATGGAACGCGATATCCAGGGTGGACGTGGTTCAGAGCGCGGCGGTGCGCTCGGCACCAGGGTTGAGCGTGATGTTTGCCGGCGTGCCGCCGGCACTGCCGGGGCTGACCCTTGACGGGGACGGTCCCCGCGGCCTGCCCGCCGGTGTGGACGCCGTGTTCACCGAGTTCCTGCCGTCGGCCGCGGCATATCGCCTGCGCCAGGGGCGGACGCTGGTCGTGGGCATAGGCCTGGAGGTGCTCGGCGCGCTGCGGCACGGGATGGCGCCGGTGGTCGTCGTGGAGGCCAACCCGCTGGTCGTCGAGGCCGCACGGCACTTCGGTGGAAATCTGCCCGGCGGGCAGCCCGGGCGCGTAGCCACGGTGCCGGCAGGCGCGCGCGTTGTCGTGGAACCCCCGCGGACCTACCTGCGCCGGACCCGCGAACGGTTCGATGTCATCCAGATCCCGCCCCAGGAGTCGTTCCAGGTCGTGGCCTCGGGCGCGTTCTCACTCGCCGAGAACCACCTCTACACGGTCGAGGCTCTGCGCGACTACCTCGGCCGGCTGGCACCGGGCGGCGTGCTGGCGGTGACCCGCTGGATCCAGACGCCGCCGAGCGAGGAGATCCGCGTCTGGGCCGCGGCGGTGGCTGCCCTCGGCGATGCCGGCCCGAGATCTCAACTGGCCGCGCTGCGCTCTCTCAACACGATGACGGTCCTGGTCAAGCCGGAGGGGTTCGGCCCCGCCGATGTGGCGGCGATCCAGGAGTTCGCTTCCTCGCGGCGGTTCGACATCACGTACGCTCCGGGTGTGGGCGCCGCGGAGGGGAACCGGTACAACGTCCTCCCCAGGGACGTCCACCGGGAAGCGTTCACCGCGGTCCTCGATCCGGCCCGGCGCGAGGAATTCTTGCGCGCTTATCCCTTCGATGTCCGCCC
>JASEHJ010000083.1 GCA_030018905.1 bacterium | reverse complement strand
CCTGCGGGCGCTGGAGCTCGACCCCGGCACCGATGTTATCGTTCTGGTGAGCAAGCCGCCCGCGCCTGAGGTGGCCGGCAAGATCCTGGCCGCGGCCGCCGCCTGCAGCAAGCCGGTCGTCGCCGCCTTCGTTGGCGCCACGGTGGAACCCACCGGAGCGGTGCAGGGAGCCGCGACCCTGGAAGAGGCCGCGTGCCGCGCGGTGCAACTGGCCTGCGGCACTGAGGCGGCCCTGCCGCCGATGCGGTCGCTGTCCGAACAGGAGTCCGGACGGCCCTCCGGGGCGCAGCAGTATCTGCGCGGCCTCTACAGCGGCGGCACCCTTTGCTACGAGGCGTTGGTGTTGCTGCGGCCGTACCTGGGCGCCATCTACTCGAACTCGCCGTCAGACCCCAGTGAGGCGCTTGAACCGGTGACGCGCAGCCGGGAGCACACAGTGATTGACATGGGCGGAGACGAGTTCACGCAGGGCCGCCTTCACCCGATGCTGGACCCCACCCTGCGGCTGGCGCGCCTGCGCCAGGAGGCCGCCGATCCACAGACCGCGATCGTGCTGCTGGACGTGGTTCTGGGCTACGCCGCCCATCCCGATCCCGCCGGGGCGCTGGCGCCGGTAATCCGCGAGGTCCGCGAGCGCGCATCCCGTGAGGGGCGGTACCTCGCCGTCGTGGGTTCGGTGTGTGGCACTGACGACGATCCGCAGGGCGCCGGCGCGCAACGCGCGGCGCTGGTCGAGGCCGGGGTGCTGGTCGGGGAGAGCAACGCGCAGGCCGTGCGCCTCGCGCGACTGATAGCAGAGACGCTAGGGGCGCGGGAAGCTCGCCCCATGCAGAAGATCGTCGCCGCATCCGCCGTAGCGCCGGCATGGCCTGAGGTCGGGCCGGTCAGCGCGCTGCTTGCGAAGCGGCCCGCGGTCATCAACGTCGGGCTCGAGTTGTTCGCCGAGAGCCTCCAGGCCCAAAGTGTGCCGGTCGTCTCCGTGGACTGGCAGCCACCGGCCGGGGGGAAGCAACACCTGCTGGATCTGCTGGACAAACTGGAGGCATAGCGCCGTGGACATCAACGCCGCGAATCAGGAAGCACTGGGCCGCATCCTAGCCGCGCAGCCGGTTCTGGTGGGTGTCGGCCGCGCGCTCGATCTCATCCCGGGGATGGCGCCGGATCTGATTCTTCACGCGGGGCCGCCGATCATTTGGGAGCGCATGTCCGGCCCGCTGCGCGGCGCGATCATAGGCGGGCTGATCCTTGAGGGTCGCGCGGACGCCGAGGCCGAGGCGGTGGCGTTGGTGGAGCGGGGCGTTGTCCGCTTTGAACCGTGCCATCACCACGCCGCGGTGGGGCCCATGGCCGGTGTGACCACAGCCTCCATGCCGGTCTACATCATTGAGAACCGCGCAGGGGGCAATCGGGCGTACTCCAACTTCAACGAAGGCTACGGCAAGGTGCTGCGCTACGGCGCCTACAGCGAGGAGGTCCTGGTGCGGCTGCGCTGGATCAACGGGACCCTGGCGCCGGCGGTCGGCGAAGCCCTGCGGCGCGCTGGGGGGCTCGACATGAAAGCCCTGATCGCGCAGCAGCTCACCATGGGCGACGAGGGCCACAACCGCAACCGGGCCGGATCGGCGCTTTTCGGCCGCCTCCTCGCACCGCACCTCGCACGCACCGGCCTATCGCCCGAGACGCTGGAGCAGGTACTGCGCTACTTCGCCGACAACGACCTGGCGGTGCTCAACCCGGTCATGGCCGCGTGCAAGGCCACCATGGACGCCGCGCAGGGGATCGCCGGCAGCACAGTCGTCACGTGCATGGCGCGCAACGGCACGGATTTCGGCATCCGGATCTCGGGCCTGGGCGACCGCTGGTTCACTGCCCCGGCTGGGGTGCCGGTCGGGCTGTACTTCCCCGGGTTCTCGGCCGCCGACGCCAACCCCGACATCGGAGACTCGACGATTACCGAGACCGCAGGCATCGGCGCGTTCGCCATGGCCGCGGCGCCTGCCATCGTGAAGTTCGTGGGCGGGACCCCGGCGGAAGCGGCGGCCGCGACCCTGGAGATGTACGAGATCACCATCGGCGAGAACCCGGCGTTCGGCCTGCCGCCGCTGGACTTCCGCGGCACCCCGACCGGCATTGACATCCGCAAAGTAGTGCGCACCGGCATCACCCCGCGCATCAACACCGGGATAGCGCACAGGATGCCGGGTGTCGGCCAGGTCGGGGCCGGGCTGGTGCGGCCGCCGATGGCCTGCTTCGAGCAGGCTTTGGAAGCCATGGCAGAGCTCGCGACGTAACTGGAAGATCCTGCTGGAGGTGTAACGAGATGAAGATCGAGGCCAAGCTTGCCGAGATGGGACTGGAGCTTCCGAGCGCGCCCAAGCCCGTCGCGAACTACGTCCGCATCGTGCGCACGGGGAACCTGCTGTTCGCGTCAGGGCACGGTCCCCACCGTGACGGGAAGCTGCAGTTCCTCGGCAAGGTCGGTCGGGACCTGACGGTAGAGGAGGGCTATCAGGCTGCCCGGTTGGTGGCACTCAACTGCCTGGCCTCCGTGAAGGAGGCGCTGGGCGATCTCGACCGTGTGAAACGGGTGGTGAAGCTGCTGGGCATGGTCAACTGCACGCCGGAGTTCGGGCAGCAGCCCGAGGTGATCAACGGCGCCTCAGACCTGCTGGTGGAGCTGTACGGGGATGCCGGGCGCCACGCCCGATCGGCGGTCGGGATGAACGCGCTCCCGCGGGGGATGGCGGTGGAGATTGAGATGATCCTGGAGGTCGAGTAGGAACCGACGGGGGCGGCAGGCCGCTGATCGTAGGGGTTGCGGTCGTACTGTTAGAGAGCGATTATCTTCTCTTCGCCATAGAGAAGTCCGCAGAGTGGGAGCGCATCCCGGCCGGGCATGTCGGAACGCCCAATCCCGCCCCGGCCTGACACCGCAAATCCGCCTGGGATGTGCCGATACTCGATAGTGACACGCTATCAGGAGCCCCGGTGCCAGCGCTTGCCCTGAATTAGCTTATTTGCTAATCTCTTCTTGCCCCTACACTCGGGAGGAGCATCGTGAAATGGACGGTGGAGTTCTACCGGACGCCGTCCGGCCGCAGGCCTGCCGAGGAGTGGCTGAGCCGTCAGCCGAAGGAGGTTCAGGCGCGATTTGCTCATGTAGCTCGGTTGCTTGAGGAGTACGGTTTGGATGTAGGCAGGCCACATGTGGCTCCTGCGGGCCAAGGCATCTGGGAGATGCGGGCAGTGGGGAGCGATAGGCGGATGCTCTACACCGTGGCCCGGGGACACAGATTCGTCGTCCTCCATGGACTGGCGAAGGGCGGATGGGAAATACCGGACCACGATCTAAGGACTGCAAAGGCGCGCAAACGAGACTGGCGAGCGCGAAGTGCTGCGAGGTGACATAAGTGAGGCGCGTGCGGAAGGTGCCCCCGAGCGTGAGCTGGCGGCACTGGCTTGAGAGGGAACTGGTCGATCCGGGATTTAGGGCTGCATTCGAGCGACTGGCTCCAGAGTACGAGATTGCCCGGCAGTTGATTGAACTGCGCAGGCGGTGCGGATTGACGCAGCGGGAAGCCGCCACCTCGGCCGGGATGTCGCCGCCTGAGCTTGCAAAGATTGAGAGGGGTAAGGTGTTGCCTGGGCTGGAAAAGCTGGCGCAGGTCTACGGGGCAGCAGGATACGATCTGGAAGTCCGCCCTGTTACCAGGTCAGGTAGGCCAGCAAAGGGCGTCAGGCCTGTCCGCATCAGGAGCGGCCCTCGCCTTGTGGAGCCGGTGATCCGGACGGCCGCAGACGGGGACTAACCTGACCCCTGGTGCACTGTCGGTCATGGCCGGAATGTTACAGCTTCCGGGGTCCCGCGCAGGATGACCACTGACCGGGCCGGTGTCGTCCGCGCCACCACCCGGCCGCGCGAGATGACCACCACCCGTGGGGCGATGCGCCGCACGGCGTCCTCGGGCGTCGGCGCGTCCCACACCACCAGGTCGGCCCCGCAGCCCTCGGCCAGGCCGTACTCGTCCAGCCCGAAACAGGCGGCCGCCCGCGTCGTCACCATCTCCAGGAGGGCGCGCACCTCCTCGTATCCCGACATCTGCCCGTAGTGCGCCATCACGAAGCACGCCTGCATGGGATCGCCGGTCCCAAGCGGGTACCATGGATCCATGATCGAGTCGTGCCCGATGCACACGTTGATGCCGGCGGCAAGCAGTTCCTTGACCCGCGTGAAGCCGCGCCGGATGGGGTAGGTATCGAACCGGCCCTGCAATACTGAGTTGTCGAGGGGGTTGGTTACGATGTGCACGCCTGCCTGCCGCATCCAGCGGATCAATCGGTGGGCATAGGCGTTGTTGTAGGAGTGCATCGCGGTGGTGTGGCCGGCGGTCACGCGGCCCTGCAGGCCCAGCCGGATGGTCTCCGCCGCTACCACCTCGAGGAACCGGCTCTGGTCGTCGTCGGTCTCGTCGCAGTGCAGGTCTGCCCGCAGCCCACGCTCCGCGGCCAGGCGCAGCGCGGTTTTGACGTCGCGCTCGCCGTACTCGCGCGTCCACTCATAGTGCGGGATGCCCCCGACCACGTCCGCCCCGAGATCCAACGCCTTGACCATTAGCGCCTCGCCGTCGGGGAACGAGTAGATGCCCTGCTGCGGGAAGGCCACTATCTGGATCGTGACCATACCCCGCCAGGCCTCGCGGACCTCGAGCAGTGCCCTCAGGGCCACCAGCGCGGGATCGCACACGTCCACGTGCGTGCGGATGTGGGTGACGCCGCAGGCCAGCATCCACCGGATGGCCTGGTCCGCCCGGCGGACCACGTCCTCGCGGGTGAGCGTCTTTACCCGCTCGCCCCAGATTTCGATCCCCTCGAACAGCGAGCCGGTGAGGTTGTGGCGGGGCTGGCCCACGGTAAGCGCCGCGTCGAGATGGACGTGCGTCTCGACCAGCGAAGGAGTGACCATTCGGCCGGCGGCGTCAATCTCGTGGGGCGAGGTCTCCGCGATCGCGGGGCCGATCCGCGCGATCCGCTCGCCGCGGATGCCGATGTCCACGGGTTGCGCGGCGCCCGCGACCGTCGCCTGCCTGATGATGAGGTCCAAAGCGCTCACCTCGAGAACTGCTCCCCGCGGCAGAGGCGTACACGCCGGCCGCCGGCACCGGGATCGGCTACGGATTACCCGCGGCAGCGCCGTTTCCCTTCAGGTTCCTTCCGGGGGCGCAGCAGGCATGGCGCCGGTGCCGCCGAAGAACCACCCGACGGACGGAGAAGCACCAAACGGAGGTGAGCAAATGAAGTCGTTTGATCTGTCAAAAGCACGGGTCCTGGATCTCTCGCAGAACTTCAGTGTGGATTCGCCGCCCTTTGCCTACTACGAAGGCCCCACGATCAAGTGGGTCAAGAAGATGGCCTTCGAGGGAGTGAACGCCCAGCACATCAGCAGCACGAACCACATCGCCACGCACCTTGACGCGCCGCTGCACTTCAACGACCCGGGGCCGGACGTGGCAGGGATCCCGATCGGCACCCTGGTGGGCCCCGCGTGCATCGTGGACCTGGCGCAGTTCGGGATTGGCGACTACGATATCTACGGCCCGAAGCACTTCGAGCAGTGGGAGAAGAAGTACAACACCAAGATCGAACGCGGCGACATCCTGGTCATCCACACCGGCTACCACGCCTACTACAATGAGGACTGGTCCGAGCACACCAAGAAGCAACACGCCGACGCCCGGGCCGACCTGCCCCGGGCGTTCCTGCGCCATCCCGGGCCGCAGGCCGAGTTCTGCGACTGGGTGCTCGACCGCGGGATCCGCTGGATGGCCGTGGACGCCATCTCGACAGACCACCCGTTCAACACCAAGGTGCGTGACGCCCGCCGCGACCTGATCCCCGAGGTAGAGGCCAAGATCGGCATGACGATGGACCAGGCGTTCCCCTGGCCGAAGGACTATCAGGCCACGCACACCCGGCTCTTCCCCAAGGGCGTATTCCACATCGAGAACGTGGGCGGGGACATTGACCTGATCCTCAACCAGCGCGTCTGGGTGGGTTGCTTCCCGTTCCGATTCAAGGGTGGCGAGGCGGCGTTCTGCCGTTTCGTGGGGTTCGTGGAAGCCTAGAAGACTAGGCGGGCGCCCGCTGCTGATGAATACTCCCCTGGAAGGCCTCCTGGTCGTTGACCTGACCCGGGCGCTGGCCGGGCCGTACTGCACCCTCATGCTGGGCGATTTCGGCGCCCGCGTGATCAAGATCGAGGTCCCCACCGGCGGAGATGACACCCGAGGGTGGGGACCTCCGTTCATCGCCGGTGAGAGCGCCTACTTCCTGGGTATCAACCGCAACAAGGAGAGCCTCACCCTGGACCTCAAGACGCCCGAGGGTCAACAGGTGCTGGGCCGGCTCGTCGCGCGGGCGGACGTGCTGGTGGAGAACTTTCGCCCCGGCATCATGGAGCGCCTGGGATTCGCCTATCCTGCCGTGTGCGTCCACAACCCCGGCCTGGTCTACTGCTCCATCTCCGGATTCGGGCAGGACGGTCCCTATCGCGAACGCACGGCCTACGACCTCATCCTGCAAGGGATGGGAGGACTGATGGGCATCACCGGTGAGGAGGGCGGGCCGCCGGTGAAGGTGGGGGTTGCCGTGACCGACATCGCCGCCGGCATGTTTGCGGCCTACGGGATCCTGGCGGCGCTGCGCGTGCGCGACCGCACCGGAAGGGGCCAACTGGTGGACGTTTCCATGCTGGACGGCCAGGTGGCGTGGATGACCTACCAGGCCGGCCACTACTTCGCCACCGGCGAGAACCCGAAGCGCCTGGGAAGTGCGCACCCGTCCATCGTTCCCTACCAGGCGTTTCGGACTAGGGACGGGTACGTCAACGTAGCCGTGGGCAGCGAGGCCATCTGGGGCCGGTTCGTGGTTGCGATGGGGGCTCCGGAGATGGCCGACGATCCCCGGTTTCGTGCCAATCCGGACCGCGTGGCGCACCGCGAAGCGCTGATCGCGCGCCTGGAGGAACTCTTCGCCGCTCGCGCGACGGCCGACTGGGTGGCCGTGCTCGAGGAGGCCGGTGTGCCCTGCGGTCCCATCTACCTGCTCTCGGACCTATTCAGCGACCCCCAGGTGCACCAGCGGGCCATGGTGGTGGAGATGGATCACCCGCGAGCCGGTCGGATCAGGCAGACAGGCGTTCCGGTGAAGCTCTCGGCGACCCCGGGGCGCATCGTTTCGCCGCCGCCGGTGCTGGGAGAGCACACCGCCGCGATCCTGGCGGAACTGGGCTACGACGCCGAGGCGGTTGAAGGCATGCGCCGCGCCGGCGCAATCTAGGATCTCCAGTCCAGAGAGGCCGCGCCATGGCTGAAACCGAACGATGTCCGGAATGTCAGACCGAGACCGCTCTCGGCACGCTGCGGTCTGCCCTATGGCTGTGTCCCTCGTGCGGGTGGCACCTCTCCATGCCGGCCCGCGACCGGATCGAGGCCCTGGCCGATCCGCGGACGTTCAAGGAACTTGCCCGCGGCCTGGTGTCGGTGGACCCGCTCAAGTTCACGGATCAGCGCGCCTACCGGGCGCGGCTGCTCGATGCCCGCAGGCAGACCGGACTGCGCGAGGCGGTGGTGACCGGCGTTGCCAGGATAGACGGGCTGCCGGTGGTCCTCGCCGTTTTCGACTTCGCGTTTCTCGGCGGGACGATGGGCTCGGTGGTGGGGGAGAAGATCGCCGACGCGTTCGAGGTTGCCACCCGGCGCCGCTGGCCGGTGGTTTCGGTCACGTCCAGCGGTGGCGCCCGGATGCAGGAGGGGATGCTTTCCCTGATGCAGATGGTCAAGACCGCGGCGGCGCGCGGGCGCCATCACGCCGCCGGACTGGCCCACATATCGGTGCTTGCCCACCCGACTTTCGGGGGCGTGGCCGCGAGCTTCGCATCCCTGGGCGACGTGCTGGTCGCTGAGCCCGGGGCACAGATCGGGTTCATCGGGCCGCGCGTCATCGAGGCAACGATCGGCGAGACCCTGCCGCCGGGGTCGCACCGCGCCGAGCGGCTCTTCGCCGGAGGCATGGTGGACATGCTGGTTGACCGGCACGCCCTGCGCGAGGCGGTCTCGTGCCTGGTGCACCACCTGCGGCGCCCTCCGCCCGCGCGCCGGGCCGCGGGCCGGCTGCCCGCCCGTGCAACAACCCCGGCATCGGACCGATCGGCCTGGGAGATCGTCCAGGTCGCACGACGGCCGGATCGCCCGACCGCGCTATTCTACATACGGCGCCTGCTCTCCCGATTCGTCGAGCTGCATGGAGACCGCCAGTTCGGCGACGACCCGGCGATCGTCGGCGGGCTCGGCGAGCTCGACGGTCAGACCGTGGTCGTGATCGGTCAGGAGCGCGGCGCCACCCCGGAGGAGGCGTCCGCGCGCCGCCGGGGCATGGCCTACCCCGAAGGCTACCGCGAGGCGCTGCGCCTCATGAACCTGGCCGCCAAATTCCGCCTGCCGCTGGTGACCCTGATTGACACCCCGGGCGCCTACCCGGGGTACGAGGCCGAGCAACGGGGGATCGCCCAGGCGCTGGCCCACGACCTGCAGGCGATGGCGCTCCTGCCCACGCCGGTCGTGGCGGTGGTCATCGGTGAAGGCGGCAGCGGCGGCGCACTGGCGCTGGCGGTGGGCGACCGGGTGATGATGCTGGAGCACGCGTACTTCTCGGTCATCTCGCCCGAGGGCGCATCCGCCATTCTCTATCGGGACGTTACGCGTGCCGAAGATCTTGCGGCCGCGCTCAAGCTGACGGCGCCCGACCTGCTGAGGCTGGGAGTGATTGACGAAATCGTGCCGGAGCCGCCCGGCGGCGCGCACGCCGATCCTGATGCCGCCGCCGAATCCGTGCGCCGGCACCTTCGCGTGGCGCTGGATGCCCTCCGCCACCAGTCCACGGACAGGTTGCTGCGCCGGCGTTACCACAAGTACCGGCAGATCGGGCGCGTGGGCGCTTACTGGCGAGAGGTGGTGGTGGGAGAGGTGCAGGATGCACTGGAGATGCTGGAGCGCAGGCTGCCGCGGCGCAGGAGGGCCGGGCGCCAGGACCAGGCATCGCCGGAGGCCGAGAGCTAGTTCGGCAGGGAACTCCTTCGCAGCGTCGAACGGTTGGACGATTCTTGTGTGGCTTCTGCAATTCCTGATGGAGAGGGGGTGGAAAGGAAAGTCGGAATGGGCGGATTCTGACCACGAAGGGAGGCGAATGGATGGCAGCGGAAGTGCGAAGAGGGGATCTCATCTACAGCGTTGACGACATCCCCCGCCCGTTCGGTCGAGCCTTCTTCCTTGGCGCCCAACATGTCCTGACGATGTTTGGGGCAACTGTGTCCGTCCCGCTCCTCCTGGGACCGGCGATGGGGATGAACGCGTCCCAGATCGCGACGCTGATCGGCGCCGTCATGCTGGCCTCCGGTGTCGTGACCCTGCTCCAGGTGCACTGGGGGACCCGGCTTCCCATTGTACAGGGCGTTTCGTTCTCGTTCCTCGGACCGTTCTTCGCGATCATAGGTGCGCACAAGGGTGCCGGTCCTGCTACCGTGATGCAGTACATCGCGGGCGCCATCATGAGCGGCGCCGTCGTCGAGGCCGCCGTGGGCCAGTTCGGCTGGATCGGAAAGCTGCGCCGGTACATCAGCCCCGTGGTCGTCGGGCCGGTGATCATGCTGATCGGTCTGGCCCTGTTCAAGGTCGGCGCGCCGATGGCCGGACTGTACTGGCCGATCGCGGCGCTGGTGATCATCTGCATCTTCTGGTTCTCCCAGTTCCTGTCGCGCACCAGCCTGGTCTTCCGGCTCTTCCCCATCCTGCTGGCTGCCACGTTGGGGTGGGCGGTCTCCCTCCTCTTCAGCTCAATC
The DNA here is from genome assembly GCA_030018905.1 of bacterium. Lineage (GTDB taxonomy): Bacteria > Sysuimicrobiota > Sysuimicrobiia > Sysuimicrobiales > Humicultoraceae > VGFA01. The sequence goes on along the minus strand of JASEHJ010000083.1, from coordinate 818 downwards.
GGGACGTTCGATCCCAAGCACCCGGCCTATGTCAGCCTGGCAGGGGTAGCGGCGTCGCCGTGGTTCCGGCCGCCGTGGGGCGAAGGGATCGGATGGATCTTCCCGTGGGGGTGGCCCAAGTTCAGCCTGGCGTTCTTCCTGGCCATCCTGGCGAGCTACCTAGCCTCGATGGTGGAGTCGTTCGGTGACTACCACTCGGTCTCGTACATGAGCCGGCTCCCAGACCCGAGCGAGCAGACGATCAACCGTGGCATCCGCGCCGAGGGTGTGGGCTGCTTCTTCACGGGTATCTTCGGCGGTTTCTCCAGCACCAGCTACTCCGAGAACATCGGCCTGATCGGGATTACCCGCGTGGCCAGCCGCTACGTGGTGACCATCGGGGCGTTTATCCTCATCTTCTTTGGAGTCTTCGCCAAGTTCGGGGCAGTGGTCGCCACGCTACCCCGGCCGGTCGTCGGTGCGCTGTACTGCGCGCTGTTCGGGCTTATTGCCGCGATCGGAGTGCAGCAGGTGGCCCGGGCAGACCTACGCAGCGACCGCAACCTGCTCATCATCGGGTTCTCACTGTTCATGGGCCTGAGCCTGCCGGCCTACTTCGGCGGCGTGCCGGAGATGGGCTTCGAGGCCAGGAGGGTTGTCATCGCCGGGGCGCCGTGGCTGGCGGACATGATCAACATCATTGGGTCCACCGGCATGGCGGTGGCCGCGATATTCGGGCTTATCCTGGATAACCTGCTGCCCGGTACGCCCGAGGAGCGGGGCATCAAGAGCTAGACGGCCGGTTTCGATTCCTGCCGCCTCACTCTGTGAACCGGCAG
>JASEHJ010000082.1 GCA_030018905.1 bacterium | reverse complement strand
GGAACCTTCTCATGGCAGGTGATCAGGGTGTATACTGAGGGCAAGTCGGGAAGCCAAAACGGAAATTCCGGCTTAGGTGACGCGATTCGGGGGGTAGAATCTTGCCGTGCTGGGGGTATCATGGTGATGGTCACCCGAGTAGTTACAGGTGATCAATCCTGCTTGAGAGGAGGTTGAGTTTCATGAGAACGGCGGTTGTGTCCGTGGTGCTGCTCTTGACGCTGGCGCTCGCGTTGCCGCTTCAGGCTCAGTCGGGTCGCCTGATGGTCTACAGCGGCCTTCTCGAGGCCGAGAACGCAGTGCTGCTCGGTGCCTTCGCCCAAAAAACCGGCATCCGTACGGAGTCCATCCGGGCTGGAGGAGGCGAACTGGTGGCGAGGATCAGGGCCGAGAGGGCCTCGCCGAAAGGGGACATTAACTTTGGCGGGGCCGCCGAGGGCCACGAGGTGCTGGCAGCGGAGGGCCTGCTGTTGCCCTACAAGTCACCGGAGCACCGGTTCATCCCCGTCCGGTTCCGCGATCACAAGGACATGTGGCACAGCTTCTACCTCGGCGCTCTGGCGATTACCGTAAACCGGCCGCGGTTTGAGCGGGAGATGAAGCCCAAAGGCCTGGACTACCCCAAGAAGTGGGAGGACCTCCTCCACCCCGCCTACAAGGGTGAGATCGTCATCGCCAATCCCTTCTTCTCAGGGACGGCCATGACGTTTGTGGCGGGACAGGTCTTACGCCTGGGTGCGGAGCGCGGCTGGAAGTACCTTGAGGACCTCGACAAGAACATCAACCACTACACGCGCAGCGGTACGGCGCCGGCGCACATGGCTTCTGTAGGCGAATTCCTCGTCGGCATCGTCTTCGGCCACGCCGCCCTGACGTTCATCGCCCAGGGCCACCCGCTCTACATGGTCTACCCGCCGGGCACCGGATGGGAGATCGGCGCGCTGTCCATCATCAAGGGAGGCCCGAACACTGAGTCCGCCAAGCAGTTCGTCGACTGGGTACTGAGTAAGGAGGGCGGTAAGCTACACTCGGACATATCTATGCGGATCTCCACGCGGCCTGATGTCCTCATGCCCAAGGGCGTGATCCCGTTCTCTGAGATAGGCCTGCTGAAGACGTATGACTATGGGTGGGTGGCTCAGCACCGGGACGCGATCCTCAGCATCTGGGACAGCAAGTTCCGCCGCTAGTAGCTGCAGCTTGCGCCCGCAGGGCAGTGATCCTACCAGGGGTCTGGTGCAGGCCGGATGGTGACCGGGCGCAGGCTGCGTTCTGCCTCCGTGCCTCTGGAGGAGTAGCCATGCTGGGCGGGTTCGCAGGAAGACGGAGGCCCCAGGTATGCTAGCCGTGGCACGGGCGCAGGTCCGCGATGTCAGGTGGCTCGTCCGTGAGCCGGCGCTCTTTGCCGTGCTCCTAGCGGTCGCAGCCTTCCTCCTGGTCTTCGTGCTCCTGCCGGTCATCCGCGTCCTGGCCGTGCCTTCTGTTGAGCACTGGATGCAGTACCTCCAGCGCGGCGCCTTCATCAAGGCCACGAGGAACAGCCTGCTCATGGCCGTGCTCTCCACTACCTCTGCCATGTCGGTGGGATTCCTCTACGCGTACGCGCTCGTCCGCGCCGACATTCCGGGAAAGCCTCTGTTTAGGACCGTGGCGCTTCTGCCGCTGGTCTCGCCCCCCTTCGTGACCGGGCTCGCCACCATCCTGCTGTTCGGGCGCCGGGGGCTGGTCACCCACCGCCTGCTGGGCTTGACGTTCGACCCGTACGGCTGGCACGGGCTGTGGTTTGCCCAGACGCTCGCTTTCTTCCCGCTCGCCTATCTGGGAGTGGCCGGGGTGCTGCGCAGCATCAGCCCGTCGCTGGAGATGGCCGCCCATAACCTCGGCGCCCGCCGGTGGGCAGTGTTTCGCACGATCACCGTGCCGCTGGCTGCCCCCGGCATCGCGAGCGCCGCGCTGCTGGTCAGCATTCTGATCCTGGCCGACTTCGGCAACCCGATGGTCCTGGGAGGGAGCTTCTACGTCCTTGCCACCGAGGCGTACCTCCAGATCATCGGACGGTACAACACGGAGATGGCTGCCGCCCTGTGCACGGTGCTGCTAGTACCCGCCCTCGGTTTCTTCCTCGCCCAGCGGTACTGGCTGGGGCGGCGGGCGTACGTCACCGTGACCGGCCAGCCCACCGGTCTGGAGCAGCGGCGGCTTCCCCCGGCCGTGCGCTGGGCCCTCTTCGGAGGCTGCCTTGTTGTTGCGATGGTGGTGGCCTCGATCTACCTGGTCATCGCAGTCGGTGCGTTCACACGGATCTGGGGGGTCGACTGGTCGCTGACCCTGGGCAACTTCGCCTACACGCTGTTCAGGCAGCGGGACCTGTACAACAGCGTGCGCTTCGGACTGATGGCGGCTCTGCTTGCCGCCGCCGTCGCGACGGTTGCGGCCTACCTGACCCAGCGCAAGTCCTTCCCCGGCCGGGGCGCGCTGGACTTCCTCACCCTCCTGCCGATGGTCCTCCCGGGGACGCTAGTGGGTATAGGGTTCGTGCTCGCGTTCAACCAGCCTCCCCTGGAGCTAGCCGGGACCGCGACCATAATCGTCATGGCGATGGCGATTCGGACGCTCCCGGTCGGATACCGCCTGGCTGTGGTATCGCTGCACCAGATCGAGCCGTCCATAGAGTGGGCGTCCAGGAACCTCGGCGCATCCAGCCTGAGGACCTTCGCGCGGATCATGCTCCCGCTGCTCAAGTACGCCTTCGTCGGAGGATTCATCTACACGTTCGTCAAGTCGATCAACACGCTGAGCGCCGTCATCTTCCTGGTAACGCCTGGAAAGGCCGTCGCGTCGGCCTCGATCCTGGGCCTTGCGGAGCAAGGCTACTGGGGACAGGCGACGGCGCTGGCGTTCTCGCTGATCGTGGTGGCCCTGCTGGGGCTGGGGCTGCTTCGCCTCGTCGTCGGCAGGCGCGTTCAACTCTTTGATCTCTGAGGGCCGATGAGCGATGAGCACAGAACGCATCCACGTGGAGTTGGTTGGCATCACGAAGCGGTTTGGGACCTTTGCCGCTGTGAACGACGTCACCCTGACCGTCCCCGAGGCCAGGTTCGTGACCCTGCTCGGCCCGTCCGGATGCGGGAAGACCACGACGTTGCGCCTGGTAGCCGGGTTCTACGATGTGGACGAGGGCGAGATTCGTATCGACGGCCGGCGGGTCAACGACGTACCGCCCGACCGGCGCAGCACGGCGATGGTCTTCCAGGACTTCGCGTTGTTCCCCCACATGACCGTCTTCGAGAACATCGCCTACGGCCTGAGAATTCGGCGCTTCTCTCAAGCCAACGTGACAAGGCGCGTTGAGGGTGTTGCCCAGCTCCTCGGGCTCCAGGGAACCGAAGGGAAGTCGCCTCACCAGCTCTCGGGCGGGCAGCAGCAGCGGGTGGCGCTGGCCAGAGCCCTTGTCGTAGAGCCCGAGGTGCTGCTGCTGGACGAACCGCTGTCCAACCTGGACGCCAAGTTCCGGTTGCGTGTGCGCACCGAGATACGGCAGCTCCAGCAGCAGCTCGGAAAGACGACCATCTACGTCACCCACGACCAGGAGGAGGCGCTGGCGATATCGGACACCATCGCGGTCATGCTGGACGGCCGGATCGTCCAGGTCGGCAGCCCCTTCGACGTCTACTACGCACCCGCGTCCCGATTCGTTGCCGACTTCGTGGGCACCTCGAACTTCGTAGAGGGCCGCGTCATCGCGGACCGGGACACGACGAGGGTCGACGTAGGTGGAATCACACTGACGCTCGGGCCGCGGGGACTGCCCGCCGGCGCCAGGGCCCTGCTCGCGGTCCGCCCCGAGGCCATCCACCTCATGGGGCCTGACGAGTCCTGCGAACGCGAGGTGGAGAACTACCTCGGCGGGGTGGTCAATGCCCGGAGCTTCATGGGCAGCCGGGTGCGCTACTGGATCGGTGCAGGCGGGACCGAGTGGATGGTCGACGTGCACCTGGCGGCTCCCTCGAGGCTGTTGGCAGGTGAGGTGGCGTTGCGCATCCCGCAGGAGCGTATCCACGTCCTCGAGTGCCAGGAGAAGTAGCCGCCTTGACGCGGAGCGCAAGTGAGGCCAGTTGGGGGGGTGTGAGGCGTCTGCACGGGAAGATGTTCTGGTACCACCGTTGCGGCAACATCTACGACAGCGGGGTGGTTGAGGATCTGATCGAGGACGTGCAGATCGACGCCCTCCATTCATTTCAAGACGCTGTCCTGCCGGCTGCTGACTTCAAGGCCCGCTACGGCGACCGCGTGGCCGCGCTGGGCGGGGTAGACATGAACAAGCTGGCGCGCATGGATGAGGCGTCGTTGCGCGGATACGTACGCGGTATCTTGGACCGGTGCATGCCGGGAGGACGGTTCGCGCTGGGCTCTGGGAACTCTGTCGCGAACTACATCCCGCTGGCGAACTACTTCGCCAGGCTGGATGAGAGTCGGCGCTGGCGTCCGCCTCGGAGAAGCGTGTGATCTCCGTGTGGGGGAGGGATTCGACGGTGGCGGATGTGCTCAGCCAACTCGCGGTGAGGCTCTACGCCGGTGATGCCAAGGCGGTTGCTCAGTTGACGCTGGCAGCGCTCGATGGAGGATTGGCGCCCTCTGAGGTTCTCGATGGCGGGCTCGTAACCGGGATGGATCGGATTGGTGTCGACTTCCGGAATGGTGTGGTCTTTGTGCCCGAGGTGCTGGTTGCCGCGCGGGCAATGCACGCGGGGTTGGACATTCTGCGTCCGTTGCTGGCACAGGCCGATGTTGCGCCAACCGGCAAGGTGGTACTGGGAACCGTCGTGGGCGACCTGCACGACATCGGCAAGAAACTGGTGGGGATGATGCTGGAGGGTGCCGGCTTCAATGTCGTCGATCTGGGCATTGATACTCCGCCTGAGAGGTTTGTCGAGGCGGTCAAGAACGAGAATCCGGACTTGGTTGGCATGTCTGCACTGCTGACGACCACCATGCCCGGCATGAAGCGCACGATTGACGCGCTGGCACGAGCGGGAGTGCGGGGGAGCGTCAAGATAATGGTTGGCGGGGCCCCGGTGACCCAGGGATTCGCGGAGAAGATCGGTGCTGACGGATATGCGCCAGATGCGGCGGCAGCGGCTGAGCTAGCACGGTCGCTCGTGGGGAAGGGGGGCTGGAGGTGAGGCTCACTCCGAGAGAACGGGTGATCGCTCAGATACGGCACCAGGAGACGGACTATCTCCCCTACACCATCAGGTTCAGGGGGGACGAGGGTGAACAGCTTGACGACTGCTACGGCACTGACGTTGCCGATCGGCTGGACGCTTACTACGGGAGCCCTGCCTGGCAGGCTTTGGTTGACAATGCCATCCAGCGCGTGCTTGTCCCGAAGTTGGGGGTCGATGCATCTTGCGGCTCCTTCTATACTGACCTGTACGGCAGCACGTGGCGTGTAGACCTCCGTCCTTACCAATTGGTCGAACCTGCGATCAAGACGCCTTCGCTGGCAGGGTTTACGTTTCCTGAGTTGGACTCGGTTTTCACTGCAGACTGGAAGGAAGAGACCTTGCAGGCTATCGACCAACAGAGAGATCACTTTGTGGTGATCGGCTTTGGATTCGGCCTGTGGGAGCGCACCTGGACGCTGCGCGGGTTTGAGGCAGCCCTGATGGACACTGCCGCCGAGCCGGACTTCTTTGAAGAACTGATCGAGCGGGTGGCCCATCACCAGACGGGAATCGTCGAACGGCTGCTGGAACTGCCGGTGGATGGTATCATGTTCAGTGACGATTGGGGCTATCAGCGCGGTGTGCTGCTCGGACCCGAACGGTGGCGCCGCGTCCTCAAACCACGGTTCGCGCAGATGTACGCACTTGTCCATGAGGCCGGCAAGTATGCCCTGAGCCACTGCTGCGGTAGCGTAGCGGACATCATGCCGGACATCATTGAGATCGGTCTCGACGTGCTGGAGAGTGTCCAGCCCGAAGCCGAAAAGATGGACCCCTACGAGCTCAAGCGTCGCTTTGGCTCGCAGATCACTTTCTGGGGCGGACTCGGATCGCAGTCCATCATCCCTTTTGGCAGGCCAGACGAGATCAGGGCAGAGGTTTCCAGGTTGTGCCGGGAGATGGGGAAGGGTGGTGGCTATGTCCTGTCCCCGGCCAAGCCGCTCCAGCCCGAAACACCGACCGAGAATGCTGCTGCCGTGGTTGAGTCCTTCTTGCAGCAAGCAGGTGTGGCATTCCCGTAGGGCGACAAGGAGAATTGTCCCTACGCTCCTGCTCCTCCCGTCCTCGCTGCAGGAGTAGCTGCCGGAGGACCTACTGCCTAATACTACTGTGTCATAAGAATCTAACGAGGTTTCACCTCAGACCGACGAGGCATGTACACATGTACAATAGTTGCTGATTGTCACCATGGTAGAGACCCACGTGCCTGCCGACCCTTGGACAGCGTGCAGCACCCGCTCCCTCGGCCGTCAAGGGCGAGGCCTGCGGCGCGCAGCGCGCCCCTTGACCGCCTCGGTCGCGGGCGCGCTGATCCAATTGAGGTCGGCAGGGGTAACCCTCTGGACACCTGAACCACGGGTGTTAGCGATGCTTATAAACTGACCCAGGGTGATGCTCGAAAACTGACCCACCCCCCCTGACGACGAAGAGGGGGTGAAGGTATGAGTCAGGAACCGGCCCTCCCAGTCACCGACTGGAGGGGTGCCGACGTGCTCACCTACGACACCTGGACGCAGATCCGTGCACTCCATCGCCAAGGCCACAGCATTCGCCAGGTCGCCCGAGGTCTCGACCTGGCCCGCAACACCGTGCGGGAGGCGCTCCGCAGCGAGGCGCCACCGTGTTGCGGTCCCCGCTCGCCCGGGGCATCGGTCGTGGATCCCTATCGGAACTTGGGCTTATCCACTTGCGTCATGTTGCCCCCACCGGTAGTATCCCGGTGTGATCAGCGAGGACTTTCCGAAGACCCTCGTCGAGTTCGACGAGCGGTTCGGGTCGGGGGAAGCCTGCCGCGCGTACCTCGCCCGCCTGCGGTGACCGGAGGGGTTCCGCTGCCCCGCCTGCGGCCACAGCCGTGGGTGGCCGAACCGCACAGGGTCCACACCGCGCCCGTGGCCTACTGGGAATTGGCCGCTCCGCCGAAGCCAAGGAAACGCAAGCGGTAGTGGTAGCGTGACGGAAGTGGATAAGCCCATTGGAGCATATCCTCTGAGTCAAGACCAGGGCAGGCCAAGCCTGCCCCGGTGGGGTCAGACCCGGCCCAGGCGGTCCCTGTGGTCCATCGCCCGGCGGGCCGCCTCCGCGACGCGCTCTGGCGTCAGGCCGTACTTCTTCCACAACTCGTCGGGCTTGCCCGACTCGCCGAACACGTCCTGGATGCCCACGAACTCCACCGGCACCGGATGCGCGCGCGCGAGGGATTCGCTGACCGCGCCGGCCAGGCCACCGATGACGTTGTGCTCCTCCACCGTGACGATCGCGCCGGTCTCGCGCGCGGCTCGCTCAAGCAGCGGTACATCCAGCGGCTTGATGGTGTGGATGTTGATCACACGCGCATCCACCCCAAATGCCTCGAGTAGCCGGGCGGCGCCCAGCGCCACGTGCACCATCGTGCCGGTAGCCACGACGGTCACGTCGCGGCCGCCGCGCATCACGTGGCCCTTGCCTAGCACGAAGGGCGTGTCGGGCCGCGTGATGATCGGTGTCGGCGTGCGGCCCAACCGCAGGTATGCCGGCCCGTCGAGCGCTGCGATGGCCGCGGTAGCCCTCTCAGTCTCGAGGGCATCGGCGGGTGAAACCACCGTCATGTGCGGGAGCGCCCGCATGGCCGCCAGATCCTCGAGGGCCTGGTGCGTCGCGCCGTCCTCGCCGACGCTCAGCCCACCGTGGCTGACCGCGATCTTCACATTGGCCCGATTGTAGCACACCGCCAGGCGCACCTGCTCGTTGGCACGGCTGGCGGCGAAGACCGCGAAGGTCGTCGCAAACGGGATGAACCCGGTGAGCGCTAGCCCGGCGGCGGTGCCGATCATGTCCTGCTCGGAGATCCCCATCTGGAAGAACCGGTCGGGGAAGCGCCCCGCGAAGTGGTGCACGCGAATCGACTCGGCCAGGTCGGCGGTGAGGACCACGATGCGGTCGTCGGTTTCGGCCAGCCGGACGATCGCCTCGCCGAAGGCGTCGCGCATGGCCTTGCGCACGGGCGCGGCGGCGGGGGCGGTCATTGCGTGTCTCCTGTCCAGAGGTCCGGGGCAAAGCCTTCGGGCATCTCCCGCAGGGCCCGGACCGCCTGCTCGCGGGACGGCGCCTTGCCGTGCCATTCAGCCAGGTTCTCCATGAACGAGACGCCCTTCCCCATCACGGTGCGGGCCACGATGGCGGTTGGCGTTTCGGTGGTCCGCTGGAAGGCCTCGAACGCCGCCAGCACCTGAGCCAGGTTGTGGCCGTCGATGTCGAGCGTGTGCCACCCGAACGCGCGCAGCCGGTCGGCGATGGGCCGGACGTTCATGATCCGCTCCACCTCGCCGTCGATCTGCAGCCCGTTGTCACTCACGACGAGGCAGACGCGGCCAAGACGGTACTGCGCAGCGGTCATCGCCGCTTCCCAAATCTGGCCTTCCTGCAACTCGCCGTCGCCGACCAGGCAGTACACGCGGCTGTCGAGCCTCCGCAGCCGGAGGCCCAGCACCATGCCGTTGGCGACTGACAATCCCTGGCCCAGCGGGCCGGCCGAGGTCTCAATGCCGGGCAGGTCTACGCGCGCCGGATGGCCCTGGAGTCGCGTGCCAAGGCGCCGGAACGTCAGCAGTTCCTCGGGCGGGAAGTAGCCAGTGCGCGCCATCGCCGAGTACAGCGCGGCGCAGATGTGGCCGTTGCTGAGCACAAACCGATCCCGCTCCGGCCAGTCCGGCCGGGCCGGATCGTGCCGGAGCACCCGGAAGTAGAGCGCCGCGATGATCTCGGCCGCGCCGAGGGCGCCGCCAGGATGGCCGCTGCCGTTGGCCACGCACTGGATGATGACGTCGCGCCGGATCTGCGCCGCCGCACGGTCGAGGGCGATCTGAGTGAACGACTGGAGCAGGGCCACAGTCCTTATCCTTTCACGGCGCCGGCCGTCAGACCGGCAATGAGCTGGCGCTGCACAAGCATGAACAGCACGGTCACCGGCACGGCGGTGATGACGCCACCGGCCATGAGCAGGTCCCAGCGGATGATGAACTCGCCGATGAACGTCGAAAGACCCGGCGGCAGCGTGCGCGCCGAGACATCGGCGGTGAAGGTGAGCGCGTAGACAAACTCATTCCAGGAGTACAAGAAGATGTAGGTGCCGACCGCGGCCAGCCCCGGCGCCGCCAGCGGCAGCAGCACGTACCAGAACACCTGCATGCGGCTGCAACCGTCGATCATGGCGGCATCGTCCAGCTCGCGGGGCAGTGCGTTGAGGAATCCCGTCATCAGCCATGTGGAGAACGGCACCGCGAAGGTGGCGTGGGCCAGGATCAGCGAGAGGTGTGTGTTCAGCAGCCCCAGCCCGCGCATGATGATGAACAGCGGGATCACCAGCAGGATGGCCGGGAAGAGCTGCGTCGTCAGGAACAGGAACAGCACGCTGCGCTTGCCCCGGAAGCGCAGCCGCGACAGGCAGTACGCAGCCGCCGTGGCGGCGGTCATGGCCACGAGCACGGTGCCGCCCGCCACGTAGAAGCTGTTGACCATGTAGCGGACGAAGGGCGTGGTCCTCAGCAACTGGACATAGCCCGCCAGCGTCGGCGCCGAGGGCCAGTATTTCACCGGGAACGTGTAGATCTCGCGCTCGGTCTTGATGGACGTCAGGAACATCCAGACGTACGGCAGAAGCGTGACGGCCAGCCACAGGACCAGCAGGGCGCGGTGCGGCAGGTCGCGGGACCGGCGGTTCACTCGGTGACCTCCACGCTGCCGAGCAGCCGCATGTAGATCACAATGGCCGCGGCCAGCACCACAGCCAGTTGCACCGCCACCGCGGCGCCCGCACCCAGGTCGAGCCGCTTGTAGGCCAGGTAATACGCGTGCAGCGGCAGGGTCAGACTGGCCACGCCCGGGCCTCCGCCGGTCATCACCAGGATCAGGTCCATGTAGTTGGCGACCCACATGGTGCGCAGCGTGGTGGTGATGAGGATCGTCGGCCGCAGTAGCGGCAACGTGACGAAGCGGAACACCGCCCAGGTGCCCCCGCCGTCGATGCGCGCGGCCTCGTACAGCTCCTCGGGGATGGCCTGCAGCGCCGCCAGCAGCATGACCGCGAAGAACGGCGTGCCCTGCCAGATGGCCGCAAGCATCACCGCGGGCAACGCGGTGTTCCTGCCGGCCAGCCAGGCGATGGGGGCCTGGATGACGCCCAACCGGCGCAGCACGTCGTTGACCAGACCCAGGTGCATGTCGAGGAGCCACAGCCACATCAGCGCCACGAGCACGCTCGAGGTTGCCCATGGGATGAGTGCCACGCCTCGCCAGAACGCCCGGCCGCGGAACGGCTTGTTGAGCAGCAGCGCGCCGCCGAGCCCGAGCACCAACTGCAGCCCGACGACGCCCACCACCCACACGGTGGTGTGCAACACCGCCTGCCAGAAGGTCGGGTCGGCCCAGACAGCGTAGTACTGCCCGAACCCCACGAACCGCGCGGCGTGCAGCGTCAGCAGCCGGATGTCGTGCAGGCTGAGCCAGATCGCCCGCACCAGCGGATAGCCGACCAGACCCACGAGGAGCACGCATGCCGGTGCG
>JASEHJ010000081.1 GCA_030018905.1 bacterium | reverse complement strand
GCCCATCCGGCGTCCGGTGGCAACGCGGGTAGTCGCACCTCTGTCAGCAGCTCGTCGGGTTCCAGGGCGGTGGTCAGATAGCCCGCGAAGAAATGTTCACTGTCGAGTACCCGCTCACCGCGCACGCTGGTAAGCACGAAGTGGGCTTCCAACGCCGCGGTCGCCGCAGGGAGCTCTGAGGCCGGATCGGCGTGTACCAGGCTCCCGCCGATCGTGCCGCGTGCCCGGATCTGCGGGTGCCCGATGCAACGGACTGCCTCCGCCAGCAGGGGGATCCGTTTGACCACCCTCCGGTGGGTTTCTACCGCGCGCTGGCGCGTCATCGCGCCGATCGCGAGTCCTTCTTCATAGGGACGGATGAAGGCCAGGTCTTTGATTCGGTTCAGATCCACCAGTACCGCCGGGCTGGCCAGGCGCATCGCCAGCAGCGGCACCAGACTCTGCCCGCCGGCCAGCACCTTTGCCTCAACGCCGTACTCGCCCAGGGCCTCCAGCGCCTCGAGGCGCCGGCGGGGCGCGAGGTATCCGAAGGGCGCGGGTTTCACGATGGCACGCTCCGATCTGCCGCCGGGGCTTCTGCTCCGCGCAGCAGTTCCAGCAGGCGGCTGTGCGACAGAGGCATCTCAGTGACTCGCGTGCCCAGGGCGTCGTCCAGCGCCGAGGCGATGACCGCCGCGGCCGGGATCACACCCGCCTCCCCCGCGCCCTTCACGCCCAGCGGGTTGAGCGGGGACGGGGTCTCGACGTGCCCGATCTCGACCTTGGGGACCTCGGCTGCGGTCGGCAGCAGGTAGTCCATGAACGTCTGCGTCAGGAGCTGGCCGTCCTCATCGTAGACCAGCCTCTCGTAGAAGGCGCCGCCGATACCCTGGGCCACGCCACCCTGGATCTGTCCGTCCAGGATCATCGGGTTGATCACGGTGCCGCAGTCGTGGACAACGACGTACCGCTCGACGCGCAGCGCCCCTGTGTCTTTGTCCACCTCTATGATCGCGGCGTGACACCCGCCGGCGAAGCTGCCCCGCAGAGGCGCGAAGTAGCGTGAGGCCTCCAGCCCAGGCCCCTCCCATTCCTTTGGGATGGTTCCGCGGAGCGGGTTGGCCGCGGAGGCGACCTCGCCCAGCGTTACCGACCGCGCCGGCGCCCCGCGTACGAAGACCTTTCCCCCTGCAAGTTCGAGGTCGTCCGGGCTCGCCTCCAGCAGCCCCGAGGCGACCGTGAGCGTCTTCTCCCGCACCGCCTTGCCCGCGAGCGCCACCGCGTTGCCTGCTACCACGGCAGAACGGCTTGCGAACGTTCCGGTGCCCCATCCGAACGCCGCGGTGTCGCCGGTGGTGACCGTGACGTCGCGCACGTCCACGCCCAGGGCATCCGCGATTATCTGCGCGAACACGGTGAAGTGTCCCTGGCCCTGCGTGCCCACGCTCGTCGCCGCAAACACCTTGCCCGTCGGCTCGACCGTGATCCGGCATCCTTCGTATGGACCAATGCCTGTGCCTTCCACGTAGAGGGCCAGGCCCAGGCCCACCGCTCGTCCTGATCTGCGCGCCTCGGCCTGCCTCTGTGGCCAGAGGGCATACCCTATCATCTCGAGGGCTTTCTTTAGCACTGCGGGGTAGTTGCCGCTGTCGTAGATGAGCGGCGCGTTGTCCTGGTAGATCAGCCCGGTGTCGTAGGGGAACTCGTCGGGCTGTATCAGGTTGCGCCGCCGGACCTCGGCGCGGTCGATTCCCAGCTCCCGCGCCACCCTATCCATCAGGCGCTCCATGATGAAGACACCGTGGGGCCTGCCTGCCCCACGGTAGGGGCTCACCTGCGTCTTGTTCGTGAAGGCCGCTTTGAACTCGCAGTGGTAGTTGGGAATCCTGTAGGGACCGACCAGCGTGGTGCTGGCGACGATGGGCACGATCAGCCCGTAGGCGATGTAGGCGCCTGCGTCGTGGAGGAAGACGGTGCGTACGCCCAGGATCCGGCCCTCGTCGTCCACCGCGATCTCAACGTCGTGGATCTGCTCCCGCTCCTGGTTGGTGGCCACGAAGTTCTCGCGCCGATCCTCGATCCACTTGACCGGTCGGCCCAGACGCATCGCGGCCAGCGGTACCAGGATCTCCTCGGGATAAAACATCATGATCTTGGGCCCGAACCCACCGCCCACGTCGGGCGCGATCACCCTCACGTTGTTCTGTGGAAGGCCGAACAGCCGTGCCAGGCCGTTGCGGATCGGGATCGGCGACTGCGTTGAGTCGTAGATCACCAGGTTGCGCATGCGCGCGTCCCAGATTGCCACGACCCCGCGGGTCTCCATAGAGGCGGCTGTGCCACGATCCATGCGGATCCTCTCGCGGAAGACGTGCGGAGCGCGGGCAAACGCACCTTCGGGGTCGCCCACCCGCTGAGTGTAGTGCGCGGCCACGTTGGTGCCGGCGTCCTCATGGACCAGAGGGCCGTCGGGCCCGGCCGCGGTTTCCAGGTCCACAACGGCCGGGAGCAGGTCGTACTCCACCTCGATGGCCTCCAGGGCATCCTCGGCCAGGTAGCGGCTCTCGGCTACCACGAACGCCACCGGCTCGCCCACATGGCGGACACTCTCCGCGGCCAGCGCCACCTGGGTCTTGTGGTGGACCAGGGTTGGATGGGGAATGAGCCTGGGCAGCGGATCACCCAGCGGCGGCGGCAGGTCGGCGTGGGTATAGACCGCGGCGACACCGGGCATCGCCCGGGCCCCGGAAGCATCAATCCGCACGATCCGCGCACGGGCATGCGGGCTTCGGAGCACAGCCCCGTGGAGCAGGTTGGGCGGTTGAATGTCGTCCACGTAGGTGCCCCTACCGGTCAGCAGCCGGGGATCCTCGACCCGCCGGATCCGTTCGCCGAACCACCGCGTCCCCATCGTGTGCGCCTCCAACGCCACAGCCTGCCGGATTGCCCGGGACCGCTGCGGAACGTCGAGCCTTGCGGGAGTACCCGTTTCTTCGCGCCGAGTGAACGGCGGTCCTGCCCTGCCGCGATGCATACGGCCGGCGCAGAGGAGGGGCCGCGGCGCCGACGAACCTACAGGAGGAATGCCGCTTGGAGGTGAGGGCAGTGGCCAGAGCTATGAAGTTCATTTTTGGGCACGGCAGGGAAGGGGAGGTCCGGGAGCTGCTTCTTCAGCACCTGGACAAGGTCGGTGAGTGCGTAGCGCGGGCCCGAACCGTTATGGACGACTACCTCGCCGGCCGGATTGAAGAGGCCAAGGCAGGAGCGATCGAGGTGGACCACCTGGAGACCGACGCGGACCAGATGCGGCGCTCGGTGGTTGATCTACTCTACCGGGGGGCGTTTCTGCCGATCTTCCGGTCCGACATCCACGAGTTCGTTGAGCGGATGGACATGATCGCCGATGCGGCCGAGGTGATGTGTGACTTCCTGCTGGGCCAGCGCCCCGAGATCCCGGCGGAGTACGCGGAGCACATCCAGCAGATCCAGGAGCAAACCCTGGTGGCCTACGGCGCCCTGCACGATGCCGTGACGAACTTCTTCTTGACCCCTGATCAACGCGTGATCCGCGATAGCCTGACCAAACTCGGCGTCACCGAATCACTGATTGACGGCATCGAGTGGAAGATAACCCGGCAGATCTTCACCTCTGACCTCCCCCTGGCCGGCAAGGCCCACCTGAAGCAGTTCCTTGAGACACTGACCGAGATGTCCGACGAGATGGAGGACGCGGGCGACCGTCTTGAGGCACTGATCATCGGCCTGAAGATCTAGACATGATCGCACTGCTGCCTGCCCTTTACCTCGGCTGGGGGATCGGGGCCAACGACGCCGCCAACACCTTCGGCCCCCAGATCGGCGCCAACATCATCGCCTACCGCCGTGCGGTAATCCTGGCGGCGATCTTCGCTTTCCTCGGCGCGGTTCTGGAGGGGGAGAAGGTATTCCCAACGCTGGGGCGCCTTACCAGCCTGACGCTGGAGATGAGCATCGTCGCCGCGCTGGCCGCCGGCATCACGGCCCATGTCATGACCAGGCTTGGGCTGCCTATCTCGACCTCGCACGCCATCTTCGGCGCCCTGATTGCCGCTGGGCTGTATGCGGGGAAGGGCTTCGATCCAACGATCGCCTCGCGGATGGTGGCCTCGATGATTACCGCGCCGATTGGGGCCGGGGTCGGTGCCTACCTCCTCCACCGGCTGCTCGCCCGGGTGGCGGCGGGGAGGCTCGGCGGGGGGATGCTCTTCGGCCGTGCCGTGCGCTATTCCGCGGTGGTGGTGGGGTGCTATGCCGCGTACGCGCTGGGGTCCAATAACGTCGGCAACGCGATGGCCCCGTTTGTAGCCGTGGGCGCGATAGGCCCTGCCGCCGGGGCTGCGCTGGGTGGGGTGGCCATCGCCGTCGGCGTGCTCACCTACAGCCGGAACGTCATCATGCTGGTCGGCAAACAGATCACGGCGTTGGACCCGATCACCGCGCTGGTGGCGGCGCTGGCCACGGCGATCACGGTCCACCTGTTCACCCAGCTCAAGATCCCGGTTTCCACCTCGCAGGCGATCGTTGGCGCGGTGGTCGGCGTCGGGCTTACCAAAGGGGTGGTGGCGGTCAACCGCCGGATGTTCTGGATGATCCCCGCGGGATGGGTTATCAGCATCTTAGGTTCGGGAATCACGGGCTACCTCCTGATGGCAGGGTCAGGCCTGTTGCGGTGAACAGGGCGGCAGGGGCACGGTCATAGGTACACGGGTCGCCCCCGGAGCGGCTCATCCGTGCTGAGTCTTCTTCCAGGTCTCTACCTCGGTTGGGGGATCGGCGCCAACGATACCGCCAATGCATTCGGCCCCCAGGTAGGCGCCAACATCGTTACGCTGCGCCGGGCCGCGGTCCTCACCGCGGCCTTCGGCCTCCTGGGCGCCGTGGTCGAGGGGCAGAAGATCTTTCCGGCCCTGGGCGGCTTTACCCACCTCTCACTCGAGATGAGCGTGGTGGCCGTCCTGTCGACGGCCATTGTCGTAAACGTGATGACCAGGCTTGGGTTGCCGATCTCGACCTCGCACGCGATAGTCGGCGCGCTCATCGGCGTCGGGTTCGCCGAACGGGCCGGGTTCAACATCCCGATCGTGATGAAGGTGGCTACCTCGATGCTGGCGACGCCGGTTGGAGCCGCCACCATCGCCTACCTGATCTACAGGGCCCTCGCGGCGCTGGCCGCCGGGCGGCTGGGAAGCGCGCTGTTCTTCCATCTGTCCGTGCGCTACGCCGCGGTCGTCATAGGCTGCTATGCCGCCTATGCCATGGGCGCCAACAACGTCGGCAACGCCATGGCTCCGTACGTGGCCGTCGGCGTGATCGGGGCCTCCTCCGGCGCAGCCCTGGGCGGCGCGGCAATTGCGCTCGGCGTGCTGACCTACAGCCACCGGGTCATCATGGTGGTCGGAAAGCAGATTACGGCGCTAGATCCGATCTCCGCGCTGGTGGCCACGACGGCCACGGCGATCACGGTTCACCTGTTTACCCAACTCGGGATCCCCGTCTCCACGTCGCAGGCGATCGTCGGCGCGGTCGTCGGGGTCGGCCTCACAAAAGGGATCATGGGCGTCAACCGCCGAACCCTGATGGTGATCCCGGCCGGATGGGTGATCAGCGTTGCGGGCTCGGGCGCCGCGGCCTGGCTCTTTATCATGGCATACCGCATGATCCAATGAGAACCCTGTTTCGAGGCGGGCCATGGCTCGGCAGCCGGGTTGGCCCAGGGAGGCATCCATGCCCAACGTCGTGGTACTGACAACAGGCGGTACGATCTCGACCCGCGACACCGACGGCCGCGGGGCCAAGCCTGTCCTGCGCGGCGCCGACCTGTTGCGCGAGATCCCGGGGCTCGACGCGATCGCCATTCCGGAGGTGGAAGAGTTCGACTTCATCCCGGGCGCCTTCATGACGCTGGAGCGGATTCTGGAGTTGAGCCGCCGCGCCTCGGAGATCATCACGCGGCCGGAGGTAGCGGGTCTGGTCATCACCCACGGGACCGACACGCTCGAGGAGTCTGCCTACTACCTGCACCTGACCGTGGGTGGCCAGGCCCCAGTGGTCTTCACCGGGGCAATGCGCAACGCCTCGCAGATCGGGTTCGACGGCTATCGCAACCTCTACGACGCGATCCGCACCGCAGCTTCGCCCGAGGCGCGAGGGCGCGGGGTATTGGTGGTTTTGAACGAGGAGGTCCACTCCGCGCGGTGGGTGACCAAGACCAGCGGGCAGAAGGAGGACACCTACAAATCACCGGTGACCGGCCCGGCGGGTCTTGCGTACGGGGACCGGATCGCGTTCGTGGCCGCGCCGTGGCCGCGGCGCGTGCTGCCCAACGCCATGGAGCCCAAGGTGGACCTGATCCGCCTGGCCGTGGGCGTTGATGACCGGTTCCTCCGCTGCAGCCTGGAGAGCGGCTCCCGAGGGATCGTGATAGAAGCTTTCGGCGGCGGCCGGGTGCCGCCGCCGCTGCTGCCTGCAATCGGTGACGCGCTGAGCGCTGGGGTCCCGGTGGTCGTCACCACGCGGTGTCATACCGGTGAGATGTGGGACGGCTACGGGTACCAGGGCGCGTATCGCGATCTGCTGACGCGCGGGGTCTTCTTCGTGCACGACCTGCCGGGCCACAAAGCCAGGTTGAAGCTGGCGGTGGGACTGGGCAACGGGCTGCGCGGCGAGGCGCTGCGCGACTACCTGGCGGCAGAGGCGTGAAGGCGCGAAATTGACACGCAAAATCCGGCCTTCTTATAATGAAAGATGGCACGGCGGGTGCTGCAGGCCATACGGCTTCCAGCTTCCGCCGGCTTCGCTTCCAGGAGGTCCGGCATGAAGATAGAAGGCGAGCATCTCCTTCCCGCACCGCGCGATCAGGTGTGGGCCGCGCTCAACGACCCCGACGTGCTGGTGAGAACGGTCCCGGGACTCAAGCAACTCGTTCCCACCGGTGACGATGCCTACGACGCCACGATCGAGCTGGCAGTCGGACCGGTGCGCGGAACCTACCAGGGAAAGGCGCGTATCACGGAAAAGACCCCCCCGGAGAGAATGATCCTGACCGTGGAGGGAGGCGGGCGGCCCGGAACGATCAGGGCCGCGGGCGCTCTTACCCTGGAGGGCCAGGGAGCCGAGACGCTGGTGCGGTACGTCGGGGACGTGCAGGTGACCGGGGTTCTGATGAGCGTCGGCCATCGCTTGTTCGGCGGCGTGGCGAAGCAGTTGGCAGGCGTGTTCTTCAAGTCGCTGGAGCGCGAGGTCCATCGGCCCGCGGCCGCGGAGCCAACCCGGTGATCCCGGCCGCGTTCGCCTACCATCGGCCCCGCACGGTGCATGCGGCTCTGCGGCTGCTGCTGGCGCACGGCCACGACGCCCGGATTCTGGCCGGCGGGCAGAGTCTGCTTCCCATGATGAAGCTGCGGGTTGTAACACCGGCCCACCTGATCGACATTGGGCGCGTGGCGTCTCTCCGCGGCATCCGGCTGAGCCAGGGCGTGCTGCGAATCGGGGCGATGGCCACGCACCGGGAGATCGAATCCTCACCTAGGGTGCGCCGGGCAGCCCCGGTCCTGGCAGAGACCGCGGCGGTCATCGGCGATCTTCAAGTGCGCAACCTCGGGACGATCGGCGGCGCCCTCGTGCACGCCGACCCCGTGGCGGACTACCCTGCCACGGTGCTGGCGCTGGACGCGGAGTTCACGCTGCTAGGTCCGGCCGGCGCGCGGACCGTCCCGGCCGCGGAGTTCTTCCTGGGGCTCATGACGACCGCCGCAGGGCCGGACGAGCTCATGACGGAGATCGCCATCCCCGCGGCTCCTCCCAGGTTTGGCGCGGCATACCTGAAGATGCCCAACCCGGCTTCCGGCTTCGCGCTGACCGGGGTGGCGGCCGTGATCGGGCTGGATCAGTCCGGCCGCTGCGTCCACGTCCGCGTGGGCATCACCGGCGTGGCCTCCGCCGCCTATCGGGCGTCCGGTGTCGAGGCCGCCCTGGCCGGAGCGGAGCCCACCGATGAGGCGCTGGCGCACGCGGCCGCATTCGCCGCGGACGGGGTTCTGGCCAACTCCGACATCCACGCCAGCGCCGAGTATCGGGCGCATCTGGCCGGCGTTCTTGCCCGCCGGGCCCTGACGCTCGCCCGCGACCGGGCAGGGACCGTCCGGCGCCGCGGACGGAGCGCGTCGCGAGCCTGATCGGTGGAGCAAGGGATGCACTCCGAGATCAACCGCATCCAGGAGCTGCTGGCCAATCAGGGCTACGTCGCAGACCGCACGATCGCGACCAGCGTCTATCTGTCCATCACGCTGCGCAAACCGCTGCTCATCGAGGGCGCCGCAGGCGTCGGGAAGACCGAGGTGGCGAAGGTAATGGCCCGCGCCCTCGATGCGGACCTGATCCGGCTGCAGTGCTACGAGGGCCTTGACGCCACCACCGCGCTGTACGAGTGGAACTACCAGAAGCAGCTTCTCCACATCCGGCTCTCCGAGGGTGGCGAACGGTCGCTTGCCGAGCGCGAGGCCGAGATATTCAGCGAGGGGTTTCTCCTCAAGCGGCCGCTGCTGGACGCGATCACCAGGTCGCAGCCGCCGGTGCTGCTGGTAGACGAGATAGACCGGGCCGACGAGGAGTTCGAGGCGTTTCTGCTGGAGGTCCTCTCCGACTTCCAGGTTTCCATCCCCGAGATCGGTACGATAGCGGCCACCGCGATTCCCAACGTGGTGCTCACCAGCAACCGCACCCGCGAACTCGGCGACGCGCTGCGCCGGCGGTGTCTGTACCTGTGGATTGACTACCCCACGTTTGAGAAGGAGCTGGAGATCGTCAGGCTCAAGGTGCCCGCGGTCAACGGGCGCCTGGCCGAGCAGATCAGCGCCTTCATGCAGTTGATCCGGCGCGTCCGGCTGGAGAAAGCCCCGGGGGTCGCCGAGACCCTGGACTGGAGCGCCGCGCTCATGGCCCTCCACCGAGACCATCTCGACCGCGCCGCGGTTGAGGAGACGCTGGGCGTGCTCTTCAAGCATCACGACGACGCCGCGGTGGTGCGGGCGCAGTGGCTGGATCAGCTTCTCGATGGTGTTGCGGCCCTGGAGCAGGAAGGACGGCCATGGTCCCAGGAAGCCGTGGTGCGCGCCGCGGAGCGGCTCGCGATCCGCAGGTAGACCGCCCGCGGCACGGCGACCTCGCCGCCAACGTGGTGGCGTTCGCCCGCATGCTGCGAGGGCGCGGGTTGAGCATCGGGCCGCCCGAGGCCGCCGACGCGTTGCGAGCTCTCTCCGCCGTGGACCTGACCGACCGCCTGGAGACCTATCTCGCGCTGCGCGCGGTCCTGGCTTCCGGGCCGGAGGCGCAGCGCATCTTCGACGCCGCCTTCTGGGAGTTCTGGGGCGATGTGCACCAGGCGGTGGGCGCTCCTCCGTCCGGAGATCAGGACGCGCCGACGCTTGACGGCCGGCAGGCGCTCGATCGCGTGATGATCGAGTGGCAGGAGAACGGCGACGCCGGCGCCGACGGCGATCGGGTGCCGGCCTACAGCCCGGTTGAGGCACTTACCCACAAGGACTTCAGCACGCTGTCCGCCGACGAGCTTGAAGAGATCACCGCGATCGTGACCGCGATCGCCCGGAGGGTGGCAACGCGCCTCTCACGCCGGACCAGGCAGGCCAGGAGAGGCCATCTGGTGGACCTGCGGCGAACGATCCGGCACAGCCTGCGCCGTGGAGGCGAGATACTTGACATCCTCCGGAGGGAACGTAAGCTTCAGAAGACGCGCGTGGTGCTGCTGTGCGACGTCAGCGGCTCGATGGACCTCTACAGCCGGTTCCTGATCCAGTTCATCTATGCGCTGCAGCACGCGGTGGCCAGGGTCGAGACCTTTGTGTTCAGCACCGGCCTCAGCCGGATCACGGGGTCGCTGGCACGCGCCGATCTGCGTGCCGCCCTGGACGAGATCGCCCGGAAGGTGCCCGACTGGTCCGGCGGGACGAAGATAGGTCGCAGCCTGCGCCGGTTTCTCACCGACCACGGAAGGCAGGCGCTCGACGGCAGGACCGTGGTCATAGTCATCAGCGACGGCTGGGACACGGGCGAGCCGGACGTGCTGGAGTCCGCCATGGCCGAGATGCACCGGCGCGCCGCGCGCGTCATCTGGTTGAACCCGCTGCTGGCGAGTCCGGGGTACGAACCGATCTGCCAGGGGATGCGGGTCGCGTTGCCCCATGTGGACGTTTTCGCCCCTGCGCACAACCTGGACAGCCTGCGCCGGCTCGAACGCCATCTGGCGCGCCGCCCATGAAGGAACTCGCCAATCTCCTCTCCTCCGCACGGGAGGCCTCGGCCGCAGGAGAGCCGATGGCCGTGGCCACCATAATAGGGGTCCGGGGTTCTACCTACCGGCGTGAGGGCGCACGCATGCTCGTTACCCGCTCGGGCCGCCTGACCGGCAACATCAGCGGGGGTTGTCTCGAGGGGGATGTGGCGGTTGTCGCAGAGGAGGTGATGGAACGGCGCCTCCCGCGGGTGATGCTCTACGACCTGACCGCCGATGACGACGCGGTATGGGGCTTGGGCCTGGGCTGCAACGGCGCGATCGAGGTGTTCGTCGAGCCGGTGACGGGTGACGACCTGTTGTGGCAGGCGGCAGAGGCGGTGCTCGACGGCGCTATGCTCGGACTCGCTACCGTGGTGGAGGGGGGGGGCACGGTCCCTGCAGGAGGGCGCATCGCGGTGTGGCCCGACGGCCGCTGCCAGGGCAGCCTGGGCGATGCGGCCGTGGATGGCGAGGCCGCACGCATCGTGCTGCGCGCTTCGGGCGCGCTCCGCTCGCGGGTTCATGTCCTGGATGCCGAGGGTGGACCGCAGATCC
>JASEHJ010000080.1 GCA_030018905.1 bacterium | reverse complement strand
ATCAGCTCCTTGTGTCCGGGCCAACCCATATTATAGTTGGCATCCCCCGGTTGTCAACCCTAACCCAGTTGCTTCCCCTGCCGCGATGCTAAACGACCAGGCAGGTGAGTGAGTCGGTTACTCCCGCGGTCCGCTGGATCCTCGAAATCACCGTGTCCGCGAGCGCCGCCATGTCGCCCGCCTCGGTCGTACAGATAATGTCGTAGGGGCCGGTGACGACGTGCACCTCGCGGACACCCCTGATCTTCCGGATGGCAATCGCCGCCTTGCGGGCCTGGCCGGGACCGGTCTTGAGCAGCACTACCGCTGAAACCACGGCACTCACCTCCGATTCGATGTGGAGACACAGTTACCCATCCGGCAGGCTTCTTCCTGCAGGGGGTTTCTTCAGACCAGCCGCCGCCGCAGGGCTGAGCTGGCAGTGTCAATCAGCGTCACGACCACGATGATCACCATCAGGGCCATCCCGACGATCTCCCATCGCCGGAACTGCAAGGCCTGAACCATGATCGTCCCTATCCCGCCGGCCCCAACCAGTCCCAGGACGGTCGCGGCGCGCGCGTTGATCTCAAACCGGTAGAGTGACAGCGCCAGGAACTCCGGCAGGACCTGGGGCATGACCGCGTACCAGAAAACCTTGGCTCGGTTGGCCCCGGCCGCCCGGAGGGCTTCCAGCGGGCCCGGGTCTATCGTCTCTACCACCTCGGCATACAACTTGCCCAGGCTGCCGGTGGAGTGCAGCCCGATCGCCATCATCCCCGCCAGTGCGCCCGGACCATAGGCGGCCACGAAGAAGACGGCCAGGATGATCTCAGGGAAGGTGCGGATCAGGTTGAGCACCTGCTTGTTCAGGTAGCTCGATGCGGCATGGGGACTGATGTTCCTCGATGCCAGGAACGCCAGCGGGAAAGCCAGCAGCATGCCGATGGTGGTGCCCAGCAGCGCGACCTGCACCGAAACCACCATGCCCAACAGCGAACGGCCGGCCCAGGACCAGTCCGGAACGAGCATCAGTACCACGATGCGCGCCAGCAGAGGTAGGCCCTCGATGAACCGGAACAGGCTGGCCTCCACGCCCCGGGCCGACCAGATGAACACGACGGCGAACAACCCGACGCCGGCCCAAAGCTTCCACCGCCCCGGCTCAACCAATCCTGCCATGTCCCTCTTCACACGAGGGCCTGCCGGACGCGCACGCTGATGGCGTCAATCGTGACGACGGCCGCAAGCGTGACCAGGATGATCACCGTGGCGCTCTGATACCGAAAGAGGTTGAGCGCGGTTAGAAGAAGCTGCCCGATTCCTCCGGCGCCCACCAGGCCCAGCACGAACGACACTCGCACGTTAATCTCGAAAACGAACAGTGTGTAGCTCAAGTAGGCCGGCAAGATCTGCGGAACAACCGCGTAGCGTACTATCTTCAAACGGTTGGCCCCAGCGGCCTCCAGGGCCTCCATCGGCCCCGGGTCAATGGCTTCCAGGCTCTCGCTGGTCAGCTTCGCGATGATGGCCACGGAGAATATCGTCAGGGCCAGGATGCCGGCGAACGGGCCGATGCCTACCGCGGCCACCAGGATGGCCGCGTACAGCAACTCCGGGACCGTGCGCAGCAGGTTCAAGATCCCCCGCGCGCCGTAGTAGAGCCAGGCCTGGCGCGTAACGTTCCGCGAGGCGAGCAGGATCAGCGGCACGGAGAGCAGCGCGCCCTGGGTGGTGCCCACCAGAGCCATCTGGAGCGTCTGCACCGCGGGCCGGACCAGGACGGGGAGCACGGCCCAGTTGGGCGGGAACAGATCGCCCATGAGCTTGTAGAAGCTCGGCAGCCCCTCCCAGACGACGCGGGGGGAGGCACCGATCCCCACCGCGCTCCACAGGTACAGGCCGGCCGCCGCCAGGAATATTAGGGTGAACCTAGCCTTCAGCGTCTAATCCCCGAAAGTCGTCAGACTTCAGGGCCCGGCCGTAGATCTGCTCGAAGGTGGCGTCGTCTACCTCGCCGGCGGGCCCATCGTAGACCACCTGTCCGTCGCGCAGCCCTACAACCCGATGGGCGTACTCTCGGGCCAGGTCAATGAAGTGAAGGTTGATCAGGACGGTGATGCCCTCCTGGTTGATGCGCCGCAGGTCGCGCATCACCACGTGCGAAGTGGGCGGGTCCAGCGAGGCTACCGGCTCATCGGCCAGGATCACCTTAGGCTCCTGAGCCAGCGCCCGCGCGATGCCCACGCGCTGCTGCTGGCCGCCGCTGAGCACGTCGGCCCGAACGAAGGCCTTGTCCTGAATGTCGAGCTTGAGCAGCGCCCCGTGCACGATCTCCAGATCGCGCCTTGGGAACCAGCCCAGGAGTGCCCGCCACGTGGACAGGCGGCCCACGCGACCGGCCAGCACGTTGCGCAATACAGAGGACCGCTTAACCAGGTTGAACGTCTGGAAGATCATCCCAATCTGCGCGCGCACCTCGAGCAGGCGCGCCGGGGGGGCGGCGGTTAGGTCCTCGCCCTCAAACCACACCGACCCGGCGGTCGGCTCCACCAGGCGGTTGACGGTGCGCAGCAGGGTTGACTTGCCGGCGCCGCTCAGCCCAACGATGGCGACAAACTCGCCGCGCTGGACGCTGAGGTCCACTCCGCGCAGGGCCTGGACCCCGCCGGGGAAATGGACCTCAACCCCGCGCAGTTCGATCTGTGGAGAACTCAAATCCGGATCTTGTCGCGCATGAATTTGTAGGTCTTGCGAATGACCTCAAACTCGGAGCCGTCCGACTTCGCGTAGCCAATCACATTGTAGAGCGCGTCGAGCAGGCGCACCCCGTCGGCGGTCTTGCCCAGATCCACGAAAGCATCCTGGATCTTGGTCACGAGATCGTCGGGCAGCCCACGCCGGACCGCCACCCCGTCGTTGGGAATCGGGCTGCTCCGGACAAGGATCTTGACAACCTGTTCCACGTCCGGCATCTCGCGGACCGAGTCTGGAATCGCATTGTCGTGGGTGGCGCTGGCATCCACATCCTTCTTGTAGACCGCCACTATGGCCGCGTCGTGCGATCCGGCAAAGATGGTGCGCAGATCACGATCGGGATTGATCCCCGCGTCCACCAGCATCATGTACGGGAACAGGTATCCCGAGGCTGAGGCCGGGTCCACGAACGCGAACCGGCGCCCCTTGAGATCGGCCAGGGTCTTGAACGGCGAGTCCACCCGCACGTTGATCGCCGCGTTGTAGCTTGTGACGAAGTGGCCCCTCGTGCGGCGAATGGACTTGGCCACGATGGTGACCTTGTGCCGCTCCTCGGCCAGCACCAGGGCGAACGGTCCGAAGATGCCGATATCGGCCTTGCCTGTGCCCATCGCCTCGATCAGCCCGGTGAAGTTGGTCGTCACAGTCGCCTCCACCGGCATGCCTATCCGGTCGGACAGCATCTTTGAGAGCGGCCCCAGGTTCTCCATCATGCGGCCGATCTCGCGCGACGGCACCATTCCCAGGATCAGCTTCTTGGGCGCTGGGCCGGCTTGAGCCACCGCCCCCACCATTCCCACCATAAGCACAACCGCCATGAGCGCGGCGACACGCCTCTGCGTCATCACTTTGGACCTCCTTCAATCAGCTGCAAGCTTGCCCTGGAATTGTTCGACCAACAGGAGGATCTTCCTCCCTACGAGGGGTTGAAGTTGGGCCTCATCCAGGGTGGGTTCAGTGCCTCATGGGGCAGTGTGGCGGGGGGTTCTCCGCGCCAATCCCCGGAGAAGCCACCTCCATGCACGCCTGCGGATCGCAGCATGTGTAGCACACCCGCTTGAGAGCCCGAACCTCTAGGAGTTTCACTTCGGGAGAAAGGAAACCGTCACTCACGGGCTCTTCTCTCAGCAGATCGGTGCTGAGGTACTTCTTGTTGTCGTCGGAGAAGATGGTAACCACAACCGCATCTTCGCCAAGATCGTTCTGAACCTGGAGGGCCCCCAGGAAATTCGCTCCCGACGAGATCCCGACCCCGATCCCAAGTTCGGCGGCGAGTTTCTGTGCCATGAGGATCGCGTCCCCGTCGTCCACACTGACCACGGAGTCCAGTGAACTCAGATCTACTATTGGTGGGATGAACTCGTCGGATATCCCCTGGATTCGGTGCTTCCCAACTTTGTGACCTGTTGTAAGCGTTGGCGAGCTGGCGGGTTCCAGGGGATGGATCTTGACACCCGGGTATCTCTCCCTCAGGAAGCGCCCGGTCCCCATTACGGTGCCGCCCGTCCCAACACCGGCGACGAAGGCGTCAGGACGAACGGAGCGAAACCTCAACTGCCACCATATCTCCGGGCCGGTTGTCCTGTAGTGGGCTTCCACGTTGTCCAGGTTTGAGAACTGCCTTGGAAGGAAGACCCCGTCAGTTGCCTCGGCCAGTCCCTCGGCACGGCGGATACTGCCGATGAATCCCCCCTCTTCCCTGCTCACCAGGACGATCCTGGCGCCCAAGCTCCGGATGAGATTGACCCGCTCCGCGCTCATCCAGTCCGGCATGAAGATAGCAACCGGATGTCCCAGGGCTCGGCCTATGGCGGCAAAGGCAATGCCCGTGTTGCCGCTCGTGGCTTCAGCGATCGTGTAGCCAGGCCTGAGGACACCCCTGGCATAGCCCTGCTCCATCACGTGGAAGGCCATCCGGTCCTTGATGCTGCCGGTCATGTTCAAGTTCTCGGCCTTGGCATAGAGCGTGCGCCTGCGCCCCCTGAAAAGGAACTCGATCGCCAGAAGGGGCGTGTTCCCAATCAGGGGCGACAGCTCGCGTATCCTGCGATGGGCGTCGCTATCCACTGTTCTTGGCCTCCACCTGCGTCAGGCAACCCTCCAACCGGTCCACCATCTGGGAGAGGATCTCAAACGCCCGCTCCACCGGCTCGGGAGAGGTCATGTCAACACCTGCCAGCTTCAGCGCATCGAGAGGGTACCGCGATCCGCCGGCCGATAGGAACGTGAGATAGCGTTCCGAGGCGCCCGGCACGCCGGAGAGGACATCACCGGCCAGCGCGTGCGCGGCAGCGATCCCCGTGGCGTACTGGAAGACGTAGAAGCTGATGTAGAGGTGCGTGTGGAAGGTCGCCCAGGTCACGCCGACACGGTCACCGTCAACCTCCACCTCGTCGCCGTACCCCTCGCGAAACAGATCGGCCATGAGCGAGGTCAGGGCCGCAGCCGTCAGGGCTCCTCCGCGCTCGACCCGCTCATGGATCTCCAGCTCGAATCGGGCAAGCGTCGGCATGATGAAGAAGTATCGGTGGAAGTTGGCCATCGCCTCTTCGATCACGGCGATCTGGAACTCGGGGTCGCTCTGGATGGCCAGTAAGTGAGCGCGGAGCATGGCCTGGTTGAAGTTCGAGGCAACCTCCGCCAGGAATAGCGGGTACCGGGCATAGATCAGCGGCTGAGTGCGCCACGCGAGGTGCGAGTGCATCGAGTGCCCGAGCTCGTGAGCCAGAGTGCTGGCGCTGTAGATGTCGTCGCTGTAGCTCATCAAGATGAACGGGTGCGTGCCGGGTGCGCCCATGGAGAAGGCACCGGACTGCTTGCCGCGATTCGGATAGAGATCCACCCATCGCTGATCGAGCGTCCCGCGCCGGAGCGTGGTGACGTACTCGTCGCCAAGCGGCGCCATCCCCTGCGCGATCCACTCAACCGCCTGGGCGAACGTCACCCGAGGCTCGCGCGCCACAAGCGGCGCCCGCTCGTCGTACACGTGCAGCCGCTCGTACCCCAGGGCGCGGCGGCGCACGCTCCAGTAGCGGTGCCAGGTCGGCAGGTGGCGGCGGAAGGTCGCGATTAGGTTGTGGAAGACGTCCACTGGGATGTTATTCGCCAGCAGCGAGGCTTCGAGCGCCGAGCCGTACCGCCGCGACCGGGCCATGAACACGGCCTGCTTGACCCCGGCCGATAGGCAGTTGGCCATCGAGTGCCGGTGCGCGAGATGAGCGTCTGCATATCCCTCCCACGCGGTCCGCCGCACCTCGCGGTCCTCGTGCGAGAGCAGCACCCGCAGGTTGCCCTGGGCTACTTCCACCGGCTCACCGGCGGTGGTACGGGCCGGCGGGAAGACAAGGTCGGCGTCCGCGAGTATCCCGTGCGTCGCCGCGGATGCCCGGAAGGGATCTGCCAGAAAGCCCAGGAGCTCCTCCACCTCGGGAGAGCGCACGTGAGGCGCGCGCCGCGCAAGCCGGTCAACGTAGTGCGCGTACACCGCCAGGCGCGGCTCCTCGGCAATCCATCGGCGTAGATTGTCGAACCCCACGGCAATGATCTCGGGCTCGGCAAACGCGACATTCGCCGTAACCCTGGCCAGCAGCCCGCGGGCCCGGTCGTGCCTGGCCGCGGCCGACTGGTCGGTCTTGTCCACGGTGTGGCCCATGGTGGCGTAGACAACCACTTGCCAGAGCGTACGGAAGGCGCCCTGCATCGCCTCGAGCCAATCGGCCAGCATCCCCGCGCCGTCGCCGAGGCGGCCACGGAAGGCCTCCAGTACCGGAAGCCCGTCCACGATCCCGCGGAACGCGGCTTCCCAGGCATCGTCGGTCGGGAAGATACTCGCAGCGTCCCAGGTGTGCTCAACGGCGATGGCGCTGCGCGGCGGGACTGTTGATACCCCCATGCTTACCCCTCCAATTCGCGTGATTGCTTCGCGTGACTACGTAGGCCTCATCTGCTCCGGCATCTGGACGGCCACCACCTCGCCGCGCGCGCAGATCGTCCCCTCTGCTGAAACCGTTGCGGTCACCACGACCTTACGGCCTTTGATCTCCTTCACCTGCCCCCGAATCTCAAGTGGCACTCCCAGCGGCGTCGGCCGCAGGTAGTCCACGTGCAGCGACGCCGTGACGAACCGAAATGCCGGTTCCGTGCCCATCTCCCGACCCTCGGCCCGGTACGCTGCGGCCGCGGCAGTACCTGTGCCGTGGCAGTCGATCAGCGAGGCAATCAGACCGCCGTAGACATAGCCAGGGATCGCGACGTGATAGGGCTGGGGGAGGAAGACTGCAACTGTCTCCTCCCCCTCCCAGTGGCTCTTGAGCTGCAACCCATGCTCGTTGAGCCGGCCGCAGCCGTAGCAGTGGCTCAGATCGTCGGGGTAGACGTCCTGGAACGCTACCTGCTTCACAGGATTACAACCGAAGCTCTACTTATCCCGGTTCAGCACCTCGAAGAGCCGGCGCAGATCGGTATCAAGCGCCTTGAGTTCCTCCATGAGGCGCCCCTGGCGCTCCATCAGCGATCGGAGGATGCTCCGGGAATCGGTTCCCGCAGGGGCGGTGGGCTTCGCACCGGCCGGGGCCTTCGCCGGCGGCCGATCGGCCACGACAGCGGTGGCCTCCTGCCCGGCCAGGAGGGTCTGCAGCGCCATGCCCACCGTGGGCGCCATGGCCACCCGGTTGCCGCTTGCCAGCACCACGCGCTTCATCTCAGGCAGTCGCCCCTGCTCTGCCTGAAGGTAGATCGGCTCGACGTACAGATTCGACTGCCCGATCGGAATCACGATCATGTTCCCCCGGATCACCCGGTTGCCGCCCTGGTTCCAGAGCGTGAACTGCTCGGAGATCCTGGGATCCTGATTGATGCGCGCTTCGATCTGCATCGGCCCGTAGACCAGCTTGTCCTTGGGGTATCGGAAGGCCAGGAGCTTGCCGTAGTGCTCGCCATCTGATCGGGCCGCGAGCCAGGTGATCATGTTCTGCTTGCCCGGCGGGGTGAACGGCATTATGAGCACGTACTCCTCGGCGGCCACCCCGGGCAGGCGCAATATGATGTAGTACGGCTTCATCTCGACGGGCTTGTCGGTGTAGACCTCCTGAGGAAGAATCCACATGTCTTCCTTGTTGTAGAAGACGCGCGGATCCTGCATGTGGAAGACCCGGTACATCTCGGCCTGAACCGCGAAGATGTCCTGCGGGTACCGTAGGTGCGGGCGGAGCGAGGCCGGAAGATCTGCCAGGGGCTGGAACAACCCAGGGAAGATGCGCGCGTACGTCTGGACCATGGCGTCACCCGGCTCGGTCACGTAGAGCGCGACCGTGCCGTTGTAGGCATCCACAACGGCCTTCACGCTGTTGCGGACGTAGTTGAACCCCTCCCTCGACGGCTGCGAGTACGGGTAGCGATCCGTGTACGTGTAGGCGTCGAGAACCCAGAACAGCCGGCCATCGGCAACGACCACGTAGGGATCTCCATCGAGCCGCAGGAAAGGTACCAGCCTGGCGACGCGCTCGGCGATGTTGCGGTGGTAGAGTATTACGCTCTCGGGCGTGATCGCATCGGAAATGAGTATGTTGATGTCCCGGAAGCGCCAGGCGAAGAGCAGCCGGCGGAGAGGCGAGCCCAGCCCCACGCCGGTCTTGCCCTGGTAGGTGGTGTAGACGTTCTCGTCGCCCTTGGGGTAGTTGAACTCAGGAAATCGCGTGCGCACGATCACGTACTCCCGGCTCTTCTCGCCGTAGTACACCTCGGGCTGGTCCACGCGGAGCTTGCCTATGGGCGGCACATCCTGCAGGAACAGCGTGGGCAGCCCCTCCGGCGTCAGCTCGTTCACCGGGCTCATGGCTACGCCATAGCCGTGCGTGAACTGCAGCCGGCGGTTCACCCATGTCTGGGCCTGGGCAGTCAGCTTCTCGGGCGAGAGCTCGCGCGCGGACAGCATCACCTGGCGGTAGCGTCCGTCCAGGGTGTACCGGTCAACATCAACGTCAACGAAGTCGTAGTAGAGCCGGATGCTCTGTATCTGGTTGTACGTAATGAGCAGGGGCCCGGGGTCCCACAGGCGGATGTTGGCCACGGTGGCGGGCGCCCGCGCCAGGTCGGCAGCGGTAACCATCTCCTCGCCGGCGATGGGGGCCTCGGTGATACGGTCGAGGGCGTAGCCCTGCCGCGTCATGCGAATGGTCCTTTCGATGTAGGGCCGCTCGCGCTCGAGCTCCTGCGGTTGCACGACGAACCGGTTCATCACGGCCGGGTAGATACCACCCACAAGGAGGCCCGTCCCGATCCACGCTACCGCGCCGACAATAGCCAGGCGGTATCCCTGCCGGAACGCCGCGATCCCAACCAGCCCGGCCGCCACCAGGGCCATCACCGCCTGCAGTCGCAGCGCCGGGAGCCGGGCATGGATGTCGGCATAAGAAGCGCCGAATGAGGCCCCTCGCGGAGAGTAGACCAGGTCGTAGACCGCCAGCCAGTGACCCCACGCCAGGAGAACGAGTAGGATCGCGCCCAGACCGAAGAGATGCACACGCATTGGGCGGGAGACAATGATGTTGATCGGGGCCGCCGGGCGGAACTCTGTCTCACCCTCCAGCGGCATCTGCACCTGGGGGAAGACGATCCGGAACGCGTACACCGCGACCGCCGCGGCCAGGGCCAGCAAAGTCACCGTCAGCAACCATCCCTGGAGGAATCGGTAGACCGGAAGGGTGAAGACGAAGAATCCTATGTCGAGACCAAACTGTGGATCGGCCGTGCCAAACGGCGTGGCGCGCCAGAACCGCAGCACGTGCTCCCATCGGGTAGCGGCGACCCCTGCCATGTTGAGCGCCAGGAACAGCCCACCGCCTATCACGGCCAGAGAGAAGGGCCGTTCCATGGCGCGCATCTGGGCACTGCCCGGCATCTCGATTGTGCCGACGGCCTGCTCAGCCAGCCGGCGGGCGAAGAAGGCGCTGCTCATGATCGCCCCAGTACTCAGCAGCGCGCCCAGCACGAAGAGCGTGGCCTGGGCAAGAAACCTGGTCCGGAAGACGCCAGCAAAACCCAGGTCCTTGAACCAGAGCCAGTCGGTGTAGAGGCCTAGAACTACCGGCCCCACCCAGAGGAACAGCAGCAGTATCAGGATAACGAGGGTTCGCGGCTTCATCGTTTCCTCCAATCGTGTGCCGGGCCCTGCGGCCGGCCGGTCAGCGTGATGTGGAAAGGACGCTTGTCAAAGAACCCTAGCTATGAGTGTAGCTTCTGCCTGCGGCCAACTAGATAGTAGAGAACCGGGCCGATGACAGGCACGAGCAGTACGATGATTGCCCACAAGACCCGGTCAGAGTCCCTGCGAAAGTCACTCCTGACGACGTCGAGTATCGCGAGGAGTGCCAGGGAGAGCGGAACAAGCAGGACGAAAACAACGATCAGTTCCAGCAGACCCACGGCGAACACTACTCCCTCCTCCACTTCGCGACCCGTGCCAATTGGCTCATACCTGGACAAACCTCGCGGCCTTCGTCCCGCAAATGGGACAGGAGTCCGGAGGACTGCCGAACTCGATGTGCCCACAGACAGGACACAGGTAGAACGACGTCTCCGTCAAGTCCTCACCCCGGCGAACTGCCTCCAGGGCGAGGTTGTAGAGCCGGGCGTGGACCTCCTCCGCTTTGGCCGCGTATACGAACATGCGCTTTGCCTTGTGACCATCGGCCTCTGCCTGCCCGATCATCGGAGGATACATCTTGGTGTATTCGTACGTTTCGCCCTCGATGGCCGCCTGAAGGTTCTCGGCCGTTGATCCTATCCCACCCAGTGCGTTGAAGTGCCCCTCGGCATGGATTCGCTCGGCCTCGGACGCGGTTCGGAACAGTCGGGCGACGTTGGGGAAACCGTCTTGCTCAGCCTTCTTGGCAAACGCTCGGTACTTCTGGTTAGCCTGGCTCTCACCTGCGAATGCCTCTTTCAGGTTCTCGTGCGTGCCCGGCATACTCGCACACTCCTGTGGGGGTTCATTAGAGCGCAACGCAAGTATAACTGTACGGTAGGCCGGCAGGCATGACAAGCATCGCCGGCCTGCTCTCCACGCTATCGCCTTTCCAGCGCGTCCAGCGTCTTACGGACACTTCCATTGATTATCCGCACGTACATCTCCAGAGGCACCAG
>JASEHJ010000007.1 GCA_030018905.1 bacterium | reverse complement strand
ACGGTCCACGCGGCCTCGTCCAGGCCCAGGACATCTTCCGACTGGATCAACATCCCACCCCGGACGCTCCGAAAGGCCATCTGGTCCTGCCCGCCCGCCCCCAGGTTCCCGGTCGCAATCAGTCGCAGTTGCTTCTTGGCCAGGAGCAGTTCGGCCGCGCCGGGCTCAAACGAGGGCGCAACAACCGCCTCGAGGAACAGTTGAGCCATCGCCTCCGCGGCCTCCTGGTCCACTGGAGCGTTGACGGCAAGGACCCCACCGAACGCGGACACAGGGTCGCCATCGCGGGCGCGCAGGAAGGCGTCGAGCACAGTTGGCGCCGCCGATGCTCCGCACGGATTCGCGTGCTTGATAATTGCCGCGCCCGGAGACGGCAGATCGCGCACGAGCGCCCACGCGGCCTCCAGGTCCGCGATGTTGTTGTAGGACAGCGCCCGGCCGCCGAGCACGTCGGCCGAGATCACCTCCGATGGCGGCGGCGCGGCGGCGTAGAGGGCGGCGTGCTGGTGGGGGTTCTCGCCATAACGCAGGTCCAGCCGCTTGCAGAACGTGAGGGTCAGGCGCTCGGGAAAAGGCATCTGGCCTGCGGCGCGCTGGAAGTACTCTGCGATCGCGGCATCATATGCCGCCACCCGCGCGAAGGCGTGGGCGGCCAGCCGCAGCCGCAGCGCCTCGGGAACGCCCGTGTCGGTGTTCAACGCGGCGACCACCTCAGCGTACTGTGCAGGGTCGCTGAGCACCACCACACGCGCCCAGTTCTTGGCCGCGGCACGCAGCAGGGTCACTCCGCCGATGTCCACCTCTTCGACCGCCTCGGGCATGGCCACTCTCCGCGCGGCGGCTTCCTCAAAGGGATAAAGGGTCACCGCCACCAGATCAATCGGGGAGATCCCATACCGCCCTAGTTCGGCCAGGTCCTCAGGCACATCGCGGGCCAGCAGCCCGGCGTGGACCGCCGGGTGCAGCGTCTTGACGCGGCCTCCCAGCATCTCGGGAAACCCGGTCACGTCCTCCAGCGGCAGGACCGAAAGCCCGGCCGTGCGGAGCGCCGCCGCAGTTCCGCCGGTCGAGATCAGTTCCGCCCCGGTCGCGTACAGCGCCTGCGCCAACGGAATCAGACCGGTCTTGTCTGCAACGCTGAGCACCGCGCGCCGGATCGTCGTCATGTCAGGAGCACCCTTCTCCCCTCTACCAGGATGCGGCCGTCCGCCCACCACCGGATGACCTGTGGGTAGAGCGCACGCTCCTCGGCCTGCACGCGCGCCGCCAGCGCGGCAGGTGTGTCTCCATCGAGTACCGGTACCGCAATCTGTGCCAAGATCGGACCTCCGTCCGGAACCTCGTCTACGAGATGGATGGTGCACCCGCTTGTCGCTGCGCGCGCCGCGAGCACTTCCTTGTGTACCCTCTCGCCGTACATGCCCTGCCCGCCGAAAGCAGGCAGGAGGGCCGGATGCACGTTCAGTATGCGCCCGGCGTGGCGCGCGATGAACGCAGGGGACAGGATGCGCAGGAAGCCTGCCAGGCAGATCAGGTCGGCCCCGTGCTCGCGGATGACGCCGGCAAGTTTGGTCTCGAAGGATTCCCGGCTCCTCCCGCGGTGATCTACAAGCACGGTGGGAATGCCTGCCCGGCGCCCACGATCCATGGCCGGCGCGCCCGGGGTGTTCACAATGACAACCGCTACCATGGCGCCGGGCCGGGCCGGGTCGCCATCGGCGCCTGCGGATACCCCTCCGCTGGGAAACGCATCCAGCAGCGCCTGCAGAGTGGTGCCGCTGCCCGAGGCCAGTACGGCCAGACGCGTCATGCCAGATCCACGCCCCTGGGGCCCTCGACGATCTCGCCGATCTGCTGGGCCGGAATGCAGGCCGCCTCGAAGTACCGCACCGCTCGCGCGGCATCCTGGGGCGCGGTCACCACCACCATGCCGATCCCAAGGTTGAACGTCCTCACCATCTCCTCTTCGGAAACCCTGCCCGCCTGCTGTAGCCAGAGGAAGATCGGCGGCTCGGGCCATTCCCGCAACACCCTGGCGCGGCAGCCGTCGGGCAGCACTCGCACCAGGTTGTCCACCAGGCCGCCGCCGGTGATGTGCGCCGCGGCCCGGATCTCAATGCTCCCCAGGAGGGACAGCAACCCTTCCGCATAGCACAGGTGGGGCGCGAGCAGCGCACCGCCAAGCGTGGTGTCCAACGCCTCCACACGGTCATGCAGCGAGGCGCCCGCGGCCTCCACGATCCGTCGCGCCAGCGTGTAGCCGTTGGTGTGCAACCCGCTGGAGCCCAGCCCGACCAGCCGGTCCCCGGGCACGGTTCCTGCCCCGGTTAGGAGGCCGTCCAGGGGCGCCTGGCCGATCATGGTTCCCACAACCTCGTAGGCGTCGCCGGCGTAGACGTCGGGCATCTCCGCGGTCTCGCCGCCGATCAGCGGCACCCCAAGCAGCGCGCAGGCGCGCGCCATCGCTTCTACCAGAACCCTGATCAGCGGCGGATCCAGCCACCCCATGGCGACGTAGTCGAGAAAGGCGATGGGTCTGGCCCCGCAGGCCGCGAGGTCGTTGGCGCAGTGGGCGACGATGTCCCACCCGATTACGTCATCGCGCCCCATCTGCCGCGCGATGAGCGTCTTCGTCCCGACGCCGTCCACCGTGGCCAGGAGAAAGCCGGCACCCGGAGGCGCTAGACGTACCGCGCCGGCGAAGGCTCCGAGTCCGGCACCGACGGCGTCGGTGTAGGTGGAAGTAATCGCCGGCGCCAGGCCCTCCAGCAGGCGCGCCTTGGCGCCGACGTCAACGCCGGCTCCCCGATAAGTGAGCCCAGAGCGAGTCTCACCGGAGCTCACACCGGGCTCCTCACGACGTAGCACTCACGGCGGGGTGCTCCCGGCCGCCACGGCCGCCAGTTCGTCGAGGGCCGTACGCCCTGCTTCGGCCTCGGTCGGCACCCGGG
The DNA here is from genome assembly GCA_030018905.1 of bacterium. Taxonomy (GTDB): domain Bacteria; phylum Sysuimicrobiota; class Sysuimicrobiia; order Sysuimicrobiales; family Humicultoraceae; genus VGFA01. The sequence goes on along the minus strand of JASEHJ010000007.1, from coordinate 33,060 downwards.
TCGGATACCGGCCATCCAGACAGGCCATGCACAGAGTCTCCTGCGGCAGCGCCACGGCCTCCACGAGCCCGGCCTGGCTCAGGTAGCCGAGCGAATCGGCGCCGATGGACCGCCTGATCTCCTCGACATCCAGGCGGGATGCCACCAGCTCCCCCCTGGTGCTGGTATCAATGCCGTAGTAGCAGGCATGCCGGATCATCGGGGATGAGATGCGCACGTGCACCTCGCGCGCACCGGAGCTTCGCAGCAGGCCGACTATGCGGCCCGAGGTAGTGCCGCGGACGATCGAGTCGTCCACCAGGACGACGCGCCTTCCGGCGATCACGTCCAGGTTGGGGTTCAACTTGAGACGGATGCCGAAGTCGCGCGAGGCCTGGTCGGGCTGGATGAAGGTGCGGCCTATGTAGCGGTTCTTGATCAGGCCGACCTCGAAAGGCAGGCCGGCCCGATCGGCGTAGCCCATGGCCGCCGAGGTGCCCGAGTCCGGCACCGCAATCACGATGTCGGCGCGGGCCGGATGCTCTCCTGCCAGGACCCGGCCCATGCGGCGCCGGGACTGGTGGACGTTCCTATCGCAGAGCACCGTGTCGGGCCTTGCGAAGTAGATGTACTCGAAGACGCAGTGGGCGCGCCGGCCAACCGCAAGGACCTGCCGCCTGTGCATGCCCTGTTCATCAAACACCACCAGCTCTCCGGGCTCCACCTCGCACACCGCCTGGGCGCCGGTGTGGTCAAACGCGCACGTCTCCGAAGCGATCGCCCAGAACCCGGGACCCCGTCCGACCGCCATCGGTCGGATCCCGTGCGCGTCGCGAAACCCGATCAGCCGGTCACCTACCAGCGCCGCGACCGTGTAGGCGCCCTCGAGACGGCGCATGCACCAAGCAACCGCGTCTCCCGGGGTGGCCGCCGGTGCCCGCGCGATCAGGTGTGCGATCACCTCGCTGTCGGTGGTCGCGCCGAACCCAACTCCCTGCGCCTCCAGTTCACGCCGGAGCGCCGGCGCATTGATCAGGTTGCCGTTGTGGCTGATTGCCACCGGGCCCCATGGCGACGGCACGATGAAGGGCTGCGCATTTTCGATGCGGGCCGAACCCATCGTGGCGTACCGGACGTGCCCCACCGCGGCCGGACCCGGCAGCGAAGCTACCCGGTCGTCATCGAAGACGCGGGACACCAGCCCCATCCCCCTGTGATGCCGCATCACGGTACCAGCGAATGCCGCGATGCCTGCGCTCTCCTGTCCACGGTGCTGCAGCGCGTAGAGCGCCACGTGAACAATCGGCGCGGCGTCGTGCCCGCCGGTGCAAAGAACACCGCTGACGCCGCACTCCTCTTTCCAGACACCGCTGCAGTCTGTCGCACTCACCATGCGCTAAACCTCCAGACCTTCCCAGGCCTCGGTCATCTGTGCCAAGGGCAGTTCGATCGGGCCGGTCGGCCCGGCATCACCCACCTGGACCAGGCGCAGGGCCGGGCCGCCAACATGGCCGAGAACGCGGTAATGCACGCCGTGCCTGCGGGCCAACTCATCCAGCGCGTCCAGGCGCTCGGGAGGGAGCGACGCGAGGAACCGCGCCGGACCTTCCCCGAACCAGACCTCCGCGACAGGACCTTCAGGCAGCGTCACCGAGGCGCCTGTTCCGCCCGCCATGCACGCCTCGGCCAGTGCCACGGCGATGCCGCCGTCGCTGGCGTCATGCACCGACGCCACCAGTCCGGCCCGCACCGCCTCACGGGCGCAGGCGATCGTGTGCGCCGAGCGCTCCAGTTCGGGATCGGCCGGCCGGCCCCTGACCTCGCCCTGCAACGCGTACTGGTAAAGGCTCGCCCCAAGGGTCCCTCCGGGGTCGCCCAACAGGACGATCAGGTCACCTTCCCGGGTGAAGCCCATCGGCCCCGTGCGTGCCACGTCGTCGAGCAACCCGACCATGGCCACCACCGGCGTCGGGAAGATCGCACGGCCGGGACCTTCCCCGCCCTCTGCTTCGTTGTAGAAAGAAACGTTGCCGCCGATCACCGGCACCCCGAGAGCCTCGCACGCCTCCGCGATGCCCTCGATAGTCTCGCGGAAGGCCCAGAACACATCGGGCCTCTCCGGGCTGCCGAAGTTGAGGCAGTCGGTGACCGCCAGCGGCTCTGCGCCCGCACACGCAAGGTTGGCCGCCGCCTCCAGCACCGACAGCGCTGCTCCGCGCCGCGGGTCGGACGCGCACCACCGGCCGTTGCCGTCGGAAGTCAGCGCAAGCCCCAGCGGCGGCGCGGTGATCAGGCGGAGCACCGCGGCGTCGGATCCGGGCGGGGTAACGGTTCTGACCCCCACCATGTGGTCGTACTGTTCGTAGATCCCCCGCTTGCTCGCCACGTCGGGATGGCGCAGGAGAAGAAGCAGCGCCTCCCCTGGGTCGTGCGCAGGAACCGCCGCGGGATCTAGACCCCACAGCGCCTCCAACCCGGCCGGCACCGAGGCCAGGGGATCGTAGACCGGGGCGTCCGCCAGGGTATCGGGAGGAAGGTCCACTACGGTCCGGCCTCCGGAGATCACGCGGAGGCGCGGGTCAGCGGTAACCTGTCCTATCACCTCGGCGGCCAGCCCCCACCTACGGTAGGCCGCGGCGACGCGCTCCACCTCTTCCGCGCGCACCACCAGGAGCATCCGCTCCTGCGACTCGCTGAGCAGTATCTCCTCGGGCCGCATCCCGGTCTCGCGCAGCGGAACACGGTCCAGGTCTATCGCCATGCCCACGCGGCCCCGTGCCGCCATCTCGCTTGTCGCGCAGGTGAGCCCGGCCGCGCCCATGTCCTGTATGGCCAGCACGGCGCCCGTGGCCAGGGCCTCCAGCGTGGCCTCTATCAGAAGCTTGCCCGTGAACGGATCGCCCATCTGCACCGAGGCGCGATCCGCCTGCGCGCGTCCCTCGTCCAGCTCGGTCGAGGCGAAAGCAGCACCGCCGATACCGTCGCGGCCGGTGCGCGCGCCGGCGAAGAGGACAGCGCTGCCGGGCCCCTCTGCCGCGGATCGGGCCACCTGGTCTGCGCGCACAAGACCCAGACAGGCGACGTTCACCAACGGGTTATCGCGGTAGCACGCGGCGGTCAGCAGCTCCCCTCCCACCGTCGGCACGCCCACTGCGTTACCGTAGCCGGCAATGCCGGCGACCACCCCTGCGCAGATCCGACGGGCCCTACGCTCGTCCAGGGGGCCAAACCGCAGCGAGTTGAGCAGCGCCACCGGTCGTGCTCCCATGGCCAGCACGTCCCGGATAATGCCACCCACACCTGTTGCGGCGCCGTTGTATGGATCCACGGCGCTGGGATGGTTGTGGCTCTCCATTTTGAACGCCAGGGCCCACCCTCTGCCGATGGAGACGACGCCCGCGTTTTCACCCGGACCGGTCAGGACGCGCGGTGAGGATGTGGGCAGCCGGCGCAGGGCTGCCCGCGAGTGCTTGTAGCCGCAGTGCTCCGACCACATCACGCCGTACATACGCGCCTCTACCGGGTTGGGGTCGCGGCCCAGCCGCCGGCAGATCTCGCGGTAGTCCGAGGCCGGGAGCCCACAGAGGGCCGCTGCGTCAACCGCAGTGGCCTGTGTCATCCCGCACCCACCAGCGCGCCGACCACGGATTCAAACAGCCGGCGACCGTCTATAGAACCTAGCAGCCCTTCCGAGGCGCGCTCCGGGTGCGGCATCAGGCCGACCACGTTGCCCGCATCACTGGCCACGCCCGCGATCCCTGCCACCGAGCCGTTGGGATTGGCCTCGGGCGTGACCCGGCCCAGGGGATCGCAGTAGCGAAAGACCACGCGCCCCGCTTCCTCCAGCGCCGCCACCTCGGCCGGCGGCGCGAAGTACGCGCCCTCGCCGTGCGCCACCGGCATGCGCAGCACCATCCCGGGCCGCAGACCCGCGGTGAACGGCGTCCGGTCGGACTCCACGCGTACCCACGCCGGGTGGCACCGAAACCGCAGCGAGGCGTTGTGGAGCAGGGTGCCTGGAAGCAGGCCTGCCTCGGTCAGGATCTGAAAGCCGTTGCAGATTCCCAGCACCGGCGCGCCGCGTGCCGCGAGCTCGCCTACGGCCCGCATCACGGGCGCGGTCGCGGCAATCGCCCCGGACCGCAGGTAGTCGCCGTAGGAGAACCCTCCCGGAAGGACCAGCGCATCTATCCCATCCAAAGATCGGTCCTCGTGCCAGACCTCGACGACCGGATACCCCATCACCGACCTCAGGACGTGTACGCAATCCCTGTCGCAGTTGGACCCGGGGAAGAACACCACACCCCAAGTCATGGCGCAGCCCCCGCTGGGATCTCCTCGATCGTCCAGGTCTCGATCAGCGGGTTGGCCAGGAACCGCGCGCATATCTCGTCCACGCCCGCGCGCTCACCCTCGGGAAGGATCATCTCGACCACCTTGCCCACGCGCACCTGCTCCACCCGATAGCCCAGCGCGTCCAGTCCACGCTCGACCGCCTGGCCGGGCGCGTCCAGCACGCCGGGCTTCAGCATGATGGTGACACGGAACGCCCGCATCTACGCGATCTCCTCCCCGGTCAGACGCCTGTACGTTTCCAGGTAGCGCTGCCGCGTGGCCTCTACCACCTCGGATGGCAGGACCGGTGCCGGGGACTCGCGGTCCCACCCGGTGCGCGTGAGGTAATCGCGCACAATCTGCTTGTCAAACGACGCCAGCCTTCCGGCAGCGTATTCCGCGGCATCCCAGTAGCGCGACGAGTCCGGGGTGAGCGCCTCGTCAATCAGCAGTAGCGCGTCGCCCGGCGCATCGCCCGATGCCCCGCGCGCGATCCCAAACTCGAACTTGGTATCGGCGAGCACCAGACCGCGACCCTCAGCGTGCGCCGCGGCGTGGAGGTAGAGTGCCAGACTGAGTTCGCGCAGGCGCTCCGCCAGAGTTCCGCCCACCATGCGCGCGACCTCTTCGAACGCGATGTTCTGATCGTGCCCGGAGGCGGCTTTGGTCGCCGGCGTGAAGATCGGGTGTGGCAGGCGGGCGCCGTTGGCAAGGCCGGCGGGCAACCGCACGCCGCAGACCGCACCGTCCCGGCAGTACTCCTGCCATCCGGATCCCGTCAGGTATCCCCGCACCACGCACTCCACGTCAATCCGGTTGGCCCGGCGCACCAGCATGGCCCGGCCGTCCAGGAGCCGAACCTGCTCAGCGACTGCCGGCGGCAGGGGCATCTGGCGCGCGTCCGCGGTTGTCAGGTGGTTCTCCACAATGGATCGGGTTCGCGCGAACCAGAACGCCGAGAGGCGGGTGAGGATGCGGCCCTTCCCGGGCACCGGTGAGGGCAGCACGTGATCGAAGGCAGACAGGCGATCGGTGGCCACGATGAGAAGGTGCTCCCCCAGGTCGTAGACGTCGCGCACCTTGCCCCGTGTGAACACCGGCAGGGGAAGATCGGTGGCAACGATGGCCGGCGCGTCTGGGAGGCTCATCGAGGGATGCCGGCGCGCTCCAGAATCACATCCACGTGGCGCAGGTAGGGCGCCGGATCGAAGCATGCGTCCCGTTCCTCCGGCGCGAGCGCTCCGCGGGCCACCAGCAGATCCCCAAACCTGCCCTCGCCTTCCAGCGCCGCGGTCGCCGTCTCCTGCACGATCCGGTAGGCCTCATCGCGGCTGTGGCCTTTGTCCATCAGCGCCAGCAGCACCCGATGGCTGAAGACAAGACCGCCGGAGGCTTCAAGATTGCGCCGCATGGCCTGGGGGCGTACGCGCAGCCCGGAGAGCACGCGGTGGAGGATTCCCAACATGTAGTGCACCAGCCCGGTCGCCTGCGGCAGGATCAGCCGCTCGGCCGAAGAGTGGCTAATGTCGCGCTCGCCCCACAGCGCCTGGTTCTCCAGCGCAACCGGCACCGCGCCGCGCACGGCGCGCGCCAGCCCCACCAGCCGCTCGCACAGAATCGGATTGCGCTTGTGGGGCATCGCAGACGATCCTGTCTGGCGCTCCCCAAAGGGCTCCTCGACCTCTCCCAACTCGGTGCGCTGCAGCGAACGGATCTCGGTGGCGATCTTCTCGATGCTCCCGGCCAGTATGGCCAGGGCCGCCACGAACTCCGCGTGACGGTCGCGCTGCAGGATCTGGCTGCTCACCGGCGCCGGCTCCAGTCCCAAACCCGCGCACACCGCGGCCTCTATCTCGGGAGGACTGTGGATGAAGGTCCCCACCTCGCCCGAGAGCTTGCCCACGCGCACCGACTCCCGCGCCGCGCGCAGCCGTGCCTCACCCCGGCCCAGCTCCGCGTGCCAAAGCGCCACCTTGACTCCAAAGGTGATGGGCTCGGCCTGCATCCCGTGCGTACGGCCGGCCATGAGCGTGTGGCGGTGAACGGAAGCCATCGCGGCGGTGACGCTGCGCACCCCGGCCAACGCTTCAAGGATCAGGTCGGCCGCGCGCACCAGCAGCACCGACTGGGCCGTGTCTACCACATCCGATGAACCCAACCCCCGGTGGAGGTACGAGGCGTCAGGGCCGGTCAGCTCAGCCACCGAGTGCAGGAAGGCGACGACGTCGTGCTGGGTTTCGGCGCGCTCGATCTCGTCAATCCGCGCGGGAGTTCCACACCTTGCCGTGCGGCGCAGCCGCGCCGCGACCTCGTGCGGAACCAGCCCGCGGGCGGCCTGGGCCTCCACGGCCAGCAACTCGATCTCCAGCCACACCTCGAACTTGGTCTCGGGCGCCCACAGCGCCCGCATCTCGCTCGTGGAGTAGCGCTCTATCACCGCCGGCCCTCTGATCCGGCCGGGGCTTCCAGACGTAGGAGGGCCTCGCGCTCTCTGCCCACGCCTACCATCGTCACAGGCACTTCCACCAGGGCAACCAGGCGGTCCAGAAACAGGCGGGCTTCCACCGGAAGATCGCGGGGAGCCTCAATCCGCTCGGGAAGCCGCCAGCCTGGAAGCGTCTCGTAGACAGGCTCGACCTCCTGCAGCGTCACCGAATCCGGCATGCCGTCCAGCAGAATGCCGCGCAGACGGTAGCCCGTGCAGATCTTAACCCGGTCCATGCCCGACAGCACGTCGAGTTTCATCACGGCCAGTTCGGTGAAGCCTGCCAGCTCGGCAGCAAACCGGGCGGCCACCGCGTCGAACCACCCGCACCGCCGCGGCCGACCGGTGGTCGTGCCGAACTCCTGCCCTGCCTCGCGAATGAAGTCCGCGGTAGCGTCGTGGATCTCGGTCGGCATGGGCCCAGCACCCACCGCGGTGGTATAAGCCTTTACCACGCCAACCACGCGCGTGATGCTGGCCGCGGGAATGCCGGCGCCGGCGGCTGCTCCACCCGGCAGGCAGGTGGATGAGGTTACATAGGGGTAGATCCCCCAGTCCAGGTCGCGCATCACGCCCAGGTGCCCCTCCACCAGGATGCGCGCCCCACTGCGCAGGGCCCGCTGCACCATTCCGTGGCTGTCCACGATGCGGGGAGCCAACGCTTCACGCCATCTGGCGCAGCGCTCCAGCAGATCATCCGCGTCCACGGCCCCACCGTCTCCGGCACCAACTTCCACGGCACCGCCGTCTCCGGACCCGGCCAGCACACGGTTCGTCCTGGCTACCTGGTACCGGACCGCTTCATCCAGATATGCGGGATGCAGGAGATCGCCCACTCGGACGCCGACGCGGGCGGTCTTGTCCGCGTATGCCGGCCAGATCCCCTGCTTCGTGGTGCCGTGGCTGCCGCTGCCGCGAAGGGCTTCCTCGCGCACGTCCAGCATCTGGTGGTGGGGCATCACGATGTGTGCCCTGTTGGAAACAACCACGTTGCGCGTGGAGATCCCCCGGGCTTCGAGCATCGCCAGTTCCTCGATCAGCGCGTCCGGGTTGACCACCACGCCTGGGCCGATCAGGCAAACAGCCGACGGGTAGAGCACGCCCGAGGGCACGAGATGCAGCCGGAAGATGCCGTAATCGTTAACAATCGTATGCCCGGCGTTGGTTCCACCGTTGTAGCGGATGACGAGATCCGCCTCGGCGGCAAGGGCGTCCACGATCTTGCCCTTGCCCTCATCGCCCCAGTGACCTCCGACTACTGCGGCTACCGGCACCCGACTCTACCTCCTGCCCACGGGCACGACGGCGCTTCGGGCATGGGCTGCGGCTTCCAGCCTGGCACCGATATCCCGCCGGTAGTGCATCCCATCGAACCGTATCCTGTCGGTGGCGCGGTAGGCGCGGGCACGCGCCTCACCCAGCGTACCGCCCTGGCCTACCACAGTCAGAACGCGACCGCCCCCGGTGGTCACGGTTCCATCTCGGCGGCTCGTGCCGCTGTGAAAGATAAGAGCCTCACTGGCGGCCTGTTCGAGGCCGGAGATGGGAACTCCGGTCTCAGACAGCTCAGGGTAGCCGCGGGACGCCATCACAACCCCAACCGCCGCGCCGCGCGCTTCCGAGAGGCCGTCGGGAACTGGCCGGCCTTCCCGCAGCGCTGAGAACCCCTCTGGCAGGCCGGTCCCCAGAAGCGGCAGGATCACCTGTGCCTCCGGGTCCCCCAACCGGCAGTTGAACTCCAGCACCTTGGGACCTTCGCGGGTCAGCATCAGCCCTGCGAAGAGGATGCCGCGATACGGGCGGCCTTCGGCGCACATCGCCCGTGCTGTGGGTTCGATGATCTCGGAGCGGATGCGCTCGCGCAGCTCCCGGTCCAGGGGAACCGGCGCGGCCGCGCCCATACCTCCGGTGTTGGGGCCCTGGTCGCCGTCGAGCGCGCGTTTGTGATCCGCCGCCGCGGGCAGCAGCGCAACGGCCTCACCGTCCACCAGGGCGAAGACGCTTACCTCGTCGCCCTCCAGGCGCTCCTCTATGACGATCCTCCGACCGGCGTCACCAAAGGCACGGTCCACAATCATCGCCTCCACGGCGCTCCTGGCCTGAGCGAAATCGTCGCAGACGATGACGCCCTTGCCCGCGGCCAGGCCGTCGGCCTTCACGACCACCTGGCCGGGAACGCCCTCGAGATACCTGAGCGCGAACGCCGTATCGTCAAACGCGGCGTGTTCCGCGGTCGGAATCCTGTGGCGCCGCATGAGGCCCTTGGCGAAGACCTTGCTGCCTTCCAGTGCCGCGGCCGGCGCGGTCGGGCCGATGATGGGAAGACCGCGCATCTCGAAGAGGTCCACGATGCCCGTAACCAGGGGCGCTTCAGGGCCAACTATCGTCAGGTCAATCTCGAGCGATGAGGCGGCATTCGCCAGCGACGGCAGGTCGGTGACCGAAATCGGCAGGCAGGTGGCAAGCGCGGAGATACCCGGGTTTCCTGGAGCGCAATAGAGGGCGGTGTCAGGGTAGTGCCGACGCAGGTGCCAGGCGAGTGCGTGTTCTCGCCCGCCACCTCCAATAACGAACATTCGTAACGGATTCGGCATCAAATGTTCGGGTTTTCGGCCTGTTATCGGTCTCTTGTGGGGCTTCCGGTCTAAACGCTACCACAAATATCGCACAATAGCAAGCGGGACGGGCGCCCTCATCCAGCACGGCCGGGCTCCAACATCCCTGCGCGCTCCAGGGCGAGCCGGATCCGCCCGCGTTCTTCGTCGCCCACGGGAAGGAGCGGAGGCCGCACTGTGGCGCTGCCGATCACGCCGAGCATGCGCAGCGCTTCTTTGGTCCGAACGCGGTAGTTGGGGACCGGCGGCGCAAAGATCGCGTCGGCCAGCGGCTGCACGATCTCGGAAAGCCGAAACGCCTCGTCCCAGTCGCGGCGGCGGGCGGCCTCGATCATCTCCACCTGCATCTGCACGGCCAGCGTCCCAAAGCCGATCAGCGCGCCCTCGGCGCCCAGCACGAACGAGTGGCAGATGAAGTTGTCGTTGCCGGTCAGGAGCGTGATCCGCCGCTGCGCCTGGTCCAGGATCGAGCGCATCTGAACGAACTTCATGGCATCGAAGGAGGCCTCCTTGATCGCCACCACGGTGTCAATCTCCAGCAGGCGCGCCATCGCCTCGGCCGTGAACTCTACCCCACCAAGGGCAGGCTGCAGTTGGAACAGGATCATGGGGAGATCCACGGCACGAGCGATGGCCCGGTGGTACTCGTACGGGATCTCCGGATAGAGAGGTCGGCCGAAGAAGGCCGGGATGGGGAAGATCAACAGGGCGTCCGCTCCCGCGGCCTTCGCGTCGCGCGCCTGCGCGACGGCCTCCTCGGTATACGGACCGCCGATCCCTGCAATGACGAGCGCGCGGCCCGCCACCGCGGCTACCGCGGCATCTAGTACCGCCCGCTTCTCGCCCCGCGACATGTGCGGGCCCTCGCCGGTGTCGGCGTTGATGGCCAGTCCCACCGGTCCCTGGCAGACCACCCAGTCGAGGTAACGCGTCAGGGTTTCCAGGTCGGGCCGGGCGTCGCCTGTCATGGGCAGAACCGTGGCCGGAATCAAACCGTTGAGGTTAGGTGTCATGCTGATCCCCCAGTCGCGAAGGCCGGAATCACTTCCTTCGCCAGAAGTCTCAGTTCGGCCAAAATGTGCTCGTGAGGCATGCCTGGGAAGTAGGTTCGGAAGATCAGGTGGTCCACGCCGAAGGTCTCCCGGAACCGCTCGATCTGCCGCACCACCTGGTCGGGCGTCCCAATGAGGAAGCGGTCGCGGCCCAGGTCATCCAGTCTGTCCACCGGGGTTCCGTCCTCACGGCCGATCAGCGGGTGCGACCAGTCCTTGCCGTACTCGTCGCGGTAGTTAACGAGCAGGTGGCGCTCTGCCAGCTCGCGTGCCCGCGCCTCGGTTTCCGCGATGACCAGCTCGCGGGTGAGGGGTGTGGGAACCCCGCCCGGATCGCGCCCGAACTTGACCAGTTGACGCAGGTAGGTGGCCTGGGCGTCGAGTAGCTTCTCAAGATTGGCTGTCGGGCCTGGAATCCAGGCATCGCCCAACTCGGCCGCACGCCGCAGAGAAAGATCTCCCCACCCTCCTATCCAGATGGGCACCGGGCGAAGGGGCCGCGGTTCGATTCGCGCGTCCGAGGCGGCGTAGTGCCGGCCGGAGAACGTCACAGACTCCTCCGTCCAGAGGCGCCGCATCAACCGGATCGCCTCGGACAGGCGGGCTCCACGGTTCTCCAACTGCGCGCCGTATAGGGCGAACTCCTGCGGGCGGTAGCCGATCGCCACCCCGAAGATGACGCGGCCGCCCGAGATGACGTCCAGCATGGCCACGTCCTCCGCGGCACGGACCGGGTGGTAGAAAGGCAGGACCGCGATGTTGGTCCCCAGCAGGATCTTTGAAGTCCGCGTCGCAAAGCCGGCCAGGACTACCAACGGTGAAGGCCAGTAGTGGTTGGTGACGCCGTGGTGCTCCTCCATCCATGCCGAGTGGAAGCCCAGCTCCTCGCCGAGCAGTACCTCACGCAGCGCCTGCTCGAAGAAGCGGCCGCCTTCGGTCGGAATGAACCCAAATTTCATGATTGGCTCCTTGGACGCGTTCATGGTGGTGGTGCCGTCGAGCGGCGGACGATGGCGCAAGCGGTGTCACCTACTGCTTGGGATTCGTCTCGCTAGAAGAGCTTTCCTCCGACGCATCTCAGCGACACCTCAACGTGGAAGGGGGGAGCCCAATGGCTCCCCCCTTCGCCGAGCTTCCGTGCGGCCGGAGGCCGCGCAGAGACGCCTACATCATCGGCATCTGCGGCGCCGCGGGCCCCTGCTTCTCCTCTTCCGGTTTCTCCACGACCATGGCCTCGGTGGTCAGCAGCAGCCCGGAGATACTGGCCGCGTTCTGCAGCGCGGAACGCACCACCTTGGCGGGATCCACGATGCCTGCCTTGAACATGTCCACGAACTCGTTGCTCATTACATCGTAGCCCCAATCCGGCTTCTGTTCCTTGAGGTGTTCTACGATGATGGACCCCTCCTGCCCGGCGTTGACGGCGAGCTGCCGCGCGGGCTCGGCCAGTGCACGGGCAACGATCGAGGCGCCGACCTTCTCGTCGCCTTTCAGCCCCAACGACTTGACGGCCTTGCTCGCCACCACCAGCGCGGAGCCGCCGCCGGCCACGATGCCCTCCTCGACGGCCGAGCGGGTTGCACGCAGAGCGTCCTCGGTGCGGGTCTTGCGGTACTTCAACTCCGCCTCGCTGGGTGCCCCGACCTTGACAACTGCCACGCCTCCCGCAAGCTTGCCGAGGCGCTCCTGCAGCTTCTCACGGTCGTAGTCGGACTCGGTTTCCTCGATCTGCTTGCGCAGCTGCTGCACGCGCTTCTGGATCTGCTCCTTCTCTCCCGCGCCCTTGATGATGATCGTCTCATCCTTGCGGATCTTCACCTGCCCGGCGCGGCCCAAGTGGTGCATCTCGGTGTTCTCCAGCTTGAGGCCCACCTCTTCGCTGATGACCTGACCGCCGGTAAGAATCGCGATGTCATCGAGGATCGCCTTGCGCCGCTCGCCGAATGCGGGGGCCTTAACGGCGACCGCCTGCAGCGTTCCCCGGAGCTTGTTGACCACCAGGGTGGCCAGTGCCTCGCCTTCGAGATCCTCGGTGATGAGCAACAACGGCCGGCCCAACTGCACGACCCGCTCCAGGACCGGCAGCAGATCCTTGATCGCGCTGATCTTCTTGTCGGTCAGCAGGATGACCGCGTCGTCGAGAACCGCTTCCATCTTCTCGGGGTCGGTGATGAAGTACGGCGAGATGTAGCCCTTGTCGAACATCATCCCCTCGACGACCTCTACGGTAGTCTCGATCCCCTTGGACTCCTCGACGGTAATGACGCCGTCCTTGCCGACCTTGTCCATCGCGTCGGCGATGAGCCGGCCGATTGTGACATCATTGGCCGCGATGCTGGCGACCTGCTCGATCGCCTCTTTGGTCTCTACCGGCCTGGCCGCCTTGCGAATCTCGGTGACCACAGCGGTGACCGCCTTATCAATGCCCCGCTTAAGTGCCATGGGGTTGGAGCCGGCGGCGACCATCTTGAGCCCGGCGCGCATGATCGCCTGGGCAAGGATGGTGGCCGTTGTCGTGCCGTCGCCGGCCACGTCCTCGGTCTTGGTGGCCACCTCGCGCACGAGCTGCGCCCCCGCGTTCTCGAAGGGGTCCTCCAGCTCGATCTCCTTGGCCACCGTTACGCCGTCGTGCGTGATTGTGGGCGAGCCGAATTTCTTCTCGAGCACCACGTTGCGCCCCTTGGGACCCAGCGTGATCTTCACGGCCTCGGCCAGCTTGTTGACCCCGCGCTCCATTGCGCGCCGGGCATCCTCGTCATAAGCCAGAATCTTCGGCATCGTAGGTCTCCCTTATCCCTTGGCCTTGGTCTTGACCGAGAACTTCTCGACGATGGCCAGCACGTCGCTGGCGCGGAGGATCAGCAGGTCACCGTCGTCGGTCTTGACCTCGGTACCCGCGTACTTGGCGTACAGCACCCGATCGCCCGGCTTCACATCCGGAGGGATGCGCTTCTTGCCGTCCTCATCCCACTCGCCCGGCCCCACGGCGATCACCTCGCCGTGCTGAGGCTTCTCCTTGGCGGTATCCGGCAGGACGATGCCTCCCTTTGTGCGCTCCTCCTCTTCCAGGGGCTTTACGACCACGCGGTCGCCCAATGGCTTGAGCTTCATCGTTTGCGTCCCTCCTTGCGGGGTGTTTGTGGATTTGGCACTCTCGGTACTAGAGTGCTAACCATCCCATTCTATTCCGCCGGACCGCCGCGATCAAGACCCTGGGGGAAAAATCGTTCCTCAGCGCCAGGAGGTCAGCCCGCGAGGGGTAGGTCCGCGGCCGCGCTCAGGTCCCAGGAGTCCCGCTCCCCTCGGGCTAGGCGGGAGGCGCCGCAGGCCGCGACCATGGCCGCGTTGTCGGTGCAGAGTTCCATCCGCGGGACGAGCAGGGGAATGCCGAGGCGGCCGGATTCGTCCTCCAGGCGCGCGCGCAGCACCGAGTTGGCCGCCACTCCGCCCGCCAGCAGCAGGGCCCGCGGCCGGTGCTCGCGGGCGGCGCGCGCGGTCTTGGTCGCCAGCGCCTCGGCGACAACGCGCTGAAGAGAGGCTGCGAGGCCGGCGATGAACGACGGGGAGGGCGACGGCTCTGCCGCCAGCGCCCGCAGCGCGGCGGTCTTCACGCCGCTGAAGCTGAAGTCGAGCCCGCCGCCGGGAAACGGGACGGGCAGCGGCACGGCCGAAGCATCGCCGGTGCGGCCCAGCCGGTCCAGGGCAGGCCCCCCGGGATAGCCCAGACCCATGGCGCGCGCGACCTTGTCAAATGCCTCGCCGGCGGCATCGTCGCGCGTCCGTCCCAGCATCGCATAGCGGTGGTGGCCCTCTATCATCACCAAATCCGTGTGAGCGCCCGAAACGATGAGCGCCAGGGAGGGCACGGGCAGCGGGCCCCGGTCCAACACGTTGGCGAACAAGTGCGCTTCCAAATGGTTGACGCCCACAAGCGGCAGCCTATGTACATAGGCGAAGGACTTGGCAGCGGCAACGCCGACCGCCAGCGCTCCGAGTAGGCCCGGTCCGCGCGTGACGGCTATGCCACCGAGGTCGGACCAGCGCACTCCAGCCTGCTCCAACGCCAGGTCCACAACCGGGAGGATCCGTTCTAGGTGCCTACGCGAGGCCAATTCCGGGACGACCCCGCCATACATCCGGTGGAGATCCTCTTGAGAGGCGATGACGTTGCTCTGGATACTCGCAGCGTCTGCGACCACGGCCGCGGCGGTCTCGTCGCAGGATGTCTCTATACCCAGCACCAGCACGGCGACCGGAACGATGCCCCCTACTCCCCCAGGCTGAGCCGCAGCGCATCGAGCCGGGCCTGCGCTTCGGGATCCCTGAGGTTGCCGGTCCACATCACGACCGCGTCTTCTCCGTTGTCGCTGTAGTACCGCCGGCGCAGGGCTACGTCGCGGAGACCGAACTTGCGATACAGCGCGAGGGCATCCACGTTCGACGGCCGGACCTCCAACGTCAGCCAGCGCGCCTCGCGCGCCAGGGCCGCGTCAACGAGGGCCAGCAGCAGCCGGCTGCCGATGCCCTCACGGCGGCGGTCGGGGTCCACGGCCAGCGTTGTTATGTGCGCTTCATCGAAGATCACCCACATGCCGGCGAAGCCCACAACCGAACCCATCTCGTCCCTAGCCACCACGTAGAAGGCGGACTTGTTGTGCAGCAGCTCGGAGCGATAGGCGTCCTTGGGCCACGGTAACGCGAACGCCTCCTGCTCGATCGCGCACACGCGCGGCAGGTCTGCCAGCACCATGGGTTCGACGCGCACCCGCGTTATCTGCTTCATTTCGCTCCCACAGCCGGCGCGCTCCGCCGGCGCCCGGCTATGCGCCACCTTTCTCGGCCACGACAGACCGTTCCTCCCACGCCCGCGCCTCCGGCCCGCGCGCGTAGATCGGCACCAGCCGCATGGGGTCGTGACGCTCTCCGCGCAGCAACCGCGTCCGACCGACCGCCCCGAGCACCGATGCATGGGGCCACCAGCTCTCGCACGGAGCCTGGGAGGCCCACGGATGCAGGGCCTCCAGGATCGCCGGCGCGTGCAGCCTGAGCGCATCGCCCGCCACGACGACGGGCTCGTCAATCGGGGGCAACAGGTCGCGAATCGCGCTCGGAGCCACCAGCAGATCTGGGGTCAACCTCACAAGATCCGAGGGCAATGCCCCACGCCGGTAGAGCGCCGCGACCACCTCGCCGCGCCGGGCATCGGTGGCGGACAGCACCAGGCCGGGAGAACTGGAGCCCGCGTCCGCAACAGCGCCCGCGGCGATCACATCGAGCGTCGGGATCCCGACCAGCGGGCGGCCGGCTGCATGGGCCCAGGCCGCGGCGGTTGCCACGCCGATGCGCAGTCCGACGAAGCCTCCCGGCCCCAGCGATACGGACAGCGCGTCCACGTCCCCGGACCCCATGTGGGCGTTGCCCAGGACCGCGGTAACTGCGCCCAACAGCCACTCAAGGTGGGCGCCGGGCACGTCCGCCGACCGCTCGCCCATGGTCCCCTCGGGGCCTACCACCGCCACGCTCCCGCGCCGCGTACTGACCTCGATGGCGAGCACGCGCATCGCGCTCACTTCTCCGCCGCGACGGCGATCCGGTCGGCCATCCCAACGGGCGCGCTCAAGACAAACGTGCGGCAGGTGTCGAATTCGCCGAAGGCGCACTCAACCCACAGGTGATCCGCCGGCAGGATCCACGGGGCACGGTCGGCCCATTCCACGATGACGATGCCGTCCCCGTCCATCAACTCCTCCAGGCCCAGGTGCGCCAGATCGCCGGGGTGCTCCAGGCGGTAGAGATCGGCGTGGTAGACGCGCACCGGACCGGCGTACTCGCGGATTACCACAAAGGAGGGGCTTGCCATGTGCCCGGTCGCCCCGGCGCCGAGCGCCAGGCCTTTGGCCAACACGGTCTTGCCGGACCCCAGCGGGCCCACCAGCGCCACGGTATCCCCCGGGCGCAGGTGCGCGCCGATGCGTCGCCCCAGGGACTCGGTGGCCTCGGGTGAGGAGGTCTCGACGGCTACGCGCATGGAACCAGGGTCTGCCGGAGCAGGCGCGGCGTTATCCCGGAGGATCGAGCTCGGGCTTGACGCGCACGCGCAGGCCATCCAGCTCGATCACGCGCACCCGCTGGCCGTCCTCAATGGGACCCGCGACGGACACCGCGCTCCACATCTCGCCCTGCACGTAAACCTGGCCCTCGGGATCCAGCCGCGATCGGGCTACGCCTATGGCATTGACCAGGGTCTCCTGGCCGCTGCGCGGCCTCGATCGCTGCGCGCGGATCCCCGCGCCCACGGCGAACAGGAAGAACGTGGCCAGCAGCGCGGCGACGGTCAGAATCAGCCGCAGCGAGATCTGCAGGAACGGCGCCTGATGCTCGGTGAGCAGGACCGCGCCGATGACGAAGGCGATGACGCCGCCGGCGGTCAGCACGCCGTGTCCCGGCACCTTAAGGTCGGCGATGAAGAGCAGTATGGCGAACGCGATCAGCGCCAGACCGGCGACGTTCACCTGCACGATGGCAAACGAGGCCAAGCCCAGGATCAGCGCGATGCCTCCCACCACCCCGGGCAGTATCGCCCCCGGGTTGTAGAGCTCGACCATGACGCCCAGGATCCCGATGTTCATCAGGATGAAGCCCACGTTGGGGTCGCTGAGCGTGAACAGGAACCGCTCGGTCAGGTCCATCCTGTGATCCACGATGCGGGCCCCCGCGGTGCGCAGCTTCTTCGGACCGAGGTCGGTCTCGACGGTCCGGCCGTCGATCTTGCGCAGCAGGTCGTGTACGTCCGAAGCCACCAGATCCACTACCCGCTCCGCCACGGCCTCCTCATCGGTGATGGAAACCGCCTGCCGTACCGCCTTCTCCGCCCATTCGGCGTTGCGGCCCCGGCGCCGTGCCATGGCTCGCAGGTTGGCCACCGCGTCGTTGGTGACCTTCTCCATCATGGCCTTGTCCGGTTCCTTACCCTCGCCGGTCCCGACGGCCACGGGGGTTGCGGCGCCGATGTGGGTGGCCGGGGCCATGGCCGCGAGGTGCGCCGCGTACGTGATGAACACCCCTGCAGAAGCCGCCCGCGCGCCGTGGGGCGCTATGTAGACGACCACCGGCACCCTGGCGTTCAGGATGGACTTGGTGATCTCGTCCATGGAGCGCATGAGACCGCCTGGGGTGTCCATCTGGATGACCAGAGCCTCGACGCGCGCGGGGTCGGCATCGCGCACCACGCGCAGGATGAACCGCGCCGTGGCCGGCCCGATAACGCCGTCCACGATGATGCGGTGCGCCTCGGTGCCGCCCTCAACCGCCACCGGCACCGCGCCCTCCGCAGGCACCGCGCCCGCAGCCACGGACGCCGCCAGGATCGCAGCGAGCATGACGAAGATGGTCAACCGCGGGCGCATCATGAGCGACGGGCCTCCTCCACAAACCGGGTAAAGAGCCTCAGTTGAACCGGGTGATGCCGCACAAGACGCTCGGGATGCCACTGGATCGCCATCACCCATCGGTGCCGCCGGCCCTCCAGGCTCTCGATCGTGCCGTCGGGGGCGCGGGATGTGATCGCAAACCCGGATGCGGCCTCCGCGACCGCCTGATGGTGATAGGAGTTCACAGGCAGGGGACCCGCGCCCAGGATTGCGGCCAGCCGGCTTCCGGGCTCCACGACAACCTCGTGAGATGTCTCCCAAAAGTCCCCGCCGCTCTGGTAGTGCGCTGAGGACGGAATCCCTGCCAGGGAAAGATCCTGCCACAGCGTGCCGCCGGCTGCTACGTTCATCAACTGCGCGCCCCGGCAGATGCAGAGCACGGGCAGGTCGGCCCGGAGCGCGGCATGCGCCAGGTCCAGTTCCATCAGGTCGCGCGCCTCATCAATCTTCAGCGTCTCCTGCACAGGAGCGGCGATCTCCTGTCCATAGTGCCTCGGGTGCACGTCCTCGCCGCCGGAGAGCAGAAGCCCGTCGAACGCCCCGGGAAGCGGATCGCCGGGACCGACCACGATGGGATCCCCACCGGCGAGACGCACCGCATCCACGTACCGGTGAGGAACGCTCCCCTGCTTCGTCGTTACCAGTATAAGGGGTAACCTGCTCTCAGGGTGCATAGACCGGCTGCTGGCCTCCTCCGTACCCCGGACCCGCGCCTTCACCCTGGCTGCTGATAATCAGTGATTGCGCGTCCAGCCTGACCGAGCGGATCTTGAAGGTCACCGGCCAGAGGCGCTGGTGCATTACCGGATTCAACTGGCGTTCGAGGTCACGGATGGCGGCCGAGGGCACCGGCAACGCGCCGGCATGGAGCGTGTCGAAGTAGAAGAAGACCTCTGTGGTGCCGGACACCGCAAAGAACCCCTTCATGCGCAGCCTCGTCGGCTGGCCGCGGAACAGCACCGTTCCGGAGCCCAGCAGATAGCCGTCCTCTGCCCACAGTCGGATGTCGTCGAAAGCGTTGCCGGCGTTGAAGTAGTCCTGGAGGCTACGCAACAGCACCCGAACCTGAAAGGCGCTGTCGCGGAAGTCCAGGACCTTCAGCGTGCCGGAGCGGAGTGCGGCGGTATCGAGGCTCACGCCAACCAGCCGGATCATAGCCTCGTCAACTCGCAGGCCCTCGTTCAATAGAAGGCGCCGGCCGACCGCGGTGATGCGGGCGTACCCTCCGTCGTACAGGTCAGGAATCGCCTCGATCCGCAACTCTTCCGCGGACTGGAGAAACGCGCCGAACGCGCGGCGAAGCAGCGCCTCGTCAGCAGCCGCCGGCAGCGCCGCGAGGGCGGCGGCCACAAACGCCACGGCGAGGACAACGGGCGCGGCCCTGCCTGACAGCCGAGTTCCCCCCTATCCCTCGGCGAGCCACCCGGCGTACGCGAAGAGCGCGGGCTGGCCGCCGGTGTGCCAGAACACAACGGTCTGGTCCGGGCCGAACTGCCCGCGCCGGACCATGTCAATAAGCCCTGCCATGGCCTTGCCCGTGTAGACCGGGTCCAGCAGTATCCCCTCGGTCCTGGCCACCAGGCGGATCGCGTCGAGGCACGCGGGTGTGGGTGCCGCGTACCGCTCGCCCACGTATTCGTCCGTCACCACGATGTCGTCTGGGTGGGGCCTCCAGTCGAGGCGTAGGAGCTTGACCAGTTCCTCGGCCAGGCCGCGGACACGGCCGGTAACGACCTCCCGTGTCGGCCCGACGCTGATGCCCTGCACGCGTATCCCGGACTGCGTGACCTTCATCGCGGTGTAGAGTCCGGCCTGTGTCCCGCCCGAGCCGCTGGCGTGCACGATGGCATCGGCGCGGATCCCCCGGCCGTTGAGCTGCTCCAGCAGCTCGAGCCCGGCGTTGGCAAACGCCGCCGCACCCAGCGGGGTCGAGCCCCCGAGTGGAATGACGTAGGGAGTGCGTCCCTGCCTACGAAGATCGCGCGCGATGTCTTCCACCACTCCCATGAGGACGTAGTTGTCATCGGTGTTGATGATTCGTACGTCTGCCCCGAGGATCATGTCAAGCAGCAGGTTGCCCTGCCGCTCCGGCGGCTCCTCGCCGCTCAGCACCACGATCGCGTCTAGCCCCAGGCGGCGTGCGGCGGCCGCGATGGCCCGGGCGTGGTTCGACTGCACCGCGCCCACGGTGATCACCACGTCGCAGCCACGGTCCACCGCCTCGCCCATCAGGTACTCGGCCTTTCGGGCCTTGTTTCCGCCGAATGCCAGCCCGGTGATGTCGTCGCGCTTGAACAGGATACGCGGCCCCCCCAGGTAGGCCGAGAGCGACGGCGCTTCCTCCAGGGGCGTGGGTAGTGAGGTCAGCTTTATGCGTGGCAGGCGTCCGAGCTGCACTGGGTCCCCCTTCCTATCTGGCTACAACGTGCGGCACGCCACCCAGCGTGCTCTCTGATCACGGCGTGGGCCGCCTCAACAGTAACAGCCTCGAAGCGAAGCTCGGCTCCTGGCCCGGCCTGAGCGACGCGGCACAGATCGGGTGCGATCACCCAGGCTATCTTCGGATACCCGCCCGTCGTCGGCCCGTCTGCGAGGACCACCAGCGGCTGGCCGTCCGCTGGAACCTGGATGGCGCCCGGAAGAAGACCATCGGACATTATCTCGGCGCTGCCCTGGTGTCCCAGGATCGAACCTGCCAGCCGCGTACCGCTGCGGTCGCGCTGCGCTGTGGCCTTGTACGCCCGGCCCAGGAAGGCCGCTAGCGCCTCGGCCGTGAAGGTACCGGCCTGGGGACCAAGAACTACCCGGACCGGACCATTCCTTGTTATCAAGGAATCGCCGGGCCGCCGGGTCCTGCGCCGGGCGCTGCTAATTTCTCCCAGCCCGAGAACATCTCCTGCCCTGAGCGCGCGTCCCAGCGGCCCGCCCCTGGCGTAGGCGGAACGACTGCCCAGCAGCGGAGGCACCTCCACTCCGCCGGCCACCCCCAGGTAGAGCCACTGGCCCTGGCGCGGCGGTTCGAACTCCAGCAGATCGCCGGGATGCACCCTAACCGGCTCCCCAGGGTCAAGCGCGGTCCGGTTGACCAGAGCGGTGATGTCGGCGCCGGCAACGGCGACCTCAGCCTCGGAGAGAACGCGCAGCCTCGGACCGGGAAACGTCAACTCAAGAGCTGCGGCGCCCGGCAGATTGCCCAACACGCCGTTGACCGCGTCCAACGCTGGGCGGTCCAGAGCCCCGGACGAGGGAACTCCAAACCTCCGCCACCCCATCCTGCCGCGGTCCTGCACGGTCGTCATCAGCCCGGGCTCGAGCACCTCGAAGACCGGGCGCCCGAACGCGCGGATGGGCGTCACCCCGCTGGATTTCGCGTCCGGTTCGGCCGCCTCCCATGCTGCGGAACCGTTGGGGATCGGCACGAACCGCACCCGATCGCCCGGCTGCAGCAGGCACGGCCGAGCCCTGCTGGGATCGAACAGGCGCAACGGGGTACGCCCCAGGAGGTGCCAGCCGCCCGCGGTCTCCTGGGGGTAGATGCCGCTGAACGCGTCGGCAACGGCCACGCTCCCGGCCGGCACACGGACGCGGGGTGTGGGGCGGCGCGGCAGGCGCAGTTGCGGCGCCAGCAAGCCCAGATACGGGAAGCCGGGCGCGAACCCGAGCATGTAGACCAGGTATTCTGTCCCGCTGTGTATCTCGATGACCTCGGACTGCCTGACCCCGCAGGCCAGCGCAGCCGCCTCCAGGTCCGGCCCTGCGGTGCCGCCGTAGACGACCGGGATCTCCACCAGGACCCCTTCCGCGGCAGGCACCGGCTGTGCCGCCCGGGCAACGGCTTCGGCGCGCCCGGCGATCTCGTCGAAGGAAACCGCCGACGGATCGTACGCCACCAGCACCGACCGAAGCCCTGGGACCGTCTCGACCACGCCGGGCAGATCTTCCAGAAGGCGGCGGGCGCCATGGACCCGTGCGATCGCCTTCGGCGAGAGGTCAGGGGCAAACTCCACAAGGAGCCCGAGGTCTCCGGCGGGCGCTACACGAGGCCAGACGGTATTCACCCCTCCGCCTTTGGGTAGGACCCCAGCACGCGGAGGAACGCGGATACGCGGGCCAGGTCGTCCAGCGCGGCGCGGCCCTCGGGCGAATCACGGTGCGTCTCGATGTCCACGTAGAACAGGTACTCCCATGGGCGGTCACGCCGGGGCCGCGACTCGAGTTTCGTCAGGTTGATGCCGCGCTCCGCAAACGCCCCCAGCGCACGATAGAGCGCGCCGGGCACATTGGCCGTGGAGAACACGACCGACGTCTTGGCGCGGTCGCCGGGAGGCGTCGGGGTAAGCGAGAGCGCCAGGAACCTTGTGAAGTTGACGGGGCTGGTCTCGATGCCCTCGGCCAGCACCATCAGGCCGTAGATCTCGGCCGCGTGCCGGCTGGCGATCGCGGCCACGCCGGTGCGCCGATCCACGGCCACGATCTGCGCGCTCCCCGCCGTGTCGTAGGTGGCCACGGTCTCCCACCCACCACGCGCCAGGAACGCGTCGCACTGGGCCAGCGCCTGCGGGTGCGAGAGTATGGTGCGGATCGAGTCCAGCGTCTCGCCGGGCAGGGCCAGCAGGCAGTGCTCTATCCGCTGGTTGTGCTCGCCCACGATGTGCAGGGGACGCCGCACCAGCAGGTCGTAGGTATCGTTTATGCTGCCTGCCTGGGAGTTCTCGACAGGTACCATTCCCCGAACCGCCGTGCCGCGCTCCACCGCGTCGAAAACCGCGGCGAGCGTCCGGCAGGGCAGGGGCTCCAGCGGCCCGAAATGGGCGATCGCCGCCGCCTCGCTGTAGGCGCCGCGCTCCCCCTGGAACGCCACGCGCATCATTCCGCCTCCACACCGGCCACCGACACCGGATGGCCGTCGCGTAGGTAGACGCGCGGCACGCGGCGGCCCACGCGGCAGAACAGCTCGTGGGGGATGGTGCCCGCGGCAGCGGAAACCTCATCCACCGGCAGCCCCGGGCCGAAGACAATTACCTCATCGCCCTCCCCAACCGGCGCGTCGCCCGCGTCCAGCATCGTGTAGTCCATGCACACGCGGCCGGCCACCGGCAGGCGCCGGCCACCCACGAGCATTTGACCTACGTTGCCCAGCAGGCGCGGGTAACCGTCGGCGAAGCCCAACCCTACCGTGGCGATCGTAGCGGCCTGAGGGGTCCGGTAGGTGCCGCAGTAGGACACCGGGGTCCCCTCTGGAACGCGCTGCGTACGGGTCACGCGCGAAGAGAGCGTCATGGCGGGCCGCAGCGCAGGAACGGTCAGGTGCGGGGCTGGCGCAATGCCGTAGAGGGAGATGCCGATGCGCACCATGTCCAGATGGGCCTCGGGAAATGCTAGGGTGGCCGCGCTGGCCGCCGCGTGCGCGATCGCCAAAGGGAACCGCTCCCGGACGAGCGCAACCGCCCGCTCGAAGGCGGCGAGCTGCGCTCGGGTCGGCGCGGGATCGGGCGCATTGGCACAGGCCATGTGCGTAAGGATGCCTTCCACCTCCACCTTCGAGGGATCCACGCGGCCGAGCAGCCCTGCCAGTTCCTCCACGGTGACGCCCATCCGGGTCATGCCGGTGTCCATCTTGATGTGGACTCGGAACCTGGCCTTCCCATCGAGCGACTGCACGGCCTCCAGGGCAGAAACGCTGCCCACCGTCAGCCTGCACTCAGAGTCCGCGAAGCGCGGCAACCAGCCGGCCGAGACCGGTCCGAGGATCAGGGTATGGGCGCGCACGCCGGCGGCGAGCAGCTCCGCCGCCTCGCCGGGAGTCATCACACCCAACCAAGACGCACCGGCTGCGAGCGCGGCCTCGGCAACCGGGACGAGCCCGTGGCCGTATGCGTTCGCTTTGAGTACCGCCATGAACGCGGTCTTCTCCGGGAGCAGAGAGCGGATTGCGCGCACGTTGTGCGCCACGGCGTCGAGGTCAACCGAGGCCCAAGTTCGCGACCGTGCCCGTGAGAGGGCAGAGTCCAGCTCGTTCACTGACCGGCCAGCGCCAGCGGAGCAACCAGTTCGGCTACCGCCCCTGAACGAACGGCTGCAAGCGAGCCGGGCAGTCCGTCCGCCACCTCACGCGCCAGCACTCCCACCGGGCCCCGGCAGGCCGCGGCCCGGTCGCCGGCCAGGCCGTGCAGGTACGACCCTGCCCAGGCCGCGGCAGTGGCCGGCAGGCCCTGACCCACCAGCGCTGCGATTACCCCGCAGAGCACATCGCCCATGCCCCCTGCGGCCATGGACGGATTGCCGGTCGGAATCACGAACGCGGTCCCAGAGGGATCGGCGACGACGGTGCGGGCTCCCTTCAGGACGACCACCGCCCTGTATCGTCCGGCTGCCGCGCGCGCCGCCTGCAGCCGGTGTCGCTGGATCTCGTCCACGGTGCACTGCAGCAACCGCGCCAGCTCGCCGGGATGCGGTGTAAGGATGCGCGCGGCCCTGCCCGCGGGCAGCTCCCCCTGGTTGCCCGCCAGGATGGTCAGGGCGTCGGCATCCAGGACCAACGGAAGAGGACATTCCGCGTTCAGGCGTTGCACAACGGCCGCCGGCCCGGGGAGTCGCGAGATGCCCGGCCCGCACGCCACGACATCGGCCGAACCCGCCAGATCGAGGACCTGGCCCGCAGCCTCGGCCGCCAGCGCGCCGTCGCAGTCGGGAAGCGGCAGCGGCATCCCCTCGATGACCGCCGGGCCGACAATCGGGTAGATGGCGCCTGGCACGCCCAGCGTCACAAGTCCGGCGCCTGCCCTCAGCGCCCCGAGTACCGTCAGGACCGCGGCGCCGCTGTGCCCGATAGAGCCGGCGACCACCAGGACCCGCCCGGCGTCACCTTTGTGCGCGTCGAGGCGTCGGACGGGAATCGCCGCATCCACCATGTCGCGGGTGACCAGGGCGGTGAGGATCCCGGGATCGTTGATCAGGCGGTGCGGATGACCTACGTCGGCCACCCAGATGCGTCCCGCGTGGACGGCGCCTGGAACAAGGACAAGCCCTGTCTTGGGGAGTCCCATCGTGACGGTTGCGGTGGCGCGCACGGCGTGACCGTCCACGGCGCCTGTGTCGCCGTTCACCCCGGAAGGGATGTCTATTGCCAGAACCGGCCTGCCGCAGGCGTTGATGGCCTCGATCGTCTTGGCGGCGAGACCGATCACCGGGCCGCGAAACCCGGTCCCGAAAAGACCGTCAACAACCAAGTCCGCGCTCGCCAGCACCCCCCGCAGCCCGGGCATCGCAGTACTGTCGAGGTTGGTGATCTCCACCCCGGCCCGGCGCGCGGCCTGGAGGTTCACCGCGGCGTCGCCGCTGACCTCGGCATCACGGGCGAGCAGTACCACCAGGATTCGCCACCCGGCCGCCTGCAGAACCCTGGCGGCGACCAACCCATCACCACCGTTGTTGCCCTTCCCCGCGACCACGACGGTCCTCGTGCCCCCGCTTCCAGTCAACCGTGCGGCCGCCTGGGCCACGGCGCGGCCCGCCGCCTCCATGAGGAGCAGCGTGGGCACACCAAATTCCTCTGCCGCCCGTCGGTCGAGGGTGGCCATCTCTTCGCTCGTTGGGAGTCTCAAGCGTCGCCTCCGGCTATGCCGCTGCGTGGTTTCTTGCAGGCGGCGCCGGTTTCCTCTCGGATCTTGCCCACACTATCCACAGCCTGGGAACGGCCGTTGGGGATTGACGGACCGGGCCGCCGGTGGTAGATTTCGGACTAGAGGAGCGCAAGCCCAACGGCAAAGTAGCCGAGTCAAACGTCGCGCACGTGGACTCAGAAAGCCGGACGGTCTTCTCGGGAGGTAACTCCCGAGAATAGCCTACCGAGCGGTACGAACCGGCGGCGCGACTGAAGACGGTGAAAAGTCGGAAGAAGCGAGCGCTCCTCTTCTATTTCCCCTCAGTTACCCAGCGCCACCGCACTGGCTACCGCGTGGTCGTGCGTGTGGGAGAGCGTGACCAGCACGCTGACCACGCCCTGCTGGTCGGCGATCCGCGCCGCGGCGCCGTGCAGGCACACGAGCGGTCGTCCCTGATCGTCGTTTACGATCTCGATCTCGCGCCACGCCATCCCCCGCCGGCCGACACCCAGGGCCTTCATCACGGCCTCCTTAGCCGCGAAGCGTGCCGCCAGCCGCGGCCCGCGGACCAGCGGAGGTCGCGCGCGCTCGATCTCTGATGGCGTGTAGATGCGACAAACGAACGCTTCACCCCAGCGGGCGACCGCGCGCTCGATTCGATCCACCTCGACCATGTCCGTCCCGAGTCCGAGCACCCTCATCCGGGCAGCTCCGCCTCATCGGCCAGCATGATGGGGATCTCCGCGCCCTCGATCTGCCGGATCGGATACCGGCGCCCGCAGACGGTGCAGACGATGCGATCGCCGTCGCGCACCACCGCCGCGTGATCCACAGGACACGCCAGCACCTGCAGGAACTCCTGGTCAATCGCCATCAGCGCACCCCCGCGGGGGAACCGGTTCGACCCGGCACCCCTTCCTCCCTACTCGACCGTAACGCTCTTTGCCAGGTTCCTCGGCCGGTCAACATCGTGACCGCGCAGCACCGCCACGTGGTAGGCGAACAACTGCAGCGGAATGCTGGCCAGCGCCGGCGCCAGGATCTCATCCACGGATGGTATGCGCAGCACGGTGTCGGCGTACCGGCCTATCTCGGAGTCGTCGTCGAAGGCGACGGCGATCACCTCCGCGCCGCGGGCGCGCACCTCCTGGATGTTCGAGACCATCTTCTCGAACACCGCGCGCTGCGTCACGAGGGCAAAGACCGGAGTCTGTGGCGTGACCAACGCCAACGTGCCGTGCTTGAGCTCCCCGGCGGCCAGCGCCTCGCTGTGCAGGTAGGAGATCTCCTTGAGCTTGAGCGAACCCTCCATGGCCACCGCGTAGTCGAGCCCTCTGCCGATGAAGAACGCGTGCTCGGCCGCAGCGAGGCGTTGGGCCAGGGCTTCAATCTGGGTCGTGTTGGAAAGGACCTCCTGCGCCAGCACGGGAAGATGTCGCAGTCCGGCGATCAGCGCCGACGCCCGCGCGAGAGAGAGCGTCCCCCGGCGGACGCCCAGGTCAACGGCCAGCATCTGCAGCGCCGCCAGCATTGTGGTGTAGGCCTTCGTGGACGCAACCGCGATCTCCGGCCCGGCTCGGACGAACAGCACGTCGTCGGCCTCGCGCGCCAGGGTGCTGCCCACCACGTTGGTCACCGCCAGTAGCCGGCTGCCGCGGGCGCGCGCCTCGCGTGACGCCGCCAGCGTGTCGGCCGTCTCCCCGGACTGGCTGATGGCCACGGCCAGCGTGGTTCCCTCGATCAGCGGGTCGCGGTAGCGCAGTTCAGACGCCAGGTCCGCCTCGACCGGCACCCGGGCCAGGTGTTCGATCGTCCACCGGCCCACCAGCCCGGCGTGAAAGGCCGTGCCGCAGGCGACGATCCAGATCTTGTCCAGGCGCTCGACGAATCCCTCGGGAAGCGCAACCCCATCCAGCTCGACCCGGTCGTCAAGGTCGAGACGGCCCATCACCGTCTCGTGCAGGGCGCGCGGCTGTTCGTAGATCTCCTTGAGCATGAAGTGCGCATACCCGCCTTTTTCGGCCATCGTCGCGTCCCAGGTTATGCGCTGAACCGGGCGTGTAACAGCCCGTCCCTCCAGGTCGGAGATCGCCATCCCGTCCGACCTTATGACGGCCAGCTCGCCGTCTCCGATCACGACCACGTCGCGCGTGTACGGGAGCAAGGCCGGGATGTCGGATGCCAGCAGCATCTCGCCGTCCCCGACCCCAATGATGAGCGGGCTAACCATCCGGACCGCCACGATGTGATCGGGGTGGTCGGCGCTCAACACCACCACCGCGTATGCGCCCCTCGCCTGGTGCAACGCCTCCCTGACGGCTGCCTCCAGTCGGTCCGGCCGGTCGGCCGCCAGCCGCGCATGCGCGGACTCGATCAGGTGTGCGAGCACCTCGGTATCGGTGTCCGACCGGAAGCGATGCCCCTCCGCCTCCAGCCGTTCCTTGAGTGAAAGGTAGTTCTCGATGATGCCGTTGTGGATTACGACGTGCCGCCCGGTGCAGTCGCCGTGGGGGTGTGCGTTGGCATGGCTTGGGATGCCGTGGGTCGCCCAGCGCGTGTGGCCGATGCCGACGCGGCCGGCAGGTGGATTGGCCTCCAACGCCGCCTCGAGCACGCCAAGCTTGCCTGCAGCCTTGCGCACTGCGATGCGGTCGCCGTCAAGGAGGGCCACGCCGGCGGAGTCGTATCCCCGGTACTCCAGCCGCCGCAGCCCGTCCAGCAGAACCGGCAACGCCGGCCGCGGTCCAACATA
Organism: bacterium; assembly: GCA_030018905.1. Classification (GTDB taxonomy): domain Bacteria; phylum Sysuimicrobiota; class Sysuimicrobiia; order Sysuimicrobiales; family Humicultoraceae; genus VGFA01. Next base: position 4,808 of record JASEHJ010000007.1, on the reverse strand, counting down.
GCCCATGATGCCACACATAGCCTGCCTCCATTTAGGCGGCCTTTGCCCTAGGAGTGTGGATCTCCCGCACGCCGCCGCCATCGCTCGCGAATCGCCATCCAGAACAACGGCGGTATCGTGCGCACGACGCTCCATCTCCGCGGCTCGCGCAGGGTTCTGTAGAGCCATTCCAAACCGACCCGCTGCATCCACCGGGGTGCGCGCGGCACCCGCCCGGCCAGCACATCGAAGGAGCCCCCCACCCCGATCGAAACCGGCACGCCTAAGTCCGCGCTGTTGAGCTGCATCCAGCGCTCCTGCCGCGGCGCCCCCAGCGCCACCAGCAGGAGGTCAGGGCGGGCCTGCCGGATCTGCGAGCGCACCTCCTCTTCCTCCGGGGGACCGAAGAACCCGTGATGGGTCCCAACGATCTGCAGCGTCGGATGTTGCCGTCGCAACGCCGCGGCAGCGGCCTCGGCCACGCCCGGCGCGCCCCCCAGCAGGAAGACACGGTGCCCCGCGGCGGCGGCGCCGGCGCAGAGGGCTGTTGCCAGGTCAATCCCAGCCAGGCGCCCGGACATCGGCACACCCGTGATCCGCGCCGCCAGGAGCACCCCGATCCCATCCGCGGTAACAAGCGCCGCGCCGTTGACCAGCGCACGGAGATCCGGATCGCGCGCCGCCTGCACCAGCAGCGAACCGTTGAGCGTCACCACGTAGCCCGGTAGGCGCGCGGCGATGCGATCGCGCGCCCACCGCAGCGCGGCTTCCAACCCTACGTCGTGTGCCTGGGTCCCGAACAGCTCCCGCCGCGAAGCAGCGACGTCTGCGAGAACCGGAACCGTCACGACGGCACGCCGAGGCGTCTGGTGATGACCGCCGCGACCTCTTCTGCAACTGCACGGGCCTCCTCGCTGGTGGCGGCCTCGACCATGACACGGACCAGGGGCTCTGTGCCCGACGGCCTCACCAGGATACGACCGCGCGGAGCGAGCCTGACCTCGGCCGCCGCCAAGACCCTGTCCACCTCCGGCGCGTCGATCAGGCCGTTGCGCTCGCGCACCCGCACGTTTACCAGCACCTGGGGAAGGCGCGGGATCTCCGCCCGCAGATCGGAAAGCCGGCGCCCGGTCGTGGACATCACATTGGTCAGCGCGATCGCGGTCAGGAGGCCGTCCCCGGTCGTGGCCTGATCGAGGAAGATCAGATGCCCGCTCTGCTCGCCCCCAAGGGTGGCGCCGATCTCCATCATGCGCTCCAGCACATAGCGGTCGCCGACCGGTGCCCGCTCCAGCCGGATCCCCTCCTGCGCCAGGCGTTGCTCCAGGCCCAGGTTGCTCATCACGGTGGCCACCACGATCCCGCCGGCCAGAGTGCCCCTGCGGTGGCGGTCCAGCGCGCAGATCCCCATCAGCGCGTCCCCATCCACCTCTTCTCCTAGCTCGTCCACCGCCAGCACGCGATCGGCGTCGCCGTCGTGCGCGAACCCAACGTCGGCGCCAGTGGCCAGCACGGCCTGTCTCAGCGGACCTAGATCGGTGGAGCCACACGCGACGTTGATTCGGGAACCGTCGGGCTCGCCGTGGAGGATCACTACGTTGGCGCCCAGCATCTCCCACAGGCGCGGTGCCACGCGCACCGCGGCCCCGAACGCGCAATCCACCACGATCTTCATCCCATCGAGCGCGCCGGTGGAAAGGTCGGCCAGGTGCGCCAGGTAGCGGTCCACGCCGTCCGGGATCGCCCCGATCGTTCCCATAGCGGTGCCGGTTGGGCGGGGCAGGTCGTCGCGGTCGAGCAGGGTTTCGATGGCGGCCTCGCGCGCGTCCGGCAGCTTGAAGCCGTCACCACCAAACAGTTTGATGCCGTTGTCCTCAACCGGGTTGTGCGACGCGGAGATGACCACGCCACACGCCGCGCCCAGGTCGCGGGCCAGATAGGCCACCGCCGGCGTGGTCAGGATGCCGCCCAGTCCGACGTGAACGCCCACGGAGCAGAGGCCCGCGGCGAGCGCGGCTTCCAGCATTGGGCCGGAGAGGCGGGTGTCGCGCCCCAGGACGAACGTCGCGTCCGCCCCGCCCAACTCGGCGCCCGCCGCGCGGCCCACGCGGAACGCCAGTTCGGGTGTGAGGTCGGCGTTGGCAACCCCGCGGATCCCGTCGGTTCCAAAGAGCCGCCGCAACGATGCCATGCCTTTCTAGGGCCGCGCGACCGTGACCATCACGACCGGAGGAGATGCCTGAACCAGGGTGACGCCGGGTGGCACCGGCACATTGAGCGTCACGCGGTACATCCCGGCATCCATGGCGCCACTCACCGGTGCGATCGCGCGCACATCGGAGGGCTTCACCGCAAGTACGGCAGCGGTCGGCCCGCGGATCTCCAGGTCCACGGCTCGCGGGTTCGCCGTCGCCACGAGATCGGCAGGCAGCTCCGTGAAGGTCACCTCCACGTTGCGGACGATCAGCGAGGCCACCATCGCAGGCTCGGACCTGGGGCCCTGCGCGCTTCCGACGTAGTGCCACATCGCGGTCGCGATCGCCAGCGACAGCAGCAGAAGCCGCGTGCGCTCGGAAAGCAGCGAGGCGAGGCGGGCCTTCATGAGTCCGCCTGGGTCCGGCGCCACGGCCACAGGGCCGGCCCGCGCGGCCCGCCGTGGGCCAGCAGCCCCAGGAGCGCCACCTTCAACTCTTCTTCGGACAGCCCGGAACTCAAGGCGCCGCCGCGCGCCAGGGAGATAGAGCCGGTTTCTTCGGAGACGACCACCGCCACGGCATCGGTTACCTCGCTGATCCCCACGGCCGCGCGGTGCCTGGTGCCCAGGGTCCGGCTGAGGAGCGGGCTCTCGCTGAGGGGGAGCAGGCAGCCGGCCGCCATCAGCCGGTTGCCGCGGATAACTACGGCCCCGTCGTGCAGCGGCGTGTTCTGAAAGAACGTCGTTATCAACAACTGCACCGACGCAAGCCCGTCAACCTTGATTCCCGACTCGATGACGTCGCTCAGCCCGGTGCGCCGCTCCAACACTATCAGGGCGCCGGTCTTGCGGGTTGCCAGAACGCGGCACGCCCTGGCCACGTCGTTCACGAGTCGGATCGTCTCCTCGCGTCCCAGCCCCTGGCCCAGCCCCGAAACGAGCGCCCCGCCGCGGCCGAGCTGCTCCAGCATGCGACGCAACTCTGGTTGGAAGATCACCAGTACGGCAATCGGGACGACCACGCCCAGGTACGATAGCACCCACTGCAGCGTGTTCAGCTTGAGGAGCCTGCTGGCGGAGTAGACCACGAAGAGCACCGCCAGCCCGATTGAGAGCTGCACCGCACGCGTCCCGCGCACGAGCCAGAGAACCTGAAAGATCAGCGCCGTCACGATGGCGATGTCCAGTAGATCCAGGGCTCGTATCGGCATTGGTGGCGACTCGCGGCGCTCTCTATAGAGTCAGTGCCATCATGGCCTTTTGTGCAGAACCGCCACGCCCGCGGGCCGGGGGCCGAAGCCCACCGCCGGCACCGGTGGTCGTGGCGGCCTTGGGGTCTCTAGCGCTTGCTGTACTGACCGGCCTTGCGCGCGCGCTTGAGTCCGTACTTCTTGCGTTCCTTCTCGCGCGGGTCCCGCGTCAGGAACCCTCCCTGGCGCATCGCCGGGCGCAAGGTCTCGTCGGCCTCCAGCAATGCCCTGGCGATGCCGTGGCGTACCGCCCCGGCCTGCCCGGAGAAGCCGCCACCGGCCACGCTCACGATGACATCGAAACGGTCGTCGGCCTTTGCCGACAGCAGCGGCTGGCGGACCATCACCTGCAGCGGGGAGGTCGGAAAGTAGGCGTTCAGCTCCTTGCCGTTGACCGTGACCTTGCCTGCGCCGGGGATCAATCGCACCCGTGCGACCGCCGACTTCCGGCTGCCTGACGTCATCGCGACTGCCTGTACACCTGCCACGTGGACTCCCTCGCTCCCTCTGCTACCAGGCCAGCGGCGCCGGCTTCTGGGCCTGCTGCCGATGCTGTGGGCCTCGGTAGACCTTGAGCTTCTTGATCAGTTGGCGCCCCTGCCGGGTCTTGGGCAGCATACCGCGGACCGCCTCGGTGACCGCCCGCTCAGGACGCGTCTTCATCAGTACGTCGTAGGCAATCTCCTTGAGGCCGCCCGGATAGCCCGAGTGCCGGTACCGACGCTTCTGTTGCAGCTTGCGCCCGGTCAGGCGCACGCCGGCGGCGTTCACGACCACGACGAAGTCGCCGACGTCAAGATGCGGCGTGAATGTGGGCTTGTGCTTCCCGCGCAGAAGCGTGGCGATGCGCGTGGCCAGCCGGCCCAGCACCCTACCGTCGGCGTCTATCAGGTGCCAACGGCGATCAATCTCATCGGCGGTCGGGATAACGGTCTTCATGCAACCCTCTCTGTCTGGTTCTGGCGAAGAAAGCCGGGGACCGCGACGGTCACCCGGCGAGCGAGCCACGGCCTAGTCTAATATGCGCGGAAGAAAGGTGTCAAGCGCGCGCACTCGTTCGCAGGGATTCCGCAAATGCCGGGAAGTCTCCGCACGAGCCGAGCGTTGGGGAGCACCCGGATCTGTGAGGCGATAGGGAGCCGGAGCGTCAAGGGGGAAGAGTGCCAGCCACCGTCACGGCCACCCTCGCATCGCCCATCAGTCAACTCGTATCCCAGTAGGGCGAGGTCCAGCGGAGCGGTGCACGCAAACGGTGATAGCCGATGGCCAACGCTTCCACGATTGCCATGACGGTCCCCCGATACCCATAGGACACGAGGTGCCGGTACAGGTAGGCCCACAGCAGATTCACCGCCAGCAGTCCAATCAGTAGCAGCGCTTCGATC